>NZ_JBPCHW010000013.1:0-114238 GCF_051011795.1 Chryseobacterium sp. RLHN22
TGAGGTAAAATCCATTTTTCCAGTTTATCTTTGCTTATGAGTTCCAGATTTTAGTTCTTTTTTTTTGCAACTCTAAATTGCTAATTTTCTGGAAACTCTTTTTCTAAAAAAGTTTAAACAGGCTTTTGATAAAAATATAAATCATGGCATCACATCTTTCTGCTAAAATATTTGATTTCTTAAAGCTTATCGACAAAAACAACAACCGTGAATGGTTTAATGAAAACAAAAATGTTTTCTTGGAAGCTCAGTCAGAATTTCAGTATTTTGTGGAAGAATTGATTTCCGAAATGGGAAAATTTGATAAAGACATCTTAAAACTTGATGCTAAAAAATCTCTGCTGAGAATCTATCGTGATACACGATTTTCAAAAGATAAAACACCTTACAAAACCTATTTTGGAGCCTCCTTGGGAATGGGAAAAATGAATTCAAAATCAGGATTTTACCTGCATGTAGAACCCGGAAAATCTTTCTTAGGAAGCGGAATTTATTTGCCCGACGCACCCATTTTAAAGGAAATAAGAAAAGAAATTTCTTTGTTTAAAGATGATTTTCTGAAAACAATTGAAAAAAAAGAGTTTAAAAAATATTACGGAGAGCTGGATGATGAGCATACATTAAAAAATGTTCCTCAGGGTTTCGAAAAAGATGATCCTATGGCAGAGTATTTAAAACTAAAAAGTTTCATTGGTGTTCATCATATGACGAATAAAGATCTGATGGATAAAAATGCAGTTAAAAATATTTCAAAAATATTTGAAGCGGCAAAACCCCTGAACGATTTTCTGGATACCCCAATTTTTAATACTCAAAATTAGACATTAGACAAATACCACCTGAAAACCAAACTGTTACAATTAGGATTTTTTAGCAGCAATTTAGCATTTTTTACTACCTTTGTTGGCCTTCAAATATCCACACAATGTCTTTATACCAGCAATTAGCCGAAAAACTACAGTACATTAGTCCGAGTTTTTATAAACAAAGGTATTTTAAAAGCTTAAAAAATCTTACCAGAGAAAATTTTTCAGGACGAAATGTAGAACCGGAACTGGTTTGGATTAAAGAATATTTACAAAACGACGCAGTAATTTTTGACATTGGAGCCAATGTAGGAACTTTCCTTTATCAGTTTGAAAACAAGCTGAATCACAAGAACATTTACGCTTTCGAACCTAATAAAAAATTAAACATCAGACTCAAAAGACTGTTTCCGTCAATGAATATTTCTTCTGTGGCCCTTTCTGATGAAAATACAACGGCACAGTTTAAAGTTCCCATCATCAAAGGAAAAATGGTCGCTTCAAGAGGGACATTAAATACGGAATATAAAGAAAAAGGAGAAGAAAGAAGTTACACCGAAACTGTAGAAGTGGTAAAACTGGATGACTGGACCCGATCTAAAAACATCAGCAAAATTGATTTCATCAAAATAGATGTGGAGGGGAACGAAATGAAAACACTTTTCGGAGGAAAAAACACGATTCAGCAATTCAAGCCGACTTTAATGGTTGAGATGGAACAAAGACATCACAAAACACCCATCTGGGATGAGATTTCTGAAGTGGAAAGCTGGGGTTTTGAAGCTCATTATTTAAACCGAAAAACTTTTACACTCGAAAAACTGACTGAAGAAATTCTACTTAAAAATATAAGCGACGAAAAAAACAAAACCGACTACATCAACAATATTATTTTTATTCCTAAAAACCTTTAAAATACAAGTATGAGCGTAGTTGCAAGGCAGGGTTTTAAGTATTCGGTTATTGGATATACGGCAACCCTGATCGGGATGTTTTCCATTTTTATTTTTACGAATGATCTGTTTTTTTACGGAACATTGCGATATATAATGTCTGCTGCCGAAATGCTGGTTCCTTTCGTAGTCGTAGGAATTTCGTACTCAAACGTCAAGTTTTTCGGAAGAGCACACGATGATGATAAACATCAAAATATGCTTTCAGTTTCGTTAGCATTGGTTTTTTTTAATTTTCTTATTTTCCTGCTCATTTTTTTTCTGATTCCTACTTTTTTTCCTGAATTTACAAAAATGAAAATATGGGAAAGCAAAAAATATATTCTGCCACTTGTTTTAACGCTTTCTTTGTGTGCCATTTTTAATAAATATATTTCAAATTATAAAAGGATTGTTGTTTCTAATATTTTTGATAATCTTTTACCAAAACTCGCTAATCTAGGATCATTCTGTCTTTTCTTTTACTTTCAGTTTTCAGAACAGGTTGCTTTGGCTTTTTTCTTCGGAATGTTTGCTTTAATGCTTTCAGGCTACATTTATTACACCAATAAACTTGAAAAGATAAGCTTCGACTTTAGCAGAGATTACTTCAAAAAAGATCATTTTTATAAAGAATTTGCAGCCTACAGCTTTTTTGGATTTCTGGGAACTTTCGGAAATCACATGGCGATTAATAATTATATGATTGGCGAATTTATTGGTGAAGAAGAAATTGCAATTTACAGTATTTTGCTGGCTCTTATTTCTTTGATTTCTATTCCGCAATTGGGTTTGTTTAATATTTCCGCACCGATTATCAGAAAAAATTTAGCCGATGGTGATATGTTGGAACTCGACAGATTTCACAAAAAAACATCACTGACTATTTATTTTCTTGGAGCTGTCTTGTTTGGTTGTATAATGGTTGGATTCCCCTATTTAACACATTTTATGCCTAACAAAGGAGATATGCTGAGAATGTACGAACCCGTTATTTGGATTTGGGGTTCTGCCGTTTTAATGGACTTAGCAACAGGATTTAACGGAAATATCATCTCCCTTTCAAAATATTACCGATTCAATATTATCGTTATGCTTTTATTGGCCGGATTAACAATCGGTTTAAACTGGTATTTCATTAATTATACTGATCTTTCCCTGATTGGAATTGCTTTATCGACGGCAATTTCTGTAACGACTTACAATCTAATAAAAGTTATTTTTAATTATTTCATGTTTAAAGTTTCTCCTTTTACCATTGAAATGATTTTTGTTTCGATTATCTGTACTTTGGCGATTACAGTTGCGATTGTTTTGCCTGTTTTCGAGAATAATTTGATCAATTTGATTTATAAACCAGCAGTCGTTTTATTGCTGATTTTTATTGGAAATCATTTTACAAAAATATTCCCGATTGAGCAGTACATCAACAGGAATTTCATCAAAAGCATTCTGAAATTTAAATAAGATTATTGAGAAGTTTCTCCAAGTTCTTGAGAACGATTTCTTTGTTATAATCTTTCTGAAAATCATATTTAAAATCTTTGAGTTCATCAAACTGCTGAATGACATTTTCTTTCTCAGAAACGATAAAATCAAGATTTGAGGAATAATTTTCAGGAAAAACAGCAATCTTACCAAACTTAATGGCATCCCCAATATTTCCTGTCATTTTGGTTTTGCCATAAATCTCTTCCTGACTGAAAAATTTTGTTTTCTGCTGAATCGGACACCAAAGAACATCGGCTTTCTTCATCCAGTTTTCGAAATCAGTTTGTGAAACTCTTTCTGTGAAGTATGTAAGATTAAATTTTTCAGCAACTTTTTCAATCTTTTCAAGCTCTTCGCCTTTTGCTTTTCCAAGAAAAACAAATTCGACATTTTCAGCGTTATCAGATTTTTTAATTATATCTAAAACATGGTTATAATCACGTCTTTTTTGTGAAACTCCACCCGGAATTACAACCGTTAAATTTTCATTTTTATCTTGTTGAAATTCTTTTGTATAAAAAAGCGGCAAAAATTGATATTCTGAACAAGAAAACTGTTTATCTAAAACCAAAAGCTGATTTGCACTTCTATAAACTTTTGAAACATTAAACAATCCTTCTTTCCACCATAATTTCAGACGATAAATAACATCTTCCTTAAAAATATTTTTAATTAAATCTAATCTGGAAGCTTTAGAAAAATTAAGATTGTGAACAACGATTGCTGTTTTATACTTCTGCGTAATATTCAGAAAAGTATTGAAATAACGGTGAACAGTTCCGATAATGATTAAATCGTATTTCTTTGTTTTCAGTTGATCTAAAATCATCGAATTATCCGACAAAAAAACATTTTCATGACTTCCAGGAATTTGTTTTTTAATCTTTTCAGAAAAATAATAATCCACAGAAAACCCTTTTGAATCTTTCATTAGATCCATAAAATCAGCCGCAACTTCTGCGTGAGTATCGATTTCTATGTAGGCTATTTTTTTCAATTTGAAATTTTGATTTTATGTTTTGGCTGAAGCCGATTGCATCTGTTTTATTTGAGTGACGGGCTAAAGCCCGTTCCTATTGAATCACACGTTAAACCATTTCTTTTTAAACTGATTCCAGCGTTGCTGATTGATTACTTTTTTTTCATCTTTTGTAATTTTCAACTCAAGATTCTGAGACTTGCATTTTTCGTACGAACTGATAATCTGAAACAGAAATGAAGGCGATTTTATTTTCATCGCTTCTTTTGCTGCTGCAACATAGGTCAGAAAACGGTTTAGACCTAAAAAATAAAAATATCTTCCATAATAATCGGCCGGTTTTATCGTGTAATCTGCACCTTTTACTTTAATTAATTTCACATGGAGCTCCGGCAAAACCACTTCTTTCCAGCCTGAATTCTGCAGTAAAATCGCATCAATATTATCCCAGCCTAAAGTTTCACGCAAACCGCCCATTTGCAAAAAACACTCTTTCTTGTAAGCTTTCATTGGGCCACGAACATGATGTTTATTGGAATTTCCTTCATACACCCATTCCCCGTTTTTTTCAACATACAAAAGTCCACCAACCAAACCATAATCCGGATTTTCAACAAAAGCACTTGCAACAGTCTGAAGATAATTTTCTTCCAAAATAATATCCGAATCAAATTTACAGATGACATCAAATTCATCCAGATTTTGAGTACTTAATCCCTTTTTGAAAGCAGCCACAACTTTTGATCCAGGCTGATGAGCTGACTTTTGAAGATTAATCGTTTCAAAACGGCCATCATTTTCAGTATATTTTTTTATAACTTCCGAAGTTCTGTCTGTAGAACCATCATTCACAACAACAATTTTAAAATCTTTAAAATTTTGTCGCTGTAAAGAATCTAAAGTAAACGGAAGATTGTTTTCTTCGTTGTGTGCAGGAATGATGATAAGGAATTTCAAGCTGAATCAGTTTATAAAATACAAAACGATAATTGATGACTGCAAAAGTACATCAATTATCGCTCATCAATGATTATTTATTGTGTGGCTTAAGCATATTCACAGGATCTAAAATTTCGTCTAATTTTTCCTGAGAAAGCAGACCTTGCTCAAGAACCAGATTGTAAACACTTTTCCCTGTTTCCAAAGCTTCTTTCGCAATTTTTGTTGATTGCTTGTATCCGATGTAAGGATTTAAAGCGGTTACAATTCCTATGCTGTGTTTCACCATATTCAAACAAACTTCTTTATTGGCAGTAATTCCGACAACACATTTATCACGAAGTGTATCCAAAGCATTGCAAAGGAAGTGAATATTTTCCATGATAGCGTGAGAAAGCACAGGCTCCATTACATTTAATTGTAATTGTCCCGCTTCTGCTGCAAAAGTGACGGTAAGATCATTTCCGATTACTTTAAAACAAACCTGATTCACCACTTCCGGAATCACAGGATTTACTTTTCCAGGCATTATTGAAGAACCCGGTTGCATTGGTGGAAGATTTATTTCAGATAGTCCCGCTCTCGGTCCTGAAGAAAGTAATCTTAAATCATTACAGATTTTAGAAAGTTTCACTGCAAGACGTTTCATCGCCGAAGAATAAATCACATAAGAACCTGTATCCGGAGTTGCTTCTACCAAGTCAGGCGCAGAGACTATAGGATAACCCGTAATTTCAGCCAAATTTTTAGCACAAAGTGTTGCATAGCCAACTGGAGCGTTAATACCTGTCCCAATAGCAGTTGCACCCATATTCACCTCAACAAAAAGATTGGCATTGTTATTCAGTTTCGAAATATCTTCTTCCAAAGTTGCAGCAAACGCTTCAAATTCCTGCCCCATTGTCATTGGAACTGCATCCTGAAGCTGAGTTCTTCCCATTTTGATCACATCCTGAAACTGTTTTCCTTTCTCACGGAAAGCCAAAACAATACTTTCAAGCTTTTGAACCAGTGTAGCATTCATTTGCAACAATCCCATTTTAATTGCCGTAGGATAGGCATCATTTGTAGATTGTGAAAGATTAACATGATCGTTTGGAGAACAAAATTCATACTCGCCTTTATTTTTTCCTAATTTTTCCAAAACACGATTCGCAATCACTTCATTTGCATTCATGTTTATAGAAGTTCCTGCACCTCCCTGAATCATGTCAACAGGAAATTGTTCATGCAATTTTCCCAATAATATTTCATCACAGGTTTCTGCAATCTTAAAATATAAATCTTCATCTAAAAGCCCGAGTTCATAATTTGTTTTTGCTGCTGCTTTTTTCACAAAAGCCAGACCTTTAATAAATTCTGGATATGACGATAAAAGTTGTCCTGAAATTTTAAAATTATCAATGGCTCTTTGAGTTTGAACTCCGTAATAAGCACCAATCGGAACATTTAATTCCCCGAGAAGATCACTTTCTTTTCTGAAATTTTCCATAAATTGAGGTTGAGTATTAGGTTAAGATTAAGGTTGAAAATAGATTTGCTTGATTAATATTGAAATATTCAACCTTTGCCTTAGCCTTACTTAGAAGTATATTTTTGATTTAAAGCCTGAAGAATTGCCCATGTTTCGGCATCCATAATTCCATCATAGTTTTGTGGTCGGAAATGATACTGTAATGCTTCAATCGTTTTTTTGGTAACATCATCCCATTTTCCGCTTGGCTGTAAATCATAACCGAATTTCTGTAATGCCGTCTGAACCATGAATATAAATGACGGCTCATTGTATCGTGCAGAAATATCGGTTTGTGAAGTTGCAAGCAACGTCTGTTTCGCAGCTTCGTCATACCACATTCCTATCTGATATTCATCATACAATTTTTTCCAAGGGAAAAGTGGTCCGGGATCCTGTTTTCTTGTCGGCGCAATATCTGAATGTGCCAACACATTGGTAGCCGGAATCTGATATCTTGTCACAATATCTTTGGCTAAAGCTGCCACTTTTTTAATCTGGTCATCACTGAACGGCTGGAAAGTTTTTACACCTGCTGCATCAGCTGTGTACCCCATATTAACAATTTCAATTCCTATAGAAGTATCATTAAGATTTTTATCAGCTCGCCAAGCACTTACTCCGGCATGATAAGATCGTTTATTCTCATCAACCAGTTGATAAATTTCATTATCGCCTAAATTATTAACTAAATAATGCGCACTTACAGACTGCTGGGTAAGAACCTGTACCGATTTATCATCAGGTAAAACAGTGTAATGTAAAATCAGATATTTCTGTCTGAAATTTTGAGCAATTGCTGGAAAATGTGTTTTTACCACTTTATATCCCGCAGGTTTTGCTGATACGATAGAGCCATAACTTACGGTGTTATCATTTTTAGTAGCATCCGCAATATTTGTAGTAAAAAATTCTACGCCATGCTCATTTGTAATTTTTGGTTTTGGCTTTTCTACAGGATCGGTTTTGACTGCAACTTTTGGCTGTGAAGCCACTGTTTTAGGTCGGTACGTACTTTTTTTAATATTTTTTTGTGAGGTACACGAAAAAACCAACGTACTTAAGCCGATGATATATAATGTCTTACGCATCAGTTTACTTTTTTAATCGTTTATAAGCGTAAAAATACGCAATTTTTTCTTGAATTTTATTTGGTAAATAAAGAAATCTGTTCTATATTTGCACTCGCAATAACAGAACAAAGGTCTTTAAAATATAAATAAAAAGGAGGGTTGCCGGAGTGGTTAACGGAGCAGTTTGCTAAACTGTCGACGCGAAAGTGTCGCAAGGGTTCGAATCCCTTACCCTCCGCATTTATTTCTTTCGGGGCGTAGCGTAGTCCGGTCATCGCGCCTGGTTTGGGACCAGGAGGTCGCAGGTTCGAATCCTGCCGCCCCGACAGTTTTCGATAATTTTCTCAAAATTACAAATGGGTGCGTAGCTCAGCTGGATAGAGCATCTGCCTTCTAAGCAGACGGTCAAAGGTTCGAATCCTTTCGCGCTCACTTAAACTCACAACTCCTGTTGTGAGTTTTTTTTGTTTATAATAGTTTTCAATTTCAGCTTTTATGTCTTTATAACTTAAAAATCATTAATTGTTTTCAATTTATTTTCGTAGAAAGAAAGTCTTAAGGTATTTTAATTTCTTACTCATATTTTCAGATGGCTAATTTTAGATCAGCGAAAATTTCAAAAAATATTACCGTAGAATATAAAATTATTTTTTCATTTTAGTTTCGGATAATTCAATGATTACTAACACGGTAAAGTTTTCAAAATAGTGATCAGCAAATATTCACGATAAATTATTTTAAATTTTATTTTGATTTATATAAAAAAATCCTATCTTTGCACCCACAAAAAACAAGGTAATTCTTGTTAAAAGATGACCTCAATCGGGGCGTAGCGTAGTCCGGTCATCGCGCCTGGTTTGGGACCAGGAGGTCGCAGGTTCGAATCCTGCCGCCCCGACAATCAAAATATTTTTAGGGTGCGTAGCTCAGCTGGATAGAGCATCTGCCTTCTAAGCAGACGGTCAAAGGTTCGAATCCTTTCGCGCTCACGAAACCTCACAATTCTTAATTGTGAGGTTTTTTGTTGTTATAAAACTTTGTAAATATCATCGGATTATAATTTTCCAAACCATATGGAAAATGTTAGCGTACAAAAATTCCGCTATTAAACCCAATTACAGTATACTAAGCTCGTTACTTTTAAATAGCCGAACTGAATCTAGTCAAAAATTGCTCAAATTCCCCATCTGTATTTCGCATAACCGGGCCATGACCGAAACAGATAACAGAAGGATTCAATTGTGCCAGCTTTTGGAGTGACTTGATATTTTGTTGCTGATCCGAGGTAAATATATTTGGTGGAAGATGTAGACCGATCGCTGTCGTAAGCAGATTCATATTTACCGCGGCATCTCCGATGATCAGTACTCCATCCTGCTCACGGAATAAAGAAATATGACCTGCCGAATGCCCGGGAGTCTCTATTACCCGGAAGTTTCCAATTTCATCGTTTTCAACAATTGTCCGGTCAACTTTATGTCCCTGACCAGCCCAATACTTTTGCTGGAGCCTGGCTACCCAATGTTGTGGAGTCGGGTAATCGTTGGTCACCATACCTGTTTCTGTTCTAAAAACTTCGTTGGGATGGCAGAGTAAGGGAATTGAGAGATCAGCACAAATCTGATCGCTACAGCCTTGATGATCTGCATGAGCATGTGTCAATACATGTTGATAAACAGGGACTTCCCGGAGAACCTTTTTTATTGTGGTATATGAACTGCGTATTCCGGAATCTACCAATACACCTTCGATAATATAACAATTGATACTGTTTCGTGGCATCAGGGGAATCTGGAACACTTCAGGAGCAATTTGACGTAACATATTTTTTGTGCAAATCTACTTCGATGACCCGGATCGAATAAGGACATTTGTCCTATAATGCATTGGGTCTATGTATTTGTCCTTTCGCCCTTGTCAATGATCGCTGCGTGATGCCAAGGTACGATGCCAGATCCTGAGTTGCGACCCGTTGAACGAGCATAGGTTCACTGGCCAGAATATGACGGTATTTATCCACAGCGGATTTATTATTGTAATTCAGCAGATAACGCTCTTTTTGGTTATACTCCTGCTCTATTACCGATTTTATAACTCCGTTCCAGGCCGTAACCTGACCAAGCAAATATTGATAATCCACATAGCTTATTGCGTAGATTATACTATCTTCTATAGTCCTGATACTCCTCCTCGATTTTTCCTGCGCTACAAATTCCTGAAATGAAGTGACAAATTCATTTTCAAACTTGAAACAAGTTATATTTTCCTCTCCTTCTTTGTCGACAGCATATGCTTTTACAGCTCCACTTGCAATAAACCCGATGTGGAGACAGGCTTCCCCTTCACGAATAAAAAAATCGCCTTTTTTGAAGCGGGCTGATTTGAAAAATTGTGCAGAGAAGTTGATTTCCTCAGTTGATAGTTCTCCTGTTGAAGATAGATAATTTTTAAATACATCGGTCATTTCACAATCTTTTTATTTATTTTCTTCATCGTCTATTATATGGATTACTTATCAAATACAGCATCCAAATTTAAATATTGTATATTCATAAAAACTGCATTTAAATAAACAAAATAGTTTACTTAAATTTTTTAAAGAGTATAAATTCTATACAATTAAAATAAAAACCACCGTAAATATACAGTGGTTTCAGTTTATCATTAAATTCTATTTCAATTTATAAGAATTCCCGTCCCAAAGGTAAGTCTTTGATGCTCTTTTCTTCTTTTCACGATCTCTGTCATCCTTTTCCATTTCTTCCATTTTAAAAATAAAAGCATTCGGGATTCCACCTTTATCATTCGGGAAAACAAATTCCTCACTATGATAGTATATATCAGCATCCCCAACATTCATGAGCTGAGGAAGAGCAATCAGCTTTTTATCTTTAAACAAAACATATTGATCATAACTCGGAATTCCGCATGCTTCGCCGGAAACAGTAGCCTTCAGAGTTAATTCTACATTTTGTAGCTTGTGATTACTTTCAATATTGAATGTTCCAAAACTAAGACTTTCAGCCGATCCGGACTCGAAAGAAACCTCATCAATTAAAGTATTTCCTTCCATAACTTTTATGGCTGCGATATTTTGTTGAATATTGATTTCAGGATATTGCTTATCTTTTTTGTTGACTGTTTTCGTTAAGCCAAACAAAAAATCGTACCCGTTCTTGTTTCTATAGCCTACTGCAAGATTTCCGCCCCAAATGTAACCTTCGGAAGTTTTATCACCTTTCTGATATGATATTTTATACCAATTAGCTCTTCTTTCACCCAGCTTTAAAATAGTTTCATCCTGTTTAAGAATCAAAATCTGTTGATTGGTTGGCAAAGAATCTAAAATCTGAGCATTCACATTCGGAGATTGCCGGATTCTCGTCCAATCGGTGAATATTTTTTGTGTTTTATTTTCTTCAAAATGGAAAACTCCGTTGGCATATTCGTAATCTTCTTTCTGCGCAGAGAAAAAATGAATAATGAATAGAAATAAAACAGTGAATAAGGTTTTCATAATTTCAGGTTGAGACTAAGATTGAGGTTGAGTTTAAGGTTGATATTAATCTGCAAAATATTTATTTTTCAAGCAATAAACTTACCCATTCTTCGCGTTGAAGTTTCTTTTTCAGTTCCAAATTATTCTCTTTACAAACTTCAAGAATATCATCAACATCAAAGAAACACAATCCTGAAAGTAACAATTTCCCACCTTCATTCAATACAGAAACATAAGTCGGGATATCTGAAATGAGGATATTTCTATTGATGTTGGCCAGAATAATATCGTAATTTTCTTTGCCTAAATTTTCTGCAGTTCCCAGCTCAATATCCAGCTCTACTCCATTTCTTACCGCATTTTCTTTTGAATTTTCCACCGACCATTCGTCGATGTCGACTGCTTTTGTATCTCCGGCTCCGATTTGTTTTGCATAAATCGCCAACACTGAAGTTCCACAACCCATATCCAACACTCTTTTGTTATTAAAATCAATATCCATCATTTGCTGGATCATCAAATGCGTTGTCGGATGATGTCCTGTTCCGAAAGACATTTTTGGTTGAATGATAATTTCATGCATTCCGGGAACAGATTCGTGGAATTCTGCTCTGATTAATACTTTATCATCAATATTGATGGGCTCAAAATTCTTTTCCCACTCTTCATTCCAGTTGATATTGGGCATTTCCTGAAAAGTGTATTCAATTTTTACCTCTTCATTCTGAAAAAGCGGTAAAGCTTTTAATTCTTCTTCATTAAATAAGTCCTTCTGAATATATCCTAAAATTCCATGAATTTCCTCCGTGAAGCTATCGAAACCTATCTCAATAAGTTCTGCCATTAATATTTCGTTCCACGGTTGAAGCGGAGAAATTCTGAAATCGAATTCTAAATAATTTTGCATGTGAATAATTTGCTGCAAAAATAAAGAATTAACATTAGAATCTTTACAGTTAGTATTAGAGATGTCACACTGAGCCTGTCGAAGTGTTTTTAACGCAAAGCGCGCAAAGACTTTTTTAATGCTATACTGCATATTTTTGTTCGCAAGGGCGTTTCACTCAGCTAAGTCGCTCTTAGCAATGACAATTAAGTATAAAAAAAGCGAACCGAAGTCCGCCGTTATTTAAAAGTCATAAAAAACTAATTTCTAATATCTAGTTTCTAGTGTCTATACTATGGATTGGTAGAAAAAATAGAACCATTTGCGATTAGCGCTCTTCTGTTCATTTTCAGAATATCTCTTACCCATTCTGCGAAATCTTCCGGCTGAAGCACTTTATCAGGATTTCCATCTGTAAGGCCTCCCTGAATAGACATATCTGAAGCAATAGTACTTGGCGTAAGTGTAATTACACGGATGTTTTGTTTTCTCCATTCTGCCATCATCGATTGTGATAAGGAAACCACCGCTGCTTTAGATGCTGCGTAAGCCGACATATTTGGTCCACCTTTCAAACCTGCTGTAGAAGCTACGTTTACAATATCGCCCTCTCCTTTTTCTTTTAAAAATGGATAAACTGCTTTTGCTGCATAATATACTCCGAAAAGATTTGTTTTGATTACCTGTTCCCAAGTTTCGGAAGACATATCTTCGATAGAACCAAAATCTCCGATTCCGGCATTATTGATTAAAATATCTATACCACCTAATTGCTCTGCAATCGATTCGATTCCTGCTTTTACGTGAATTTCATTATCTATACTGAAAACTGCATACGCTGCATTTACACCCAATTTTTGGATTTCGTCAACAGTCATTTTCAAATTTTCTTCGTTTCTTCCGGTAATTCCTACATTTACTCCTTCACTGGCAAGAATTAAAGCCACAGCTTTTCCTAAACCTCTTCCTCCACCGGTTACGATAGCGTTTTTTCCGTTTAAATTCATTATTTAAATTTTAATGGTACAAATCTACAAAACCATTTTTTTAAACACGTGTTTATGATTTTGATTTACTAAAAATTAATCATTACCAAATTCTATTTAAAACAAAACCAGCCTACGAATAAGCCGGTTTCTGAAAGTAATATATAAAAATTGAAAATTAATTTAAGGAATAATAATCTGATCCTGTACGTCAAAATTTTCTGAAGCAGTAAACTCATTTCCGTACATATCCTGTGCTTTTACCTCAACTTTATGTCTGCCTAAAGAAAGTTTATTTCCAAACCCTCCGATCCAGATGTGTTTTGACTGTTCAGGATTTGAAGGCCTTCTTCCCGGGAAAAGCTTGTCGGTAGTATCCCATTTGAAAACGGAATTTGCAAAATTCGGATCGATGGTTTCAATATATTCCATTTCTTCCCATTTTCCGCCGTCGATTCTGTATTGCACTTTGTCTTTTTTACTTCCCATAAAGAAATTAGCCAAAATCTTTGCTGAAGTTTTAGACGGATGAGGAATTACTTTTGGCACATACAACTGAATCTGATGATCTTCAGGTTTTCCGGCAGTTTTATATTTAACCTTATATTCATTATCATTAAAACTGATAAAAGAATATCCTTTTGCAGTACCGTCTCTCATGGTTGAAGTCGGTAATCCAATCTCGTCTGAAGTTCCTGACCACCAATCGCCACAAGTTGTTCCTACATTGTATTCATGAAGATCTTTTGAACCGTTCCAACCCTGAGCTTTTCCGTAGAAAATCTGCTGTTGAATATGGGTATGAGCAGAAAGCAGTAAAGCATTTTTAAATGGTGTTAATGCATCAAATAATTTCTGGCGGTCTGCATTTCTGAAGTTATCTTCATTTGTATGATCTAATGGAATATGGAAAGAAACCACGACCAGCTTGTTTTTGTCTACATATTTTAAATCATTCTCTATAAACTGCATCTGATCTTCTCTGAAACCTCCCCAATAGCCTTTACCGTCTCTAGGATCAGGATAAAGAATATCATCTAATACAATGAAATGAACATTTCCGTAATTAAAAGAATAGTTGGCAGGACCAAAATTAGCTTCAAAAGTTTCGTCTGAAAGCCTATCTTCTTTAGCATCGTAATTCATGTCATGATTTCCCATCACATTATACCAGGGAAGACCAATCTCTTTCATTACATCAGCATAAGGCTTCTGCAGACTTAGATCATCACCCACCAAATCTCCCAAACTGATCCCGAAAACAGCATTTTTCTTGGTAGATTTCACCTCGTTTACGATTGCCCTTTTGAAATAGTCCAACTGCTTTTCTGTATAAGGCTGTGGATCACCGAAAACCAGAATATCAAAATTTTTGCTTTCGTTTTGTTTGTGCAAAGCAAAATTTAATTCCTTTGGGAGCATTCCCGTAGGCGCAGAACCTTTAAATTTAAAATCTGCGGGAGAACCATTCGGCTTGTACTGATAATAATATTGCGGTAAATTATTCTGATTTAATGCAACCATATAACCGGATGGTTTGATTACAAAAATCGTTTGTCCATCTGCAATCGGCAGGCTATATTTTCCTTTTTTATCCGTCAAAACTACCTGTGCACCATTGGAAACAGCTACTCCTTCAATTCCTTTTTCTCTGTTTTCTTTCTTCTGATTTTTATTTGTGTCTTCAAAAACGTATCCCGAAACAGATGCTTGAGAAAACGCCATCGCAGAGATAAATAATGAAGGGATGATGAATTTATGTTTCATTGTATTATAATTTTGAAATTAAAAAATTATTGATTCCACCACATTTTTGTGTTGATATTATCGCCGCCCATGTTCTGAGAAGCTGTAACGTAATTTTCGTAGTTCTGAACCTTTGTAACCGTTGGATAAGGCATTCTCTGAGGCATTTTACCATCGTTCATCAGTCCACCATTATTCGGTAAAACAGGGAAACCTGTTCTTCTTTGCTCGTACCATTGCTGATGATCTACGAAAAACAATCCTACATACTTCTGAAGCATAATTCTTTCTAAAGTACCGTTATACGCTACCTTAGGATTGGCAAAATAGTTCGCAGGCATTGTTGCACCCCACTGCTCAATAGTTGCTTTTACTCCATTTTCGTAGAAAGTCTGTGCATTTCCCGGAATAATTCCTTTGAACGCCAATTCTGAAAGGATAAACTGAAGCTCTGCATTTGGCATGATCAAGATTTTAAGTGGTGCTTTTGCTAAATTCTGATTTAAATTTGAAGGCTGATAATCAAAAGTAGTTCCTAAAGCATAACCTGACGGAGCTCCTTTGTAACCTATATTGGGATTGGGTGGCGTAACACTTTTTGCCTGAGAAAAAAACATGCTCAATCTCGGATCGTTGTTATCAACTAAAGTTTGGGTAAAAAATGCTCCCGAAGCTCTGTAAGCCGTAAAATCCTGTGGTCTTGCAATGGGAGGCATTAGAGGAGCTACTCCGGAAATATCTAGCACTACTCCGTCAGCATTGTTTTGGAAGATCGGATATGTTGTCGGGTTATTAACAATTTCAGTGATTCTCTGATGAACATTTACTTCACCGTTTCTTTTTAAAATTCTTGTCAGAAGTCTTAATGAAAGAGAATTGCAGAATTTTTTCCACTTTACAATATTTGCAGCATTAGAGTTTGCCTGAAAAAATAAATCGCCCTCACTTAAAGCTTTTGTTGTATCAAATAAAGTATTAGCTGCCTTAAGATCATCCAGTAAGAACAAATAAATATCTTTTTGCTTATCATACTTTGGTCTCATGATATTGTCTTCGAGTCTCAAAGCTTCTGTCATCGGAACATCGCCGAATGCATCGGTAAGATTTGCCATAATCCATGCATTCAGAACTTTAGATATTGCAAGATAATTGGCATTGTTCTCTTTTTTTGCTGCTTCATTAAGTTCTTTAACCTGTTTTAGCCATTTGTAGCTTGTATTCCAATATCCGTTTCCGGTACTTTCTGTAAGATAATAGCGGCTTACCGTATTTCCTTCATTAGGAAAAGCCAAGGCAACCTGCATGATGTCGAAAGTAAAATCATCGGCTCTGTTGTATCCGTAAGATCCCATTTCATACTGAATCGGAATCAAAAAGCTTCCCACCGAAGGTGTTTTAATTTTACTTGTATCTGTATTGATTTCTTCAAAGCTTCTCTCGCAAGAATTTAAACTCAATAATGAAAGAGCAATTGCTGTAGATAAAATTATTTTTTTCATGAGGTAGATCTTAGAATTTTAAATTAACTTGAAAACCGACAGTTCTTGCCGATGGAAGCTGACCGATTTCAGCACCTGGTGTAATTGTAGAATCGTTTAATGCTGCAACTTCCGGATCAAACATCGGGAACTTCGTCCACATCCAAAGGTTTTTTCCGAATACTGCTAAAGTAAGTTCAGTAAGTTTTAAAGGAGCGATCACATCTTTTGAGAAAGAATAAGCGATTCTTGCATCTCTTAATTTAATAAATGAAGTATCGAATGTATTGGTCTCAATATTAGCTCTTCTGTAGTAATCTCCGTAATAAGCTGCCAAACCAACCGTTTTTGTATTAGGGCTGTACGTTCCGTCTGCATTTAAAACTACACCCTCTCCTACAATCGTTCCGTTCGGATTATCTCTTCCCATCAAAGTATGACCTAATTTACCTTGTTCAGACATTTTGTGATGGGTTTGAGAATATGCCATTCCACCGTACTGACCATCGAACGAAAAACTGATCTGCCAGTTTTTTATTTTGAAATCATTTTGAAAACCGGCTCTCCATTTGGGAAATGCATTGCCTACTTTTTCTACACGGTCTGGTCTTGCCGGAAGTCCCGTTGCAGGATCATAGATCACCTGCCCCGCCTCATTTCTTAACAATTTAAAGCCATACAAATCTCCTAAAGATCCTCCGACCACAGCATTGTAATACAGAACTCCTGCAACCGTAGAAATGGTGTAAGAATTTTCTCCTGCAAATTCATCCGGTAAGGTGAGGATTTCGTTTCTGTTTAAAGACCAGTTGGCAGAGATATTCCAGCTAAAATTTTGTTTCTTGAAAGGCATTGCACTTAAGCTCATTTCTACCCCTCTGTTTCTCACTTTCCCGGCATTGATAATTCTGTTTGAATAACCTGATTCTAATAATGTAGGTATCGTGATGATCTGATTATCTGTATCGTTTTGATAAAGCGTTACATTGTAGCTTAATCTGTTTTTCAGCACAGAAAAATCCATCCCTGCTTCAATATTGGTATTATCTTCAGGTTTCAAAAGCGGGTTAGGATATGTTCCCGGTGTTAAAACCGAACCAATAAAATCACTTGGCGTATAATATTTGTCAAGCTGATACGGAAGTCCTGCCACCCCAACTTTTGCCCAAGAAGCTCTTAATTTCCAATAATTAAAATTAGGGCTTGACAGTTTAAAAATATCAGAAAGAATAAAACTACTGCTCACGGAAGGATAAAAGAATGATCTGTATTCTACCGGAAGTGTACTGCTCCAGTCATTTCTTCCTGTAACATCTAAAAACACTAAGTTATCATAATTGGCACTTACCAAACCATAGACAGAGTTGGTCTGCTGATCACTTGGTCTCGGAACTTTTGTGATCAAAGAAATCGCATTATTGAGACTGTAATCTCCAACGACTTTAAGACCTTCTGCACGGTAATCTGTCATTACATATTCATTATAACGAACACTTGCTCCGGCATTTGCAGTGATATTAAACTTGTTGAAATCTTTCTTAAAGGTGAATAATAAATCATTATTAAATTCATTATTTTTGATGTACTGTTCTCTGTAAAAGCCTTTAAGATAATTTGCTGAACTGTAAGGACGCTTTGTTGTTCTTTCTTCATCCAGCATTTCAATTCCTGATCTTAACATTAAACTGAAGTTTTTATTAAAATCATAAGTTCCTGAAATATTTCCCGTTATCATCTTCTTTTCTACACCATTAAGCATTTGGTAAGCGATCAGATACGGATTATCAATAAAGCTACTGAACGGGTGAATCTGGTCTACCTGCTCTTGTCCCGGTTTCCAGATCGGTTTATACCAAGCCAAATCAACATTCGGATTCTGGAAAATCATGAAATAAGAAATCGACTGGTTATTGTATCCTGTCGCCGGAAGATTATCACTTTTTGTATTTGCGTAATTGAATTTTGTAGAAACTCTGAACTTTTCTGTCACTTTGTGATCTAATGAAAACGCCATGTTGAAACGATCAAAGCCCGTATTTGGCATCATCCATTTATTGTCAAGATAGGAAAGTGAAGCTCTGAAACTTGTTCTATCTGTGCTTCCTTCTACAGAAACGTTGTTCGAAGAAGTAACTCCTGTTTCCCAAAAACCTTTTATATTATCTTTATAAGGTCTCCACAACTGTCTTTCTTTACTTTGTCCCAATACAGTAGGGTCATATTGAAAATAGTACTGTCCATCAAATTTAGGTCCGAAAGCACTGCTCGTTCCGCCCGTGCTTACTCCGTCTGCAGAAGCACCATAAGAATAGAAAAACTGTCCGGCTGTATTTTTCGCCAAAGTTCCCTGACCGTATTCGTATTGATAATCCGGCCATTTTAAGACAGAATCAAAACTTAAAGAAGAATTAAATGAAACTTTTAGTCTTCCGTTTTTACTTTTTCCTGATTTTGTTGTTATCATTAAAGCTCCGTTCGCAGCTCTCGAACCATATAATGCGGCAGCTGAAGCCCCTTTCAAAACAGTCACCGATTCAATATCATCAGGATTAATGCTGTTCAAGCCATTTCCTAAATCGATTGGTAAATCACCTCCTGTTCCGGCTCCGTAAGCGGCTGTTCCTGTTCCTGTTGTTGAATTACTCAACGGTACTCCGTCTACAACGATCAAAGCATAGTTTCCATCAAGATTAAAAGATTTTTCGCCTCTCAGTGTAATTCTCGAAGAACTTAAAGGACCCGCTCCTGCTGTCTGAATTTTTAAACCTGCTACACGACCTTCAAGACCTTGCGCCCAGTTATTATTCTGAATATTTTCAAAGATTTCAGAATCTACTTTTTCAGCAACATAACCTAAGGATTTATCCTGTCTTTTAATCCCTAAAGCCGTTACCACAACTTCATCAATGGTTTTCACCGTGTCTTTTTTCACCTGCTGTTGAGCCGCCATTTGGACGCTAACCAATCCGAGAATGGATAATAGAAGCAGTTTTTGAGTCTCTTTACGCATACTTTTTTTGTTTGCGCAAAATTATATCGCTATGACGAGCATAGCTTTAATACGATTTTAACATATTTTAAAGAATTTCTAAACAACATATTAATTTATGATTAACAGAAATGCATAAACTTTTAGTAAACAGTTGTTTAAAAACATGAATGATTTTTAATGTTGATTCGTGACTTAATTTATATACCTTTATTGTCTTTTCCAGAGAAAATAAAAATACCACAGACGTACCACAGGGTATTATTATTTTATAATTATTATTTGAATAAAAAAATCTGCTTCAGAAGAAACAGATTTTTATAATATAATTTTTCGGAAAATTATTTACCTTTCAGCTGATCCGGAATATTGGTTGTAATAAATCCGATTCCCTGAGATTTTAATTCTTCATAAACTTTTGCATCATTTACCGTCCAGGAATTGGTGATTAGCCCTAAAACTTTTGCTTTCTGAATCCAGTCCGGATTTTTCTGGAATACACTGTAATGATAATCCATTCCGTCTAATCCTTCGTTTTTGATTTGTTCAGGAGACAATTCTCCATTAAGATATTGTACTTTGAATTTTGGTTCAACTTTTTTAATTTCTTTACAAACATTGAGGCTAAAGGAAATAAATTCGCTTTGGGAGTCAAGTTTCATATCTTTCACCATCTTAATTGTTTTTTCTACAATCTCGTTTTCTTTTTCCTGTGATTTTACAGGTTTTATTTCGATAATCAGCTTTAAAGACGGATCTTTTTTTCCTTGCTTAAGGTAATCTTTTAAAGTCGGTAAATTTTCGCCATTCGAAAGCTTTAATTTCTTCAAATCCTTGAAATCGGTTTCTTCAATAATCATTTTACCGTGATGCTCATCATGATTAATAACCAAAATACCATCTTTCGTCATTCTTACATCGAATTCAGCACCGTAAATTTTTAATTTCTGAGCATTTTCTAATGCTTTGATCGAATTTTCCGTTATAGGAGGATTGGTCTGAAAATAACCTCTGTGAGCAATAATTTGAGTTTGTGCATTCATAAAAGCTGTTGTTAAAACTGCAAACCCTAAGATAAACTTTTTCATAATTTTAAATATTCTTCTGCATTATTATTTTGAATTAAATTCAATTTAAAACTGAAATTTAAAACAATATAATGATAATTATACAATTGGCTGCAAAGGTAAAAGACATTTACGATTACCTTTTAAAATGAATTTGAACATTTGTTGAATTTAATCTTAATTTTAATCGCTTATTTCTCCGCAATACTTATTATTTTTGTTGAAAAGATAGAAAACCCATGTCCGAAAACATTCAGCAAAAAATTGAGCAACTAAGAAAAGAACTCCATCAGCATAACGAAAACTATTATCTTTTGGATGAACCGAGTATTTCTGATATGGAATTTGATCTTCTTTTAAAGGAACTTCAGGATCTGGAAGCAGAATATCCCGAATTTCATGACGATAATTCGCCAACTATTCGTGTCGGAGGCGGTGTTACCAAAATATTTCCGACGATTCAGCATCAGTTCAGAATGTATTCTCTGGATAATTCGTACGATTTTGATGATCTGGAAGACTGGGAGAAAAGAATTATTAAAGCCATTGATGAGCCCGTAGAATTTGTTGCCGAATTAAAATATGATGGTGCTTCAATTTCCATTCTTTATGAAAACGGAAAACTTACACAGGCCGTAACACGTGGCGACGGATTTCAGGGCGATGAAATTACCGCAAATGTCCGTACCATTTCAGATATTCCATTAAAATTAACAGGAGATTATCCTGAGAAATTTTATATGCGTGGAGAAATTTATTTGACGAGAAAAAATTTCGAGAAAATCAATAAGCTTCGTGAAGAAGAAGGACTTGATCCGTTCATGAACCCGAGAAACACCGCAAGCGGAAGTTTAAAAATGCAGGATAGCGGTGAAGTGAGAAAACGCAGACTTTCATCGGTACTTTACCAGTTTGTTTCAGAGGAAGTTCCTGCCGAGACACATTGGGAACTGCTTCATAAGGCTCAAAACTGGGGATTCAAAATTTCTGATCAGGCAAAACTGTGTAAAACTTTAGACGAAATAAAAGAATTCATCAATTTCTGGGATGTTGAAAGACATAACCTTCCTTTTGAAATTGACGGAATTGTTTTAAAAGTGAATTCATTAAAACAACAAAGACAGCTTGGTTACACGGCAAAATCTCCACGTTGGGCGATGGCGTATAAATTTAAAGCCGAAAAAGTAGAAACTGAACTGCAAAGTGTTTCTTATCAGGTCGGAAGAACCGGAGCCATTACTCCTGTTGCCAATTTGAAGCCTGTTTTACTGGCCGGAACTATCGTAAAAAGAGCTTCCTTACACAATGAAGATATCATCAAAAAGCTCGATTTACACGAAAACGATTTCGTTTATGTAGAAAAAGGTGGCGAAATTATTCCTAAAATTGTTGGTGTTAACACAGAAAAAAGAACACCCGAAAGCAAAGAATTAGAATACATCAAAAACTGTCCGGAATGTGGAACTGAACTGGTAAAAGTGGAAGATCAGGCCATTCATTTTTGCCCGAACGAGCTTCATTGTCCGCCGCAGGTTGTGGGAAGAATGATTCATTATGTTTCGAGAAAAGCTTTAAACATTGAAAATCTGGGAAGTGAAACTATCGAACAGCTTTATAAAGAAAGACTGATTGAAAATCCAGCTGATTTTTATGCTTTAACCAAAGAACAGCTTCTTCCGCTCGATAGAATGGCTGAAAAATCCGCACAGAATATCATCTCCGGAATTGAAAAATCAAAAGAAATTGCTTTTGAAAAGGTTCTGTACGGAATCGGCATTAAACACGTCGGAGAAACGGTTGCCAAGAAGTTGGTTAAAAACTTCAACACGATTGATGATCTGAAAAATGCAACTGCAGAAGAATTGTGCCAGGTAGAAGATATCGGAATGAGAATCGCTTTAAGCATCGTTGATTTCTTCAATAATCCGGAAAATATCCTAATGCTCGAAAGATTAAAGTCTTATGGAGTTCAGCTTGAAAAAGGAGAAAACACCAACGAGATTTTATCGAATGTCTTAGAAGGAAAAACCTTCTTATTTACCGGAAAGCTCTCTCTTTTCACGAGAGAACAGGCTGAAGAAATGGTTGAAAAACACAACGGTAAAAATATTTCCGCCGTTTCTAAAAACCTGAATTATTTAGTCGTTGGCGAAAAAGCAGGAAGCAAGCTTAAAAAAGCACAGGACATCGGAACGATTACAATTTTGGATGAGCAGCAGTTTTTGGATTTAATAGAGAAATAGATGAATTTTTAATAATTTAACATATTATACCATTGAGATTTAGTCTTAATGGTATATTTTTGTTATTCACTCTAAAAAGAATTTAAAACTAATAATTTATATGAAAAAACTCTATTTGCTTTTTTTATTTCTTATTTTTTCAATATCTCAAGCACAAATTGTAAATTTTGCTGATGCGAATTTTAAGGCATATCTTTTGACGGCTAATACAACAAATAATCAGATAGCTTTTAATGCAACAGGAGCAACAATTATTGATACAAATGGTAATGGACAAATTGAACTTTCAGAAGCGAGTGCAATTACCCGATTAAATTTAAAAAATAACACTCTGATTACCAATATAGGCGGAATTGAGAATTTTGTAAACGTTTTTAAAATTGATATTTCCAGCCTTACAAATCTGCAAAATTTTAACCTTAACAGTCTCCCACTTTTAAAATTTGCATATTTAACCAATCTTCCGCAAATAACTTCTTTGAATTTTGGTGGATCGACATTATTAAATACCTTAGAAATTTCGTCCTGTGATTCTGTCTCAAATCTAACTTTAAATTCCAATACTCTACAGTATTTAAAACTTACATACGGAGGTAATTATGGTAATTTAGATCTAACTAATTGCAGTATTTTAAAAGAATTGTATATAGAATCAACAAATGTTTTAAGCATTAATGTAAGCAATATTAGCACTCTTAATAAATTGGATGTTAGAAGCAATAATTTATTAAATGGTGTAAATATTTCCGGTTCGAACAATCTGACGCTACTTAGTATTGGTGGAAGTGGAAATTTGCAGACTCTTGATATTTCTAACAAATCAATTCTAAATGAAATCAGATGTCAATTTAATCCAGCACTTGCTTCACTTAGCATCTCAAACTGTCCAAACTTAAATACAATCTATGCAAATGGAAACAATCTATCCATCTTCAATTTGAGTGGAACCCCAAATCTTCAGTCACTAACTATAGGTGATAACAATTTATCTAATGTCAATTTAGGTAACCTACCCTATGTTACTTACCTCCAGTGTTCCCAGAATAATCTAACTTCTTTAGATGTAAGTACATTACCGGCACTCAAGTTTTTGTATTGCACAGGGAATAATCTGACAGAATTAAATTTACAAAATAATCCTGCGATGATGTCTATGTATTGTGAAAATAATAATCTACAATATGTGAGTGTAAAAAATGGAGGTCCAAATCCGATCAATACAAATTTCAATGGTAACCCTTCTCTTGTGTATGTATGCTGTGACAATGAAGATATAAGTTATTATGCCGCAAACTACTATTTATCATCTAATAATGTTGTGATAAACTCTTATTGTTCATTTACACCCGGTGGTGATTTTTACACCATTCAGGGAAATGCAAAATTTGATAGTAATAACAATGGTTGTGATGCAAATGATTTGAACAAATCTTACCAAAAATTCAATATTACCAATGGAACTGTTTCTGGTAGTATGATTTCCAATGGTTCTGGAAACTATACTATTCCTGTACAATCTGGTAATCATACTATAACTCCTATTTTGGAAAACCCTAATTATTTTACTGTTTCACCAACTACGTTAACTGTAAATTTTCCTGCCCAGACAAGTCCGGTAAATCAGAATTTCTGTTTGGCTGCCAATGGAAACCATAATGATCTGGAAGTTGTAATCATCCCGGTAACTGCTGCAGCTCCCGGTTTTGATGCAAAATATAAAATCTTTTACAAAAACAAAGGAACATCGGCACAATCAGGAACGATCGTTTATAACTTCAACGATAATCTGATGAACTTTTTAAACTCCACCATTGTTCCGAATTCGCAGGCAACAGGAGTTTTAGATTGGAATTTCAACAATCTAATGCCTTTCGAAACCAGAGAAATGGTGTTAAATTTTAAATTAAATACGCCTGTTCAAACTCCGGCGTTGAATGGTGGTGATATTTTGAACTACACAGCGCAAATCAATGGGTTAACAGATGAAACTCCTTCTGATAATATCTTTACGCTCAATCAAACTGTTGTAAATTCATTCGACCCGAATGACAAAACGTGTCTGGAAGGAACTGCAATCACTCAAGCGAAAGTTGGAGATTATGTTCATTATTTAATCCGATTTGAAAATACAGGAACAGCAAATGCACAAAATATCGTTGTAAAAGATGAAATTGATACTTCAAAATTGGATCTTTCAAGTTTAATTCCGCTTAATGGAAGTCACAGTTTTATAACAAGAATCACCAATCCTAATGTTATAGAATTTATTTTTGAAAACATCCAGCTTCCATTTGACGATGCAAATAATGATGGTTATATTTCATTTAAAATTAAAACAAAATCTACTTTAAATATTGGAGACAGTTTCAGTAATCTTGCTAAAATCTATTTTGATTACAACCATCCTATTATTACCAATAATTATACGACTACAGTTCAGAATGTTCTTTCTACTATGGGAAATTCAACAGACAAGAATTCCGTATTCATTTATCCGAATCCGGTAAAAGATGTTCTTTACATGAAATCAAAAAATGAAATTATAAAAGCTGAAATATATGATTCTGCAGGTAGAATTATACTTTCTACAAAGGCGAAAAAAAACTCAATCAATGTTGCTGAGCTTTCCAAAGGATCTTATATGATTAAATTATTTTTAAAAGATCATTACGAAGTACTGAAATTCATTAAATATTAAATTTAATTTTATAATAAAAACAGGCTGCCTTACAAAGACAGCCTGTTTTTTATTAATTTTTCTTCAACCATTCCAAGCGACGTTGGTCAGGAAGATGTTTTACAGAAAAGTTTTCAAAGGTTGCCTTAAAACCGTTTCCATCGGGAATTGCGGCCATGAAACCTACTTTTACCGGAATATTATCCTGCAAATGGGCGTTTCTCATCATTACATATTCTTTGTCGTCGAACGAGTAGAAAATTTCAACCGCATCTAATCTGCGAATCGCTTTTATCCAGACGAAAGGCGGAGTTTTATCCAGAACAATTACGCTCCAGTCGCTGGTTTTATGGGTAACAACGGTACTTAGGTTGAATTTCCCGTCAACAAATTCGACACCGGCTTTAATATAATTTTCTTCATCAATTCTTAACATCAGTCCCATCTGGTCGAAACGGGCTTTGTAATCACCGGTGATTTTAACTTTGGTTTCAAATTCTCCGCCGTATGTAGAATAATAAAACGGTGCATCATCAACGGTAAAACCATAGTGCGAAATCCTCCAGTAATCACTTTGTGGAGTAACATTCATTATAAGTTTTTTGTCTTTGATTTCCCATTGCTGAGGTTCGTTAAACCACGTCATTTTTTCCAAAGATTGCGCT
Organism: Chryseobacterium sp. RLHN22; assembly: GCF_051011795.1. Lineage (NCBI taxonomy): Bacteria > Pseudomonadati > Bacteroidota > Flavobacteriia > Flavobacteriales > Weeksellaceae > Chryseobacterium > Chryseobacterium sp. RLHN22. The sequence continues at coordinate 25,970 of NZ_JBPCHW010000013.1, forward strand.
TTTAAAACCTGAAATAAGTTTAAAGCTATAGTTGATACGAGTATTATTTTTTTCATTTCTAGATGATTGATATTGCTGCTATTCGCAGATCTTATTGAAAATTAAATTTCACGTACAACCTTACATGGATTTCCGAACGCCAAAACATTGGCAGGAATATCTTTTGTAACAACACTTCCCGCTCCTATTACTGTATTATCACCAATGGTAACTCCCGGAAGAATCGTACAGCCACCTCCAATCCATACATTGCTTCCAACCGTAATAGGTTTTGCATCTTCCAGACCTTTATTTCTTCTTTCTGCATCCAACGGATGTCCTGCTGTATAAAAACCGCAATTTGGAGCAATAAAAACGTTGTCACCGAAAGTTACTCTGGCACAATCTAGAATCACAACATTGTGATTGGTATAAAAGTTTTCTCCAATTTCAATATTGTAGCCGTAATCACAATAAAAAGGCTGCTCGATATGGAAATGATCTGTTGTCTTACCCAATATATTTTTAATGAGCACTTTTCTTTTTTCGATCTTAGAAGGTAAAAGGTGATTGTACTCAAAACACAGGTCCTTGCATTTTTGTCTTTCTTCTACCAAAACAGCATCATTGGCATCATATATTTCTCCTGCCAGCATTTTTTCTTTTTCGTTCAGATTATTCATTGTACTTTTACATTACGCTGTACAAATGTATAGGCTCAAAACATCATAACCAATACTGATTAATAACCATTTTTAAATGAAACCTGTTCAGTCTGACCTCAACAATCAATTATTACAACAAAATTTTGTTTTTGAAACGAAAACTGAAAAATGGCAGCTGGAAAAATGTCAGATCATGGCTAAAAATTTTGTGGAACTCGAAAACGGAATTGCCATTCTGAGTGATCTTAAAAACAATAAAAGTTATATTTATTCAGGGAAAATTGCAGATGAGCTGAATGTTTTTCAGAATAAAAAATCTATTGAAATTGAAAGCATCTGGGAAGATGAACTTTTTGACATTCTGGAAGCAGATGATGTTTTACAAAAGCATATTCTGGAGCTTCAGTTTTTTCAGTTTATTAAAACAGTTCCGTTTGAAAAGCAAAAAGATTTTAGCGTGGTGAGCCGGCTGAGAATTTCAGGTAAGCAAAAATCATTGATCCATAAAATGTTTTACTTTTCAGATCCTTATCACAAAAATGTAGAATTTGCTCTTTGTCTTTACCATTTCGATTTTTTTACGGTAGCAAATTACACAGGAATGATTATAAATAATTCCGATGGAGAAATTATAAGACATACAGAAGTTGAAAATTCCGATTTTCTTTCTTCCCGGGAAAAAGAAATCCTTAGAATGATTCAGCTCGGAAAAAAGAGTAAAGAAATAGCCGGACTGCTTTTTATCAGTGTAAATACTGTCAATCGTCACCGACAAAACATTCTCGAGAAAATGCGTGTTTCAAATACAACGGAAGCATGTACAATGGCTTTAAAATTGAATTGGATCTAACGTCTAAATTTATTGTAATTTTATTTCTCTAAATTTTAAAAAATGGATTTTCTAAAAGACCATTCCATACAAAATGAGCTTTTACTGATTTTCTTTTCGGTACTACTGGGACTTTGCATCGGTGCAGAAAGAGAATACCGCAATAAGTCTGCAGGGTTACGGACTTTTATATTGGTTTGCTTTGGCTCTTGCCTGTTTACCATTCTTTCCATAAAAATAGGTATTCATGATCCGGATCGGCTTGCTGCAAATATCATTACGGGAATTGGCTTTCTTGGAGCCGGAGTTATCTTCAAAGGCGACAATAAAATCGACGGAATTACAACGGCAACAACCATTTGGGCTACGGCTTCCATCGGAATGGCGGTTGGTTCAGGATATGTTTATCTTTCATTACTGGGAACGGTTCTCGTTTTGCTTATTTTAAGCTCGCTCACCTATTTTCAGAATTTCATCGATAAAAATCATAAGATCCGTGAATATAGAATCACAATTTCCAACAAGGAAGATCTTAAGCATTGTGAATTATTATTTAAAACAAGCGGTCTCAAATCGACGGTTATCAAACAGCAGTTTTCAAGAGAAAACCTGGTGACCACATGGCGTCTTACGGGTAAAGACCAGCATCATGAAAATTTTATCAAGAAAATGATGGATGATGATAAGGTAATGGCTTTTTCGTATTAATTGCCTCAATTGTTTATTTTTTCAACCAATTCAAATACTTAGCTTTATATTTTAAAGTTTTCGGGTGTATTTTTTTTAAAAAACACATTTAAGCTTCTCATAAGCACAATATAATTGGCGCCAGAGCTTAAAAAATCTCCTTTAAAAAGGATATTTTGGCTCTACCTTTGCAACAGAAAAACTCAATAAACATACGGAATTTATGGAAAAATTGCTGAATATTTACAACTCAATAGAAGGTCTTTCTAAGGAGGAAGCTCTTTACCACGTCAATAAATTTGAGAGAATGGTTTTTCCTAAAAAAACAATGATCCTAAATGAAGGAACTGTAGAAGATTATCTTTATTTCATAGACAAGGGAATCATCCGTTTTTTTGTAAATAAAGTTCATCCTACAGAACCCCCGAAAGAGGTTACATTTTCTTTTATAGCTGAAAATGCGTTCTGCAGTGCATATGATTCTTTCATCACCAGAACGCCATCTTCCTATAATGTGAAGACTGTTCAAGAAACAGTGGTATACAGAATTCATTATGACGATATTCAGGAACTTTACAAAAGAAGTAAAGTGGGAAATTATCTGGGAAGAATTTCAGCAGAAAATCTTTATGTAAGAAAAACACAGCGAGAAATTTCTTTATTGATGCACAGTGCCGAAGAACGATACTTAAACCTGGTAAAAGCGTACCCGAAATTCATACAGGAAATTCCGCTCAAGCATATCGCTTCTTATATCGGGATTACTCCTCAGGCTTTAAGCCGCATCAGGAAACAACTTTTATGAACATAGGTTCATTTTTTAGCTTGAAAATAATACGTTAATTTGCGGTAAGTAAAAGGAAACACAAGTGATGGAAAATTTTACTTTTCAAAGACTGATGAAATAAAGTACAAATTACAGTACGAAAGATTTTTAAAATTGTTTTAAGAATCACAGCTGAAAAACATAATCCCGGAAAGCCCTTTCTAAATTTAAATTTTAGGAAGGGTTTTTCTTTTAGTAAAAAAATTAAAATGTGTATTTTTAGGCAAAATTTTAAATAATGATAAAACGTAATATTCTTATTGCTTCAGCATTCTTCAGTTTCTCTCTGGGAATTGCTCAGCAATACGGTGGAATGTGGATTCCTACGGAGCTTAATGAAAAGGAAATGAAAGATCTCGGAATGAAAATCTCTGCAAAAGACATTTTCAACACTCAAAAACCGAGCATTAAAGACGCAGTGGTACAGTTCAACGGTGGTTGTACAGCAGAAATCATCTCTCCGAAAGGATTATTACTTACCAATCATCATTGCGGTTACGGGCAGATTCAGGCACATTCAACGGTCCAGAACGACCTTCTTTCTAATGGTTTCTGGGCAAAAAATATGGAGACAGAACTTCCGAATCCCGGGGTTACTGTAGATTTTATCGTAGATATCAAAGAAGTGACGAATCAGATTCTTGAAGGGACAGATGCTCTGCAGGACCAGGATCTGGCGAAAAAAATTGCCAATAATATTGAGATTTACAAAAATTCTCAGAAAATTGAAAACTACCAGTCAATTTCTGTAAAACCGATGTACTACGGAAATAAATATTACGCTTATGTCATTGAAACGTATAAAGATGTACGTTTGGTAGGTGCACCACCTCAAAGCATTGGAAAATTTGGTTCAGATACGGATAACTGGGTTTGGCCAAGACATACGGGAGATTTCTCAATGTTCAGAATTTATGCTGATAAAAACAATAAACCTGCGGAATATTCAAAAGATAATATCCCTTATGTTCCGAAGCATTATCTTCCGGTTTCCATCAAAGATAAAAACGAAAACGACTTTACTTTCGTATTTGGGTTTCCGGGAAGAACAACAGAATATCTTCCTGCCATTGCAGTTGAAAAAATCATGACCGAAATTGATCCTGCAAGGATTGCTGTACGTGATGTCGCTTTGAAAACATTAGACGAAAAAATGCGTGCCGATGATGCAACAAGAATCAAGTATGCTTCAAAATATGCTTCAGTTGCTAACTACTGGAAAAAATGGATCGGTGAAGTGGAAGGCCTGAAAAAGTCGAATGCCGTACAGAAAAAAGTAATGTATGAAGGTTCTCTGGTAGCAAAAAATCATGAAGTAAAAATAACCTTGGATCAATTGAATAAATTATACAATGATCAGGCTCCTTTTGCTTTAAACAATGCTTACTATACAGAGGTTGTAAGAAATGCTGAAACATTTGCCCTTGCAAATATGTTTTCAAATCATATTACTGCAGTGGAAGCCGGAAAAATGGATGAGAAAGGATTAACTGCCTTCAAAAAGAAACTTACATCTTTCTACAAAGATTACAGTGCAGAACTGGATGCTAAAGTTACTGCTAAACTTCTGGCTTTATATGCCAACAAAACAGCTCCTCAGTTTTTACCTGCCGGTTTTGATAAATATAAAAATGAAATACAGAATATTACAAGTTTTGAAGAAATGTCTAAAAACTCTGTAATCACAGGAAGAAGCCAGGTAAACGGAGCAGCTCTTAACGGAGATATTGAAAAAGCATTTTCGAACCAGGACAAACTAATTAAAACCATAAAAAAAGACCCTGTTTATCAGCTATTTATGAGTATTAAAGATACGTACATGAAAACAGCTGATCCTCAGTTCACTGATTTACAGGCGAAAATTGATGTCTTGCAGAAAAAGTATATGGCACAACAAATGTCTACGGATAAAGACAGAAAATTCTTTCCGGATGCAAACTCCACCCTTCGTGTAACTTATGGAAAGGTAAAAGGTTCTACGCCGAGAGATGCTGTTTCATACGATTACCAGACTCATTTGGCGGGAGTAATTGAAAAATATGTTCCGGGAGACTATGAGTTTGATGTCCCGCAAAAACTAATCGATCTTTACAACAAAAAAGATTACGGAATTTATAAAGATAAAAGCGGTGATGTTCCTGTAGGATTTACAGCAACCAACCACACTACCGGAGGAAACTCAGGAAGCCCTGCTTTGGATGCCCATGGAAACCTTGTGGGTCTGAATTTCGACAGACAATGGGAAGGAACGATGAGTGACATCAATTACGACCCTCGTTTCAGCAGAAACATTATGGTTGACACAAAATATATTCTTTTCATTATCGATAAATTTGCCGATTCGAAGTGGCTGATTGATGAGATGAAAATTGTAAAGTAAAAAAAATAAATCCTGGAAAAATCCAGGATTTATTTTTTAAGATTTATTACTATCAATAAGCAATTATAGACTTTTGATTTCATAAACTTTAGCTTAATAAAACTCTTCATCATGTGAAAAATTCATATATTTGAGTTATTTTTTATCAATATATGATTATAAAAAAATTGCTGACAGTTATTTTCGTAGTTTTCATTTTATTGTGCGGAAACTTTTCTGCCCAAACAAAATATCAAAAAGACTTTAATGAATTCTGGAATGATATTAATGACCATTACGCATATCTTAATGAACAGAAAATTGACTGGAAAAAAGCAAAGGAAATCTATGAACCTCAGGCTGAAAAAATCAAAAATGATTCAGATTTTATAAGACTTCTTGAAAATGTTTTAAATGAACTTTATAATGGGCATTCTTCACTCAGCATCAATCTAAACTCATCAAACAGACTAATTCCGTCAGGACAGGACGTTTATATTGAGAAAAAAGGAAATGAATATTTTGTAACTGATATAAGAAAAGGATTTGGTGCAGACCAATCCGGATTAAAAATTGGTATGCAGATCACAAAATTTAATGGAAAAGATATTGACAGTCAATTACAAAAATTTCTGCCAAAATTTACTCAGTATCACAGTGCAAAAATGTATCAGTATGCATTGGATATGTTGTTTGCCGGAACTCATGACACCAAAAGAGAAATCACTGTCATTGAAAATAAAAAAGAAAAAGTTTTCAAACCCATCGATTATAATTACGGGCCGAGCGAAACATTACTTTCCAGCAAAGTCCTAAACGAAAATACAGTTTACATCAGAGTCAATAATTCTTTGGGCAACAACAATTTAATTTCAGAATTTGATAAAACCCTTGATACTTTTATCAACTTCAAAAATGTGATCATCGACCTGACTGAAACACCAAGTGGAGGAAATTCTACAGTTGCAAGAGCTATAATGGGCCGGTTCACAGATAAACAACTTCCCTATCAGATTCATGAATTTGATGAAAAACAATTTGAAACCAAAAGACACTGGACAGAATTTGTGACACCCCGCAAAACAATATTTAAAGGAAATGTATATATTTTAGTCGGACATTGGACCGGAAGCATGGGCGAAGGTATTGCTATCGGATTTGACGGCATGAAAAAAGCAAAAATTATTGGTACTCCAATGGCAGGACTTCTTGGGGCAATATCCGGGTTTAAGTTATCAGAAACTCAAATAAGATATCAGTTTCCAACGGAAAGACTTTATCATATTACTGGCACTCCGAGAGAAAATTTCATTCCTCAGGTCAGAACACAAAACATTGAAGAAACAATTCTTAAAGCAAAAGAAATTAAATAATTGTTTGCACTAAACTCCTCAGAGATTCAAAAAAATTACGTCATTTTTTCACAACCACATGAAAATTCAGAATCAAATTTTCATATTTTTGACAGTTACCAGATGATATTTTAACCAAAGATACTTATACAATGCTTTTTAACTCAATTCATTTTGTGATTTTTCTGCCTATCGTATTTGTACTGTATTGGTTTGCACTAAATAAGAATCTTAAACTTCAAAATATTTTGCTTCTTGCAGCAAGTTATTTTTTCTATTCTTGCTGGGATTGGCGTTTCATGTTCTTACTTTTATTTACTACTTTACTGGATTACTTCACCGGACTAAAAATGCAAAGTTCAGAAAATCAAAACAGAAAAAAACTTTGGCTTTGGATAAGTATTGGTATAAATTTAGGATTTTTGGGTGTTTTCAAATACTATAACTTTTTTGCAGAATCCTTTGCAGAATCCTTGTCTTATCTGGGCTGGAACGTAAGCCCATCGATTCTGAATATTGTTTTACCTGTAGGAATATCGTTTTATACTTTCCATGGTCTTTCTTATGTAATTGATGTGTATAAAAACAAGATAAAGGCAGAAGAGAACTTCATAGATTACGCTGTTTTCGTAAGCTTTTTTCCACTACTGGTTGCCGGGCCGATTGAAAGGGCAACTCATCTTATTCCACAGATCAAAAAACAACGAACTTTTAATTATGAAAATGCCGTGGATGGAATGAGACAAATCCTTTGGGGACTCTTCAAAAAAATTGTCATTGCCGATAACTGTGCCGTTTTTGCCAATCAGATTTTCAGCAATTCTGACGATTTATCAGGAAGTACACTTGTTTTGGGAGCTGTGTTTTTTACATTTCAGATTTACGGCGACTTTTCAGGATATTCAGATATTGCCATAGGAACCGGGCGTCTATTCGGTATTAGCCTTTTGAGAAATTTTGCTTTTCCATATTTTTCGCGTGATATTGCTGAATTTTGGAGACGTTGGCACATTTCTTTATCATCATGGTTTAAAGATTATCTTTATATTCCGTTAGGCGGAAGTCGAGGCGGAAATCTCATGCGGGCCAGGAACACATTTGTCATATTTTTAGTAAGCGGATTTTGGCACGGTGCAAACTGGACCTTTATTGTCTGGGGATTACTCCACGCTATTTTCATTATGCCTTCAATAATTCTGAAAACAAACAGAAACCACATCGATGTGGTTGCTAAGGGGAAAAATTTCCCAACTTTGAAAGAAGGCTTTCAGGTAATACTGACATTTTCACTGATCGCTTTTTCATGGATATTTTTCAGAGCAGATAATATCACTCATGCTCTCAGCTACATTTCGAAGATATTTTCGCAAACCTTGTTTACTCTGCCACGATTTGAAAACATGAAAGATGCATTTGTAGTGATTTTTATAGTATCTATATTTATGCTGATCGAATGGAAAGGCAGGGGGCAAGAATATGCTATCGCAAAGATTGGCATTAAACGACCTTCCTATTTTAGATATACTTTCTATTTTGCAATTCTTTTTGTCTTGTTTTGGTTTGGCGGTAATCAGCAGCAGTTTATATATTTTCAGTTTTAAAATAATGAAAAAGTTTATCTTAAAAAGCCTTGTATTTACCCTACCGTTTTTGCTGCTTCACCTTATAAATGTGCTTTTTTATGATGTGAATGATGGAGATTTAATTCGGGTTGGATATCTTTATTCAAATCCATGCTCAAATAAAAGTATAAACAGCCAGTTTAAAATTAAAAAAACGTATAAACAGGTATCTCAAATCGATATAAGCAAAGAAAATAAATTTAACGTTATCACTTTTGGCGATTCTTTCTCTGATCAGGATTCTTTAGGATATCAAAACTATCTTGCAAAAAGAGGATTCTCTGTTTTAGACATCGATAAAAGTTTAGGCGAAAACTCCATCGAACGGTTAATACAATTTGCCAACGGGGATTTTTTTGACAAGGTTAAAACTGAGTATGTTGTATTGGAAACTGTGGAACGGAAGTTTATAGATTATGCACAATCTGTCAAAATTAATTCCGCCGTTCAGACCAGTTCTATAAAAAAAAATATTCTCTCAATTCCTAAAGAACATAAAAGCGAAGAACTTGATTTTTTTTCAGAAACTACTTTAAAAGCGCCTTTATCAAATATTCTTTACGAATTTGAAGATAAACCTCAGACATCTCAAACCTTTAAAGTTCGTACTGATAAAAATACTTTATTCTCGAATCATCCAGACCATCTTTTATTCTACCAGGATGACTATCTCTTCCTTTCTCAAAAAAACAGCTATTCTGCGGTTAATAAAGCAAATGATATCATCAATCACATTCTGGAAATTCTTAAAAAGAAAAATATTAAACTTATTCTATTGATTGCTCCTGATAAATATGATATTTATTATCCTTATATCTCCCATCAAGAAAAGTATCAAAAACCGTTATTTTTTCATAATTTAGAAAGTCTTCCGAAAAAATATACGCTACTGGAATCGTTTAAAGCATTATCAAAAGCAATAGAACAAAAGAAAAATGTCTATTATTATGCAGACACCCATTGGTCGCCAATAGGTGCTGAAATTATTGCTAATGAGATTGCTAAAGAAATTTCTTTATCTCAATAAAAATATCTATTATCCTATGAAAAAAATTTTATGCATCGTATTTCTGACATTTCTTATGAGTGTAAGTTTTGCTCAGAATAAAATCAATCTCAATCAGGGAACAATTTTACCAAAAAAATATAATCAGGTTGTTCCTTATGAAAATATAAAAGGAAAACTGATGGTAAAAGTTCAGATTAATGAAAAGCCCTATAAGTTCCTTTTAGATACCGGAGCTCCTTTTGCCGTTTCTGAGAAGATTTTTAAAGAATTAAACTTAAAAACTGTTGATAATGTTGATTTGCGTGATTCTTCTGGAAAGACTGAAAAAATGATCATTACAAGTCTTCCTGATTTGCAGGTAGGAGAAATACATTTTAAAGATAGTCCGGGAATTGTTTTTCAGGAGACAAGCGCTGAAATCCTTGACTGTTTTGGAGTTGATGGAATCATTGGAAGTAATATGCTGCGAAATTCTGTAATACAGTTTGATGACAGAAACAAACAGATTATCATCACTGATAATGCTAAAAATTTATCATTGGATACTGATGTTTATCAGGAGTTGGTTTTGTCGGCAAGCCAGAGCAATCCTTTCATTAATGTCATTTTGAAAAAAGGAAAAAATGACGCCAGCGATAAAATTCTTATTGATTCGGGTGCAGAAAGCTTTTATGAGATGTCTTTGGACGCTTATAAATTTTTTAAAGAAAAAACTGATGTCATTACAACCGTTGCAGAAGGTAAAGGAACATATTCTTGGGGATTTCATGGGATGAGTGATTTACAGGTTCAGCATATTTTAGAAGCTCCTGAATTTATTCTCAACAATGAAAAATTTGAAAATGTACGAATTACAACTACAGAAAGTAAAGAATCCCGAATTGGATCTAAAACCTTTCAGTTTGGTAAGTTGACATTGGATTACCGTAAAAAAAGATTTTATTTTGAACCTTATAAGAGTATTGATAAAACAAAAGTTTCTGAAAAGACATGGGGTATTTCTCCTACTATGAAAAACAAAAAATTTGTAGTCGGAATTATTTGGGATAAAAATCTGGAAAAAGAAATAAATCTTGAGGATGAAATTCTTCAGTTTGGAAGCCTCGATTTTCAAAAGAAAGATTTCTGTGAGTTGGTGAAAACAGACACCGATTTTCAGGAAAAAGAGCTTACTATCGTTTTAAAAGATATAAAAACCGGAAAAATTAAAAATGTTACAATAAAAAAAATATAAAGAGCTGAATATCATATTTAATGTGAAAAAAATCTGCTGAGAATTTCAGCAGATTTTTAGTTTTAATATCCAAAAATTTCTTCCAGACTTACTTCCTCAAAACTTCCCATTTCATCCACAGCATTCATATTCAGGTTTTCTTTTTTTCCGATAATGGCGGTGTTAAAACGAATCGGTTTGATCGAGGTCTGATAAAATTCTTTCAGGTCATTAAATTTCAGGTTTTCGATCTGACGATAAATATCTTTTCTGAAATCGTAATCAATTCCCAGTTTTTTCAGTCGCAATGTATTAAAGAAAATATTGGTTCTCGTAATCCTTGTGGAAGCAATCTGCTTGAGTGCTGCATTTTTAGCATTTTCAAACTGAGCAGGAACTTCAGGAAGTTCATTCATTAATTCCGTCATCGTATCAACGGCAATCTGTAGTTTATCGGGCTGAGTTCCGATATAAGTTGTGATATAATCCGGATGATTCAGTTCAGAATTCGGAGCGTAAGATACATAAGCAGAATACGCCAGACTTTTGCTTTCTCGAATTTCCTGAAAGACAATTGATGATAAACCACGGCCGAAATATTCATTAAAAACATTAATTTTCCCAAAGTTTTCAGGATTTACATTCTGACCTTTTCCAATTTTGCTCATTTCCATCTGAACCATATCGTAATCGGTAAAATAAACAGTTCCTGTTGTTTCCTGTTCAGGATATTTTTTAGGCTCAGGAATTTGAAAAGCTTCATCAGTGATATAGTTCGGAATATAATTTTTAAAGCCTTCAAAATCTTTCCCATAAAAGAAAATTTGGTAAGGGAAGCCGAAGAGCTTTTTCATCCGGTTGGTAAACTCTTCCACTCTTGTATTTTCCAGCCGCTCTTTTGAAATAATATCTAAAAATCTCGACTTTTTCCCAAGCTTTGTATACGTCGTTAAAGCCGTCATAATGCGGTTTTTATCTTTTTTTACAGCCTCCCGGTTTTCAAGCAGTGTTTCGACAAAATGATTATAAATTTCCTGATCAGGTTTTACATCAGACATCCAATGCTGTAAAAGAGAAATTCCTTTTTCAAGATTAGATTCCAATCCGCTTAATGAAATGGTTAACTGATCTGGAGTCGTTTTAAAATCATTGGTCACCCCAATCTTAAAGAATTCTTTTTTCAAATCCTCAGGCGAAAATTGATCTGTTCCCAAATACTGCAAAATCTGCGTTGAGATTCCCAAATCTCTATCGTGGTCGCTTCCTAAAGGAAAAATAAAATGAACCTGTGCTAATTCATTGTATTTATTTTTAACAAAATTCAGTTTCTTGCTCTTAGCTAAATCCGTCTTAATTTCTTTTTTATAATCAATAAATTCAGGCTGAATATCCTCTGTTTTGTCATTTAAAATCTCCTGTAGAAACACAGATTGTGCTTCACGATTGATTTTAACAGGTGTGATTCCGGGATTTTCTACCCGCAATAATTTGTCGTTAACCCCTTTTTCTTTATTAATAATCACATAATTATCTTTAAAAAAATCATTTGCAAAATCGATTACATCCTGTTTTGTGAACGATGCATATTCATCCATTTCACTCAGCTCTTCTTCCCAGGTTTTTCCTTTAATATACGTATCGTAAAGATTTGTTGCCAAGCCCTCTGCGGTTTCCAGACCTTTTAAACGTTGTAATTTAAAATCATTGATGATGGCAGGAAGCATCCAGTCCGGAAAATCTCCTTTTTTCACTAATTCTAGCTGTTCCAAAATCATTTCTTTAGCTTCCTGCAAGGTCTGATTTTCTTTCGGAACTGCAACAACTGAAAAATATCCGTATTGTTTTAAACCTAAAGAATACGCTTGAGCCCAAAGCATTTTCTGCGTCTGATTGATGTTTAAATCCAACAATCCGGCTTCTCCCCTATTGCTTAAAATATTGGCTGTAACATCCGCAAGCATTGCTTCCTTTGTTCCGTAACTGTCGGTTCTCCAAGCCAGTTGAATTCTTGGTGTTGTCGGACTTTTAACTGTTCTTTCAACAATTTCAACCTGTGGTTTTTCTATAATGACATCTTTTTTTGGCAACTCCTTATACGGAATGGTTCCGAAGTATTTATCAATTAAAACAACCGTTTCTTCGAAATCTAAGTCTCCTACCAAAACCATTGCGTAATTGTTGGGAACATAATATTCATCAAAATATTTGTGAATCGCCTTCATAGAAGGGTTTTTCAGATGTTCCGGATTTCCCAGCGTTGTTTGCTGACCATTCGGATGAGTCGGGAAAAGCGCATCCATCAATTCGTAATTAACCAAACGGGAATCGTTATCCTGTGCTCGGTTAAATTCTTCGTAAACCGATTCCAGCTCGGTATGGAAAAGCCTTAAAACCATTTCTGAGAAACGTTCTTTCTCAATCTTCAGCCATTTTTCAAGCTCGTTGTTGGGAATGTTATTTTTATAAACAGTCTCGTCAAACCAGGTATGTGCGTTAGTTCCTGTTGCTCCCAAAGAAGAAATCGCTTTATCATATTCATTGGCAATGGCATATTGGCTTGCTTCCTGAGAAATTTCGTCTATCTTTTTATAGATTTCTTTCTTTATTTCAGGGTTTTGCTCAGCTTTATGCTTTTCGTATAAATCGGAAATCTGCTCTAACAAAACTTTTTCTTTTTCCCAGTTTTGAGTTCCTATTTTCGATGTCCCTTTAAACATCATGTGTTCAAGATAATGCGCTAAACCTGTATTATCAGAAGGATCGTTGTTGCTTCCCGTTCTTACCGGGATAAAAGTCTGAATTCTCGGTGCATCAAAGTTCTGGGCAAGAAAAAGCTTTAATCCGTTTTTCAGAGTATAAATTCTTACTTTATTTTCGTCGTTGGTAATGGTAATATAATCGTAATTATTTTTGTCGGTATGGTGTATTTCACTGTATTTTTTGTCAGTCATATTCTCTTTTTTCGGTTCCGATTCCTCGAAACATCTTACAAATTTACGCATTCATGAAAGATAAGAAAAGAATCTATGATAACGATAAAGAAAATTGATGAAAAGTAAATTGAATTTTATATTAATAATTCATTTAAAGAGAATTTTATTATCTTGTAGCTTTAACATTTCATCATGAAAAAAGCGTTATTTATTATACTTTTACTACTATTCGGCATTGCAGAATCTCAGACTCATCGATTTTTTTATGAAGTAAAATACAAAGAAGATTCTACTCAAACCACTCACCAAAAATCGTTTGCCGTTTTAGACATCAATCCGGATGAAACAAAATATTATGATTACTCATTTTTGGAAAAAGATTCTTTAAATAAAATCAACCAATCGCAAAACACAAGCTGGACAGCGCAAATCCCGGTAACAAGGAAAAAAAACACAAATACAAATATCAATTTTGCATTTGCAGGTGACCAGTTGTATTCTTATCCGACCCAAGATGTAATAGAATGGAAATTGTCTGAGGAAACCAAAAAAATTTCCGATTTCAATGCTCAAAAAGCAACTTCCAATTTCGGAGGAAGAAAGTGGACTGCATGGTTTGTAAAACAAATTCCGTTTTCTGAAGGTCCTTATAAATTTACAGGATTACCCGGCTTAATTGTTTCATTGGAAGACAGTCAAAATCAGTTTAGTTTTAATTTAATCAAAAGCAAAAAAATAGATAAAACTTACGATACAAAAAATATTCTTGAAGTAAGATATGGCAATAAACCTATAATGATAACGGAGAAAATGTTCATTAAAAAATCTTTGGAATATTATCAGGATCCTTACCAGCAAGATCGTGAAGACCTCAAAAAAGGAAATACAGTAGTTGAAATCGAAGGAGTAAAATACACCAAAGCAAGTGATCTGATTCCGTTAATCAAAGATGAGCAGGAATATATCCGCAAACATAATAATCCTATTGAGAGAAATAAAGCCATTAATTATCCCGTGAAATAATTCTTTAAATATTCTTAAATTTGAATAGTTAGCTTAGTTCAAAATTTAATGGAACCAACATTTTTTCCAACCCCTCAAGATTTCAGAAACTGGCTTGAAAAAAATCATCAAACCGAAAGAGAATTACTGGTGGGTTTTTATAAAGTCAAATCAAAAAGACCATCGATGAGCTGGTCTGAATCTGTAGATCAGGCTTTGTGTTTTGGCTGGATAGACGGTGTAAGAAAATCAATTGATGAAGAAAGTTATTCCATCCGTTTTACACCACGGAAAAAAGACAGCATCTGGAGTGTGGTGAATATCAAAAAAATTGAAGAACTTACCAAAGCCAAACTGATGCAGAAAGCAGGTTTGGAAGTTTTTAAACTCAGAAAAGAAGATAAGTCCGGAATTTATTCTCATGAAAAAGAACCTGCTCAACTCAAACCCGATTATGAAAAGCAATTTAAAGCAAACACAAAAGCTTGGGACTATTTTGAAAAACAGGCCCCATCTTATAAAAAAGTAATGATTCACTGGATCATGAGTGCAAAACAGGAAAAAACACAGCTTTCACGTCTTGAAAAAACGATTAATGAGAGTGCAAAGGAGAATCGAGTCCTGTAAATATTTGCTCCCGCTGATTTTGCTGATGAAGCAGATTTTCATGAACATTCATTTTTTTTAATCAACAGTCACTTTGTCATTCCGCAGGAATCTAAACTGCTATATTTTATTTGTTGAGATTCCTACGGAATGACAAACAGACCGTTACAGACTTATTACAATTTACAGATATTCATTATTGTTCAATACAATCTAATCAATTGTCATTTTGACGTATAATTCCACTAATCCGTCGCTGTATTCTTTCTGTACTCTCGTCATAAATTCTAATTCATTAAAATATTTCACTTACAACAAATTGTCAGTGATGATGAATCGGAATTTTTAATTAATTTTAAAACTCATTCAACTCAAAGAAAATGACAGCAAAAAAACAGATTTCCGCAGAAGAAAGCACGGAACTTTTAAAGACATTGAGAAAACGTTTTGAAAAAAACAAGGGTCGTCATGACAGGATGGACTGGTCAAAAATTGAAGCCAGGCTGAACTCAAATGCTGAAAAACTGTGGTCCCTTCATGAAATGGAAATCTCCGGCGGCGAACCCGATGTTGTAGATTACGATGAAAAAACTGATGAATATCTATTCTTCGACTGCGCTGCGGAAACTCCGAAAGGAAGAAGAAGTTTCTGCTATGACCGCGAAGCACTGGATTCCCGAAAAGAACACAAGCCACAGAATGATATCATTACTGTTGCCAAAGAAATGGGTGTGGAAGTTCTTTCTGAAGAACAGTACCGCTATCTGCAAACTTTAGGAGAATTTGATTTAAAAACATCAAGCTGGATAAAAACCCCGAAAGAAATCCGGGAATTGGGTGGTGCCCTTTTCTGCGACCGCAGATATAATACGGTTTTTGTCTATCACAATGGCGCAAATTCTTATTATGCGGCAAGGGCCTTTAGGGGAGTTTTGAAGGTTTAATTAAATTTAAAATCAACAATACTAATACATACCATGAAAATAAAAATTTGCTTTTTTATATTCTTTTTATCATTTTCAATTACTATATATTCTCAAAATAAAACACTTACTGGTAAATGGATTTTAGACAGAATACAATTCTCAAATGGAAGTAATTTAGAAATTAATAATCCAGAATACTCAACAAAAATAATATATCAAATAGAGCCAAATTCATTAAAAATTATTGATCAAAAATTTGATGCAAGTTTCACTGCAAATCAAATTAAAACTCAATTTCGAACTATAAATTACATTTTAAAAAATAATTATTTAATTATTCAAGAGGAAAAAGACAAGAAAGTTTATTACTTTCTAAAAGCTGAAGAATTCGTAAAAAAATATCCTGATTTTTCACTAAAAAAAACAATTAGAAATAATGATACAATATATATTGCAAATAATTTGTCAGATTTTAATTTTGATAATGATTTAAGCTTTCATGAATATATAAGTCAAAATATGAGTCAAAAAGATAGACCTTCAAAATCTTTTGAAAATTTATATTTTAAGGTTGAGTTTATATTAACAAAGAACAATAAAATAAAAGACATTGAAATCATTAATTCAATAGATAACGTTTACGATAATGATTATATATCATCTTTAAAAAAATCAGAGAAGTTTTTAAGAAATATTTCTGATAAAGATTTACTAATTACAAATGAAGTACATCATGTTAAATGGAAAAATGATTTAACGAATTCCGACGAGAAAAAACTTTATAAGTTAAGGGCGAAAGGTCTAGAATATTACTATTCAAATAAGTTTGAAAAAGCCATTGAAAACTTTTCTCAAATAGAAAATCTGAAAATTAAAGACAACAAATTTAAAGGGTTTATCAAAGAGTCAAGAATAAAATTAGGTATTTCTTATTTAGCAACTGGAAAAAATGAAGATGCCTGCAATATCTTTTATAAAGTAGGTGACAAAACAACTTTTGAAGTTAGAAATTTTCTGATTGATTTCTGTTCAAAATAAAGTTAAATGTAAAGTTACAGTTTTTAACATTTTTTTGAATACAAAAACTATTATCATACCTTTGGGCTTTGAATAAATTACTATGGACAGACAGGTTTTAGATTTTTGGGTAGGAAATTTCAGAACAGAAGAAGATTTTTTTCAATTTGTAGAAGAGGATGAGAACTATTATCTGACAGAAGATGATGATGATAATTTCGTTTCTAAATTCGCTGAATCTCAGGACACCATTTGGTTTGATCAGGACTTAATGGAATATGGTTTTGAACAAAGCATTCAACATTTTTCTGAGTATTCTTTTGCAGAACAGTGGCTTCCGGTTTTATTCAACAGACTGAATGAGATGAATCTTAAATTCGATATCAACTCGCTGATTTTCGTAAGCCAGGGACAAATCCCAAAACCAAAATCTGTAGAAACGGATGATTTTTCTCTGACTTATGTGGGCGGAATTGAGTTTGAATATTAGGATTATCTTTTAGGTTCATAAAAATAAGGAGGTCTTACTCCCATTGGATAAACTACAAACCTACCTTTGTTTGAAAAATAGCTTATAAATCTGCTTTCCTTCTCTTCTCTGTTAGCATAAAAAATGACCTCAACCGACTTAATCTTCGGAGAGTTTTCCTCAATTTTTCCGATTTCGTAATATTCGAATATAAAAGGATTATCATTGGGATAATCGTAATAGGTGATCTCTCTCTTATTAAAATCGATGTAGGCATTTTGCTCCGAATCGACAAACATTTTCTGGTTTTCAAGATAATTCTGAATATCAGCATTGTTTTTAAAAGAGATAAAATCGGCCTCAGGATCGGCAAATAGAATATCATTTACCGTATCAATAGCCAAAGCCAATAGTGTTAGTTTATTATTCTCTAATCGAAAATAAAAATCGTAGGTTTTACGCTGATCTCTTGTAATTCCTGTTGCCCGATAATTGCATAACGTTTCAAGCTTTTTGTTGTCTTTAAAAAATGAATCCGGATGAGAACTGTATGAGTTATCAAAATCTTTCAGAGAAAAATTTCCATTGTTTTTATCTACGAAAAAAACGGTATCTGAAAACTTAAAATCTCCAATGTACTTAGGCGATTCTGAAAATTTCACCTCTTCAAAAACGGCATCTTCCAGCCAGTCAATTTCATTTTCGAGACTTGATTTCAAACTTATAATTGGATACGGCCCATCATGATAGTACATCACCATACCCAATTTCGGGTCTACATACTGATCTATTGCTCTGACCTTCTGAGAATTAAAGTCTTTTACAAATTTTGAAAAAACCGATATAGAATCTGTACTCGATTTTACAGAATCATGTGATTTTGAAGTCACAATAATTTGCTTTTCCTGCGCTTGTTTATCTGAATTAAAATAAAAGGCCACAAAAAGTATTGCTGCGACAAACAAAAAAACCAGAAAATATATCGATTTAATTTTCATATTAAGGCATTTCTTAATGCGCTTCCAGCCAGTTGTTCCCTACTCCAACCTCAACCAGTAGCGGAACCTGTGTTTCAATCGCAGATTCCATTTCTTTTTTGATAAGATTTGTAGCAATTTCGACCTCTTCCACCGGAGCTTCAAACAGTAATTCGTCATGCACCTGAAGCAACATTTTTGTCTGAAGATTCTGCGCTTCCAGTTCTTTATCAATTTTAATCATTGCCATCTTTACAACATCGGCGGCACTTCCCTGCACCGGAGCATTCACGGCGTTTCTTTCAGCATGCCCCCTTACTACAAAATTGCCTGAATTAATATCTTTTAAATGACGTTTTCTGCCTAAAATAGTTTCTACATAACCCAATTCGCGGGCTTTGGCAACCTGTTCTGCCATATAGGCTTTCAGTTTTGGATATGTTTCAAAATAGGCTTCGATCATCTGTTTTGCCTCCGTTCTTGAGAGTCCGGTTTGTTCAGCCAAAGCAAAAGCACCCTGCCCGTAAATGATTCCGAAGTTTACTGTTTTTGCCTGACTTCTCTGCGTTTTTGAAACCTCTTCCAACGGAATTTTAAATAATTTCGCCGCGGTAGAAGCATGAATATCTTCACCATCCTGAAAAGCCTTAATCATATTATCTTCCCCGGAAATTTCGGCAATTAGGCGTAATTCGATCTGAGAATAATCGGCAGAAATAATTTTCTTTCCTTCTCCCGAAACAAATGCTCCACGAATTTGCTGTCCTCTCAACGTACGGATCGGAATATTCTGCAAATTCGGATTTACACTTGCCAAACGACCTGTTGCAGCCGTGGTCTGAGAGAAATTGGTATGAACACGGTTATCGTCCTTATCAATCTGTGATGGCAACGCATCAACATAAGTCGATTTTAATTTCTGATACGTTCTGTATTCTAAAATATGCTGAATAATTTCGTGTTTTGAAGCCAATTTCTGCAAAACATCTTCGGAAGTTGCATACTGTCCGGTTTTTGTTTTTTTCGCTTTCGGGTCGAGCTGCATTTTTTCAAACAGAATATCTCCCAACTGTCTCGGGGAATTCATATTAAATTCTTCGCCCGAAATTTCAAATATTTTGGATTCTAATTGTCTTAAATCATTCTCAAGATCAATACTTTCCTGAGCCAGCCATTTTTCATCTAAAGAAATTCCGGCAAGCTCCATTTTAGCCAAAACTTCCATCAATGGCATTTCAATATTAAAGAAAAGATCTTCGAGATTTTCTTTTTTCAATTGTGGTGCAAATAATTCATACAACTGGAAAGTAACGTCCGCATCTTCTGCTGCATAATCAGTCTGTGTTCTCAAATCAGCATCCCTGAAATTACCCTGTTTTTTTCCTTTTTTACCAATAATGGTTTCAATGGAAACGGGTTTGTAACCTAAATAAACTTCCGAGAGATAATCCATACCGTGTCTTCCGTCAGGATTTAAAAGGTAATGCGCAATCATTGTATCGAACATCGCTCCTTTTACCGTAACATTATATTGCTGAAGAACTTTATAGTCGTATTTTAAATTGTGAGCGATCTTAATCAAATCTTTCTTCTCGAAAAACGGTCTGAAAATTTCTAAAGTCTGCAAAACTTCTCCCTTATCTTCAGAAAGCGGAACATAGTAGGCTAAACCTTTTTTGTAAGAGAAACTCATTCCGACCAATTCGGCTTCCATCTCATTTAAAGAAGTCGTTTCCGTATCAAAACAAACCGCTTGTTGCTTTAATAAATTCTGAACCAATATTTTCTGCGCTTTCGGGTTGTCTACAAACTGATATAAATGATCGTTTTCAGCAATTGTAGACTTTGTGGAGGTTGCCTGGTCGAGTTCTTCATAGCTTGCAAATAAATCAAGCTGGCCAACATTTTTAGCCACTCTTTGTTGCGGCGTTTCTGTAATCTGCGCATCAACTTCGGTAACCGTCACTCCATCCTGAGAGACTACCGTAGTCTTTACGGAAATTGTTTCTGTTGGAGCAAAAGCTCGGTAAAGATTCTCATACAGTCTTCTGAATTCTATTTCGTCGAAAACTTCTTTTACTTTTTCAAAATCCGGTGTTTCAAGGTCATATTGTTCCTGATGGAATTCGATGGGAGCGTCGCAAATAATCGTGGCTAATTTTTTAGATAAAATCCCGCGCTCAGCAGATGCTTCTACTTTTTCCTTTAATTTACCTTTAAGTTGATCTGTATTGGCTAAAAGATTTTCAATGCTACCGAATTCTTTAAGAAATTTCATCGCTGTTTTTTCTCCTACTCCATCCAACCCGGGAATATTATCAACTGCATCACCCATCATAGCTAAGAAATCGATCACTTGTTTCGGATCTTCGATTTCGTATTTAGCTTTTACTTCTTCAACGCCCAAAATCTCGATATCTCCACCTTTTAATCCGGGTTTATAAATCTTAATTTTATCGGTAACCAGCTGAGCAAAATCTTTATCAGGTGTTACCATAAAAGTCGTGTAACCTTCTTTCTCGGCTTTACATGCAATCGTTCCGATCACATCATCTGCTTCGTAACCTTCTACACCCAAATGTGGAATATGCATCGCCTGCAAAATCCTGTGAATATATGGAATGGCTGTAGTAATAGCTTCAGGAGTTTCACTTCGGTTGGCTTTGTACTCAGTATAGTCAGTCGTTCTCACACTTGCCTGTCCGACATCAAAAACTACCGCTAAGTGTGTCGGTCTTTCTCTTCTGATCAGTTCAATCAAAGAGTTGGTAAAACCAAAGATTGCCGATGTATCTATTCCCGTACTGGTAATTCTCGGACTTCTGATCAATGCATAATATCCTCTGAAAATCATCGCATAAGCATCGATGAGAAAAAGCCTTTTATCTTGTGTTGCCTCCATATTTTGAATAATGAACAAATATATGAAAATAGGAATATTTTCTTTCGGGATTTTTATGCTAAATTTAGATTCTTAAAACCATTAAGAAAATTAAAATAATAAGATTTTTAAGAATCAATAAAATTAATTTAATTGCTTTGGAATGACTTACTTTGTTGAATTTTAATTAATATAACCTGAATTTGAATTAAGTAAGTTAGATTAAATTCATTAAACGCAATGTGCACAAGGTTTTTAAATTTTCTTGCTACAAACCTATCGTTCGCAAGGGCATTTCATTCAGCAAATGATAGCAAAAGCCATAGCTGAGTGAAACGCCCTTGCGAACAAAAATAATAAGAAACTTATTTTATATTGCCTAGCGAACTATAGCGTTAAAAAATACCTCATTGTATTTTGAATGTTTAGTTTATCCCAAACTGAGGTTAAATTACCATTCAATAATTTATAATATTTTCAAAAAAAATTCTTACATTCGCTTTGTGATTACAAACAAAACATATTATTACGGAATTTTTAACTCAGATCTGGGATAAGGATTTCTTGTATATATAAATCAAACCTCGTCCTTGGACGGGGTTTTTTTATTTTTAAAATTTTAATTGATATGAACATTAGTATTATTGGTGTAGGATTAATCGGCGGATCGATTGCATTAAAATTAAAACAGAAAAACGTAGCAGATTTCATTTATGGAATCGACAGTAATATTGAAAATCTCACCGAAGCTTTAGCTTTAAATATCATCAACGAAAAAACAGATTTAGAAAACGGAATTAAAAATTCAGATTTAATTATTATTGCGATACCTGTAGATTCTACAAGAAAAATTTTACCCAAAATTTTGGATTTAGTTTCTGATAAACAAATCGTAATGGATGTTGGCTCTACCAAATCCGGAATTGTAAATTCTGTAAAAGACCATCCTAAAAGAGCAAGATTTGTGGCTTTCCATCCGATGTGGGGAACGGAAAATCACGGTCCGAAATCTGCTGTTGCCGAAAGTTTCTCAGGAAAAGCGGGTGTTATCTGCAACCGTGAAGAATCTGCTCAAGACGCTCTTCATACTGTAGAAAATATCGTCAAAAACCTTGAAATGCATCCGATTTATATGAATGCAGAAGACCATGACATTCATACTGCATATATTTCACATATTTCGCATATCACTTCGTATGCTTTAGCCAATACTGTTTTGGAAAAGGAAAAAGAAGAAGATACGATTTTTCAGTTGGCAAGTTCTGGATTCTCGAGCACGGTTCGTCTGGCGAAATCCCATCCTGAAATGTGGGTTCCTATTTTTAAACAAAACAAAGAAAATGTTCTTGATGTTTTAAACGAGCATATTTCCCAGCTTCGAAAATTTAAGTCTGCTTTAGAGAAAGACAATTTTGAATATCTGGAAGAGCTGATTACCAATGCCAACAGAATCCGGGGAATTTTAAAATAAATTTAAAATTTCATCATGAATCCTACTCCATTCTTATTATTGAAGACGTAATATGTAGGGATAAATTTTCTCGAATCGGCATTTTTATAAGTTTCAATGGCATTTTTCATTTGAGAATGTCCCATCAGTTTCATTACTACTCCCGCTCCGGCTCCGACCAAACCTATAATCAACGGAACCGGAGAACCTTTTGGTTCTTCTCCGTAAGAATATGTTTTGTTGGCAGAAGAAAGATTAGAAAGTCCACCTGCCACGAAACAGGCAGCACCCCCTACAACAAAAGCTGTTCCGACGTTATTTAAAGTACGGCCTCTTTTGTATTCTAAATTATTTGCATGAAGAAGATAAGTTTTAATATCTTTTTTGGAGGTGAGTTTTACATTTTGAGGTTCTTCTTTAATACTTTTAACAGCCGCATCATTTTTTGTAGAAGTAACTACCGCTGTAACATCAGCTTCCTCAATGCTTTTCAATGAATTATCATAAAGAAATTCCTCCTGATTTGTCTGAGCATTGATATAAATCACTTTTCCTTTTTCATATTTCAGATTTTTGTATTCAATTTTCTGATCTGTTTGGGTGGTAAGCGTTCCTTTTGAAGAGCTCAAAGGAATATTGATCTGGGAATAAACAGCCAATGACAGGAATACAAAAGACAATGTAATTATTTTCTTCATGATAAAAGTTTTGCGCAAAAATATAGATTTTCTTAAGGTTAACAAATATTTATCTAACAATTGTGAATATTTTCAGGATACAGTTTTAAGTAACAATAATTTAACTTTATTAAAATATTTTTTAATTTTATTAAAATTAATATTACATTTGTAAAAAAAAACTTAATGAAACTTCCTATAATTTGTCCCAGTTGCGACCATACGCTCAACGTAAGTCAGATGAAATGCCCAGATTGCGGAACCAACGTAAATGGTGATTACGAACTTCCCGTATTTCTGAAACTCAACAGAGATGAGCAGGATTTTATCCTCAATTTCTTTCTTTCCAGCGGAAGTATTAAAGAAATGGCGAAACAGGCAGAACTTTCTTATCCTACGATGAGAAATAAAATGGATGACCTCATTCAGAAAATCGATCAATTAAAAAAATAATAAGGCATGAACTGGAAAACTCTATTTAATCCCTTTTTGAAGTTTGACGAGAAAAAACTTTTAATTGCAGGAATTCTCTTTTTCATACTCAACATTTTTGCTTCTTATTATACTGATAGTATTAATGACAGTATTTTTCACTATTCAGGTCTTGAAGAAAATCAGACCATCTGGGAAGTTGTAAAAACAAACAGCTTAAGCTACCTTCTGGCCATTGCTGTCATTTTTATTCTGGGGAAAATCCTCAACAGCAAAACCAGATTTATAGATATTCTGAATACTGTTCTTATTTCCCAGATCCCACTAATAATCATAATTCTTGTCAATGAACTACCATTTTATAAAAAAGCATTAGAAAATCATTCTGAAAATATAGGAACCCCGGAAAAAATTCTTTTTTGGGATATGGCTGTACTAACTTTCGTAGGATTTATTTCTTTAAGTATTTTGATCTATAGTATTGTACTTTATTACAACGGCTTTAAAACTGCAACCAACATTAAAAAATGGCAACACATTGTATTGTTTGCGCTTATATCATTTCTAACAACAATTGTAAGCCAGATTATATTTTAATCTAAATTTTAAACTCATGAAAATCAAACTATTATTCGTGCTGGTTCTATTAGCACAGACTTTTTACGCTCAAGAAATTACAGGCTCATGGAAAGGAGAACTCGATTTAGGCGGAGTAACCCTCCCATTGATTCTGAACGTCAGCAAAGAAAACAACAAATACATTTCAACAGCACAAAGTCCAAAACAGGGGAATGAAATCATACCTGTAGATAAAACTGAATTCGTCAATAATGAATTGGTTTTTGAGATGAAAAACCTTGACGCTTCATACAAAGGCCAATTTAAAACCGATCATTTTGAAGGTATTTTTACTCAAAGATCAAAGCCCTTCCCATTAAACCTTTATAAAAATGACGAAAAAGAAAAACCGAAGTCAAAAAATGTTGTAATCACAAAAGATCTAGGAAAAACAGCAGTTAATACTGCAAAAATCGATGACTTTTTAAATTATATTGCTAAAAATAAACAGGGAATCGGAAGTGTAGCGATTTTTAAGGACGGAAAAGAAGTTTATCAGAAAAACTTCGGTCAGGAACAGTTATCTGACATAAAATGGGATTCAGGCACAGGTTACCAGATCGGTTCTATCAGCAAACTGATAACCGCTGTAATGCTGATGCAGCTGGAAGAAAAAGGAAAAATAAACCTTAACGATAAACTTTCAAAATACTATTCTGACATCCCGAACGCCAATAAGATTACGATAAAACAACTGATGAACCACACAAGTGGGCTAGGAGATTATGTGGGTGGATGGCTGCTTGGAAAACCCGTTGGCGACAAAGCGATTATGGATACCATAAAAAAACACGGAATTGAATTTCAGCCCGGAGAAAAAGTAAGATATTCAAATTCTGGATTTTATCTTTTGAGCAGAATTCTGGAAAAAGTAGCGAAAAAACCATACAACATTTTGCTGAAAGAAAACATTACCGATAAAGCCAACATGAAAAACACATTTTCAGTTCTGGATAATCCGGAAAATATTTTTAAATCTTACGAAAATACAGCCGGAAAATGGGTTGAAGCAACCGATTTCGACTTTCACAACTGTATCGGTCTGGGCGACATCACCTCTACAACACAGGATATGAATCTGTTTATTAATGCCCTATTCAATTATAAATTTGTAAAAAAAGAAACTCTTGAAAGAATGCTTCCGAAAGATGGCGAAAGTTTTGGACTAGGCATGATGAAAGTTCCTTTTTATAACAAAATTTCGTACGGACACGGTGGAGATACCCGAGGGACGCATTCACTGGTTTCTTACAGTCCCGCCGAAAAATACTCTGTCGCAATGGTTGTAAATGGTGAAAAATTATCTCACAGCAAATTATTCTTAGGAATTGTAAGCATTATATATGACCACGAATACGAATATCCAAAATTTACTGAGCAGAAAAACCTTTCAGCAAATGAACTAAAGAAATATGAAGGAAATTATTATTCTGAAGACATCAAATTAGACTTTAAAATCTTCATCAATGAAGGAAATCTTTTCGCTCAATTAACCGGTCAGCCATCATTTCCTCTGGAATTTGCTGAAGGTAATACATTCAAATATGAGAATGCAGGTGTAGAAATTGTTTTTTCACCGGAAAAGAAACAACTGAGCCTTCTTCAAAACGGAAATACACTGATTTTTAATAAGAAATAAATCAGCACAAAAAAAAGATACGCACGTTTCAGTGGAAACATCCGTATCTTTTAACCAAAACGTACGCACCATTTAATCAAAAGATGCGTACGTTTTTATGATATATACTTAAATTTATCTTAACACTCCGGAACATTCACCGCAATTGCCAACCCACCTTCTGAAGTTTCTTTGAATCTGTCGTTCATCGATAAAGCAGTTTCCCACATGGTCTGAATCACCTCATCCAAAGTTACCTTTGCTTTTGCAGGATCACTTTCTAAAGCAATATTTGCCGCCGTTATTGCTTTTATAGCACCCATCGTATTTCTTTCGATGCAAGGAATCTGCACTAATCCCTTTATAGGATCACACGTTAAGCCTAAATGATGTTCCATTGCAATTTCAGCAGCCATCAAAACCTGCCCAACACTTCCACCCAAAATTTCCGTTAAACCAGCTGCAGCCATTGCTGAAGAAACTCCTACTTCAGCCTGACAACCACCCATTGCCGCAGAAATAGTAGCATTTTTCTTAAATAAAGTTCCGATTTCTCCTGCCACTAAAATAAATCTTGCGATATCATCCTCGCTGGTTGCATCTGTAAAAGCCTGAGAATACATCAAGACAGCAGGAATCACACCACTCGCTCCATTGGTAGGAGCAGTAATGATCCTTCCGAAGCTTGCATTTTCTTCATTCACCGCCAACGCAAAACATGAAATCCACTTATTAATATTAGTGAAATTTTCTTCAGCATCAACCACCAATTTGAACCACTCTTCTTTATTTTTATAGATTTTATCACCCAAAAGTTTTCTGTTGATTCCTGCAGCACGGCGGGTAACATTCAGTCCACCCGGAAGAACCCCTTCTTTATTGACTCCTTTATAAATACATTCTTTTATCTGCTCCCAAATGTAAAGTGCCTCTTTCCTAGTTTCCTCCTGCGTTCTCCAGCTCTCTTCATTCATTAAAATTAAATCTGAAATTTTATTTAAATTTAATTTTTCACAATATTTTAAAATATCGGAACCATGATGACACGGGTACAAAGTACGCACGCAATGCTTATCAATCGACTTTTTCTCCTGACTCATGATAAAACCTCCCCCCACGGAATAAAAATCCTGAACAAGCTCCGTTCCGTCTTCAAAAATAGCTTTAAAAATCATTCCGTTCGGATGATAAGCCAAAGTTTCAGACATATTCAGAACCAAATGATGTCCGTAAACAAAAGGTATTTCTTTTTCTCCACCAAGATTAATGATTTGAGTTTCTTTAATTCGATCAACAATCTCGTCAATCTTTGTGGTATCAATCGTTTTAAAATCTTCACCATTTAAACCCAGCATTCCGGCAATATCGGTTCCGTGACCGATCCCCGTTTTAGCCAGAGAGCCGAAGAATTCAAGAAAAACTTCTTTTACTTCTGCCACGGACCTTTCGCGATTCAGAATCCTGATAAACGCAGATGCCGCATTCCACGGTCCCATTGTATGGGAACTCGAAGGTCCTATTCCTACCTTAATGATCTCAAATACAGATATTGACTCCATTTATATTTTCCATTTTCAAGAAAAACAAATATACACGGAAATTATCTTAGAATGAAAGGAAATAATTTATCATAATCATTGTGATTTTTTGATCCGCTCCGTAGGAGCGGCAGCTTTGTAGAAAAACAATTACAAACGAACATTGCGCTCCGTAGGAGCGCAACATTAGGTATTGCCTAATCTAAAACAAATATTCTTTTATTAAAGATTAAAAAATCTGCTAAATCTGCTAGAAGAAATCACCATTTCAAACTTTCCCCATGCTGAGAAACATCAAGACCTATTTCTTCAGAGTCTTCTTTTACTCTCAATGTGATAATCCTATCTGTAATTTTATATAAAAGCATAGAACCGAAAAAGGTAAAGCAAGAAACCAAAATCAGCGCAGTCATGTGATGTGTAAAAACACCAAATCCACCGTGTAGAAGACTCGCATTTTCACCATGAGCAAAGATGGCGGTAAGAATCATTCCCATAATACCTCCTACTCCATGACAGGCAAAAACATCCAACGTATCATCTATCTTTTTTAGGGCATTCCAGTTGACCATGATATTAGAAACAATCGCCGAAATAAATCCGATAAAAATACTTTCCTGAATCGAAACAAAACCGCAACCCGGTGTAATGGCAACCAAGCCGACAACCGCACCAATACATGCTCCCAAAGCAGAAACCTTTCGCCCGTTTATCCGGTCAAAGAAAATCCAGGTCATCATTGCAGAAGCCGAAGCAATCGTTGTTGTCCCAAAAGCAATTGCAGCCGCTGCATTAGCACTTAAAGCTGAACCAGCGTTAAAACCAAACCATCCGAACCAAAGCATTCCCGTTCCCAGAATCACATACGGAATATTAGACGGTTCATGATGCGGATTCTTTCTACGTCCTAAAACAATTGCACCCGCCAAAGCTGCAAATCCGCCACTCATATGAACGACCGTTCCTCCTGCAAAATCTTTAACGCCAAAAAACTTATTTAAAAGTCCTTCAGGATGCCAAACCATGTGACAAAGCGGTGTATAAATGAACAGACTGAAAAGAACCATGAAAACCAGATAGGAAATAAAACGAACTCTTTCCGCAAAAGAACCGGTAATCAAGGCAGGAGTAATCACTGCAAATTTCATCTGAAATAAAGCAAACAAAACAAAAGGAATTGTAGATGCCATCGCTTTATGCGGATAAACACTTACATGATTAAAAAATGGATAAGTGAAAGGATTTCCGATAATTCCATAATGAGTTCCATCGATTTCAAAACCGATAGATTCGCCGAAAGAAAGAGAAAAACCAACGACAATCCACAAAATTGAAATCACTCCCAAAGCGATAAAACTCTGAAGCATTGTAGAAATTACATTTTTCTTGCCAACCATTCCACCATAAAAGAATGACAAACCTGGTGTCATCAGCAAGACTAAACCCGCTGCTGCAAGAATCCAGGCTACATCCGAGCCTACAATTTCTTTTTCACTCAGGAAGTTTCCGGTATTGGGAATATCAACATCAGGTCTAAAGAATAATCCCCCAATTGCGACGATGCAAATAATGACAAACGAAACCTTCCATTTTAAGCCAACTTTCATAAATTTTATTTTTAACCCCATCAAAATTAAAAATAAATTTCATAAAAACACTATTTTACAAAATCAACCCCCTAAAATTTATAAGTATTTTAAAAAAATTAAATAAAAATCTTATTCAAAAGCAATGAAACTTCTTTATGCTTAGTTGCCGGAAAAAGATGCGTTCCACCTTTTATGATATAATCAGGTTTTGAATTTTTAAGCGGAAAAACAATATCACGATCGCCCATAATCTGAATGATGTTATTTTTCTGCTCAAATTTCCACTCCGAAATACGTTGAATAGACCACTTTAGATAATATGGGTCAGTCACTCTGAAATATTGATTGACTTTAGGATTCTTGGGATCAAAAAACTTCCTAAACACCGAATAGGTCTCAAGCGTTTTTAGATTGAAAAAGTTCACAGGTATATATTTGGGAATTTTAGTAATCTCCCCCATTTTTATCAGTCGGGATTTTTCTTTATCTGATTTAATGCTTCCCAGGATCACAACTTTTTCTGCAGGCTTCAACATATTAATTTCCTGAACCATAATTCCGCCAAAAGAATATCCTAAAAGGTAAAAAGATTCAGAATCATCGATTTTTTCAGCCATTCTTGTCACATACGAACTGAAGGATTCATCATTTTCAGGAATCAGCCAGTCAATAAAAACCACTTCATGCTCTTTTGGAAACTGCAAACGTTCCAAAACTTTAAAATCAGCTCCAAGACCACTTACTACATATATTTTCACTTGCTTCTGTTTTTTTAAGCTAAAATAAAAAAAGGACTGCTTAATTAAAAGCAGCCCTTGTGTTTTTATAAGAATTTTAACCTTATAAAGGTCTTTCGTTATCAACTTTTTGAGTAGAAAGCTTAAACTGAATATCCATTTCGTCTTTGATAAAATAATCTTTCAGAGAATTCTGGTAGAAAATCTTGAAATCTTTTCTGTTCAAAGAAAATTTCGAAGATTCGATCTCTACTGTAAATTGAGTAATATGTGCATTCGCCGGGAAAGAAATTGTTTTTCTGATTCCTTTAATTGTTACATCTCCAACAATTGTAGAATTGTACTCACTGTTTGCCAAAGGAATAATCTTCTTTAAGTGAAATTTCGCTGTCGGGAATTTTTTCACTTCAAAAAAGTTTGTTCCTTTTAATTCGTTTGTCAATTTTACCTGATCATCACCCGATAGATCTGCCACGACAAGGCTTCTCATATCAATAACAAATTCACCATCTACCAAGACCGTTTTGTCGAAAGTGAATTTACCGCTTTTTAGCTTTAAGCTTCCGTAATGAGAAGTAGGCTTTGTTTTTACCACCTTATGTCCCCACCATTTTATCTCGGATGTTATCACTTTTGAAATCTTATCTCCTTTCTTCTGAGCAAAAACAAATGATATGCTTGCACACATCATAACAAACAATAGTAATCTTTTCATTATTTTTTATTTACAATTCAACAAAAATAAAAAAAAGTGTAGAACTTCTACACTTTTAACAATATTTTTTTGAATAAATTATTTAGCACTTACCTTTACGGTCATATCAATCTCATCTTTCACAAAAACATCTTTCATGGAAGACTTGTAAGCAACATCAAATTTTTGTCTGTCCCAAGAGAATTTATTAGATTCTAAATTAACTATTCCGTTAGCATACGAAACTTTTGCAGGGAAAGAAATTGCACTTGTTTTTCCTTTTACGGTAAGATTTCCGGTTACAAGTTTGTTGTAAACTTTGTCACTGTTTTTCTTTACCGATGTGATTTTGAAATTGGCTGTAGGAAATTTTTCAACTTCGAAAAAATCTCCGTTTTTAAGGTGACCATTCAATTTCCCTTGATATTCACCAGAAAGATCGGTTGCGTTGATTGAAGTCATGTCTAAAACGAAATCTCCTCCTACAAGCTCATTCCCTTTCATAATCATATTTCCTGACTTTACTTTTACTGTTCCGTCGTGAGAACTCGACTCAGTTTTTGCAACTTTATAACCCCACCAGTGAACATCAGAACTGGTAACTTTTTTTGATTGTCCGAAAGCCAATCCGCCCGCTAAAACTGCTAATAAGAATATTTTTTTCATTGTAAATTTTTAATTGTTTATTACGCTGCAAATGTAATTATCTTATTTAACAATTCGTCTTGATGTACATCAATAAACATTATGATTTATATGAATAAAATCAGTCATAAAAAAACTCCGAATTACTCGGAGTTTTGCGTTATTCTGTAAAATAAGCAGTATAAAGTGCTGCTCCATTGATACTTGTACTGTCTGTATTGACCAGAAGAATAGGAATATTTTTCAACATATCTTCCATCTTATCACTGATCTTAAATTTCTCATAGAACTTATCTTTATTGATATATTCTCTGATAATCTGTGGAATATCTCCTGCAATTAACAAACCTCCCGTTGCTTTAAGCTTTAAAGTAAGATTGTTTGCTTCTCTCGCCAAAAACTCAAGGAACGTATCTAAAGCAATTTTGCAGATCAGTACATCCTCATCCATGGCTGCTTTATAAATTTCTTCCGTGAAGTTTCCGTTTGCCAAACGCTCTGAAAGCCATTCCGGTTCAGGATGTCTTTTCACATCCCTCAGGAATCTGTAAATATTAAACAAACCTGTTTTTGAAAGAACATTTTCCCAGCTTACAATACCATAGATGTTATTTAAAAACTGATAAAACTCTACCTCAACATTCGTTCTTGGTGAAAATTCTGAGTGACCGCCTTCTGTTGCAAAAGGTCTTAAATATTTTCCGTCAAAGAAATATCCTGCTTCTCCCAAACCATTTCCTGGTGCAAGAATCGCAACATTCCCTTTTTCGCGATGATCACTTGAGTAGATCGTATCAAGTTCGGCATCATCCAAAAGACCAATTCCGTAAGCAGCTGCTTCCTGATCATTGAGCATATAAACTTTATCAAATCCGAATTTGCTCTGATATTCGTTTACATCCAAATGCCAGTTTAAACGGGCAGGATTACTTTTTCCGTCTAAAACAGGTCCCGGAACGGAGATTCCTAGTCTCTGAACATTTTCCAGCTGAGACTGTTCAATAAACTGTGAAAGAACATCTGCAAAAGAGGCATAATCTTTTGTGGAATAATTATTTTGAAATTTAAGTTCTATCCGCGAGTTCCCCGAGGTATAGTATGCAATGGTTGTAATATCTTCTCTTAAATTAGCCCCGATAATCGAAACATTATCATTATTAGCATTTTTTACTCCCGGTAAATAGAGAGGAAATTTTGGATTCAAGTTCATAATCGCAAATTTTATCAAATATAATAATTGTTTTGGTATTTTTTGTATGGTAACAAAAAACCTTTTCAAAAACTCGAAAAGGTTTGTATAATAAGTAATTATATTTTACATCATTATTTTCCTAAGGCAATATTGTAAGAAAATCCTACGCCAATACTTCCCACATTATAGTCCTGAGAAGCCGGTGCGGCAATATCTCCATTACTTCCTGCGAAAACTTTCTGGTATTGTACAAAGAAATTCCAGTACTGATTGTGGTATCCGATCTCTGGTTTTAAATAGAAACCTCCACTTGGCCTGTCAACTGCAGAATTGGATGCAACTTTATCATCTCCCACTAAAAAACCGTATCCCAAATCGGCTCCGAAATAAAATCCTGTCTGCTTAGGATAAACTCTGAAAAGTGCCGCTACAGGGACTACTCCTACATCGTTGTTATTATATCCGTTATTATCTTTTCCGAAATAGTGAGTATAACCAGTTGCGATACCTAATCCAAAACCTGGTGTGATTAAATTCTGATATGCTACATCTACTCCAACTGCTGCTGATAAATTATCTGCAGGAACAGCCAATCCGGCTGTAGCTCCTACTTTAATCATGTTATTCATCGAAGCATCCTGGGCACTTACTAAACCTGCTGTCAAAAATCCAGCTGCTAATAGGGTTTGTTTAAACATTTTCATAACTCTGATTTTTATAAATTTTACTGGTTTGCAAGATGTAAAAATCATGCCAAAATAAAATAATTCACCCTTCAAAAAAGACTACAAACATCATTAACAAATGATTTTCAATAAATTAAATACTACAAAAAAATTAATTATTTATTTATATTATTTTGACTCTGATATAATAATTAAGTGTTAAATTGAGTTGATATATTTAACCTATCAACATTAGCAAAGTCTAAAAATAAAGTCTGCTATGGTTACACCACCACTTTCACAAAATAAGCATTTGCCTTCCCGAGCCGGTTTCGGGATAAGTATTTCTCAGATAGAAGATCTGAAGAATAAAAAAAGTAAGAATGCTGTTTCAGATCTTTTTAAAGAATATCCTTTCATAGAGATTACTTACGACACCCCTGATTTAGTTCAGATTGAATATACCGATCCGAAAGCAACGGCAGATCAAAAAAGAGAAGCGCAGAAAATCACCCAGAAACAGAATGTAGAGCTTAATCTGAATTTTCTTAATCAAATGACGAAAAGTGAAGATCAATTGAGAGAGAAAATGGCTTTCTTCTGGCACGGACATTTTGCAACGCGAGTGAATAATCCAAAATTCAACCGACAATTATTAAATGTCATTCGAAGAAATGCGTTGGGAAATTTTAAAGAACTTTTGTTTGAAGTCAGTAAATCTCCGGCAATGCTTCAGTTTCTGAATAATCAGCAAAATAAAAAGGATCATCCAAATGAAAATTTTGCCCGTGAAGTGATGGAACTTTTTACCATGGGAAGAGGAAATTACACAGAAACCGACATTAAAGAACTCGCAAGAGCTTTTACGGGATGGGGTTATAACAAAGAGGGAGAATTTATCGACAGACCAAAACAACATGACACCGGAACAAAAACTTTTCTTGGAAAAACAGGAAATTTTAATGGAGATGATGTTTTAAATATTATTCTTGAACAAAAAGCAACCGCAAGATTCATTACCACAAAGATTTACAAATTTTTTGTAAACGAAAATCCTGATCAAAGCAATATTAATAAGCTGAGTGAGGAATTTTATGCTTCCCATTATGATATTAAAAAATTGATGGAAAGTATCTTTTTAAGTTCATGGTTTTACGATAAAAAAAATATCGGTAATAAAATAAAATCCCCTACAGAACTCATTGCAGGAATGATAAGAATTCTTCCGATGGAAATTAAAAATCCTGAAAACATTACAGTATATCAGAAACTATTGGGACAAATGCTTTTGTTTCCGCCGAATGTTGCAGGTTGGCCAAGCGGAAAATCGTGGATTGACAGTTCAACTCTGATGCTGAGACTTCAGATTCCTCAAATCTGGTCAGGTTTAAGACCGATGGAATATTCCGCAAAAGAAGATGACGACATTGATATGGGAATGAAATCCAGAGAAGCATTAATTAAAGCTTTTAAAAGCCCCAACATTACGATTGACTGGCTTGCTGTGGAAAAAGCTTTTAAAAATAAAAGACCTGAAGATTATCTCATCCAAAATACAGAATTGATTGATATGAAAACAGTCAGTCAGTTTTCTGACCAAAGTTTGAAAATGAATATTATCAATCTGATGTCGACACCGGAATATCAGTTGATGTAGTTGTTAGGTCGCAGGTTGCAGATTTTAGCTAATAGTTAAAATATACCGCATCAACTACAACCTACAACCTACTATCTATAACCCAAATCTAATCTCA
The DNA here is from genome assembly GCF_051011795.1 of Chryseobacterium sp. RLHN22. Classification (NCBI taxonomy): domain Bacteria; kingdom Pseudomonadati; phylum Bacteroidota; class Flavobacteriia; order Flavobacteriales; family Weeksellaceae; genus Chryseobacterium; species Chryseobacterium sp. RLHN22. The sequence continues at coordinate 60,931 of NZ_JBPCHW010000013.1, forward strand.
TGATTATAAAAAGAAGAGAATTTTTAAAGATAAGTTCATTGGCAACCGCTTCGCTACTGATGCCGAGCTTTTTGAAATCAATGACTTTGGATAATGCATTGAATCCGAATCAAAAAATATTAATTGTTCTGCAGTTTACGGGCGGAAATAACGGTTTGAATACGATTATTCCTACAAAAAATGATATTTATTTTAAAGAAACAATATTGCCATCAAAGATTCTTTACAATTGAATGATGAAACGGGAATCAATCCTGCCCTCTCCTATTTTAAAGAGCTTTTTGATGGTGGAGAACTTTCGATTTTAAATAATGTGGGTTATCCGAATCCCGACAAATCACACTTCCGAAGCATGGATATTTGGCATTCAGCAAGCAAAAGCGACGAATATCTCGAAACGGGCTGGCTCGGAAGATTTTTGGATGAAGAATGTTACAAGTGCGAACATCCGACTCAGGCTCTGGAAGTAGACGATATGCTGAGTTTGGCTTTAAAAGGAGAAAATAACAAGGCTTTTGCCTTTAAAGACCCTAAAAAACTATATCAAACCAGTCAGGAAAAATATTTCAAGTCGTTGTACAACCACGATCATCATCATGATGACGAGACGGTTTCTTATTTATATCAAACTTTAGGTTCCACCATTAATAATGCCGATTATATTTTTGAAAAAAGTAAAGCAAAGAAGACAACGCAGGAATACCCCAATTCAAAGCTGGGAAAAGATTTTAAAACCGTTTCTTCATTAATAAAATCAGACATTAATACACAAGTTTATTATCTTTCGATTGGAAGTTTTGATACCCACGTTAATCAAAATGAAAGACAGGAAAAACTTTTTGGAGAGATCAATGAAGCCGTAAAATCTTTTGTTGCCGATATGAAAAGTAACGGACTTTTTAATGATATTTTATTGATGACCTTCTCAGAATTCGGACGAAGAGTTGCCCAAAATGCAAGTAATGGAACCGACCATGGAACGGCAAATCAAATGTTTTTTATCAGCGGAGGTTTAAAAAAGAAAGGCATCCTTAATGCTCTTCCCGATTTGCAAAAGCTCAACGACGGAGATTTAATTTACACTGAAGATTTCAGAAAAGTCTATGCAACAATTCTCAAAAACTGGCTCAATGCAGATTCTTCAAAGGTTTTGGGCTGGAAAAATGGTGTTTATGATTTTATATAAAGAAAAAACCTTCCCAATCGGAAGGTTGATGTTTTTAATGGGGAGAAGGAATCGGCTTATTAGCGTCCTTCTCGTCTTTGCTTTTATTATCAATTTTCTCTGTTACCTTTTTAATAACGTATTCAATAACGATGGGCACTACAAGAGCAACGACAGCTTTTAATATTCTGGATTTCATACTATTTTATTTTTGATGAATAATTACAATTTCCAAGCCACAATTTTTAATCCTCATCCTCAATAATTAAATTCTCATAATTCTTCTTAGCGGCAGCGAACTTTTCCTGCAATCTCATCCTAAGTTTTTTAGGTTTGTAAACCGTTAAACATTCTCCAAAACCTAAAAGAAGTCGCTCCAATTCATAATTAAGCTGCACACAGATTTTAAAAACAGTTCCTTCATTATTCTCACTTACAATCTCCTGACTTGCGTGAAAAGGCTTTGTTTTAACATAAGGCGCATTGGAAGAATCAACAAAAAACACAACATTTCTCGGAGCCATAGTCGGAGAAACCGTAACACCAACGATATCTTTAAAATATTCGTCGCCATCAAGATTTTTATCGACATATTCAATATTTTCTTCGATTTGAATATTCTCCATTCTATCCAAAGCCAGATTATATACATATTGTTTATTTGAACAAATCAAAAACCAACGGTTATTAAACTCTTTCAACAATTGCGGATGCACCACATAAGAATCAGATTCTCTCGCCTTAAAGCTTTTATAAGTGATATTTAAAACTTTTTTATTTAAAATCGCATCATACAAAACGTCAATATGTTCCAAACCTTTCAGCTGTTCATTTTTATCTAAATGAATAATCGATTTCTGACTAGTCGAATGAATAGAATCCTCCAATTTTTGAATTACTCCATTCATTTCCTTAAACATCGAAAAATCCTTGAATTGTTTTAAAATCTGAACGGCATTGTTCATCGCTTTCAGATCACTTTCATTGACCGAAATATTATGAATACTGTAATCCGGATCACTGTATCGGTAATATTTCCTTTCGTATACCTCAATCGGTGCTTCATATCCGAATTTTTCACTTCGCATATTCTGTAAATCCAGCTGTACGGTACGTTTGCTCACAAAAGATTCTTTTCCTTCAAACTCAAACAACGCTTCGGAACATTCATCAATCAAATCTTCTAAAGTGTATTTTCGGTATTTATTTTTCAGGCATTTATCCAATGTTTTGTATCGGATGAGAGCGTTTTTATTTGATGACATAAAGTGATTAGGGTTAAGGCTAAATTAAGGACAAAACAAATTTTGAAGCGAGAAAATTTCCCTCCTCTGGAGGGGGGGGGGGGCGAAAAATCTTTGATTTTTGACGAGATAGTTAAAAAGTTACCATTTTCATGACCTCTTCCTTACCAAGGAAGCACTCATCAATCTCTTTTATTTTTTTTGAGATTGCTTCGTCACTTCGTTCCTCGCAATGACAATTTACTTTCTCGTCAAAGCTTTTCCTTCAAAAGAAATCCCATCCCAGCCAAATTCCATAAAGTTTCTGATATTCTGATGATCCGTTCCTTCTGGGTTTTTCAAGACATCTTCTCTGTAAAATTCTCCAAAAAGATTCAGGGTTTCCTCTTTAGATAAATCATTTAACTGAGCAAAACTGAAAACCTTACACGAACCATTGTTCTGATTTTCTTCATTTACCGTATTTCCGTTCGTGAATTTTGTTGGTGTGAAATCATAATGCTCATCAATAAATGCAATCACATCTTTAAACTGAATTTCCTCCGATGATTTTTCTAATTGTTCAAATAACATGTTTTAAATTTTTTCAAAAATAATTAAAATAAATTAATCTACGCAAAAACATTGCACACTTTAGTTCTTACTTTGCATCAACAAAATGACCTTGTAGCTTAAAAGGAAAAGCCTGCGGAAAAATTACGTATTCGTAGAGTTTGAGGATATTCCGGTTAGACCTGCGCGGACTAATGGGTAGAGTTTACAGAAGCACCGAAACTTCTTAGGGAAAAAGTAGGGAAGCGTATTTACAGCCTCAATGCCAATCTGGAATGTGAGTTCGAATCTCATCAAGGTTACAAAATGAATAACTTCGACTCTTCGCAGCCCGACTTGAACGGAGCTCTTTTTGAGTAACGAAGTGAAGCAAAAAAGCGGGAGTGGAAGGCGGTTAACAGAGCCCAAATAAAAATAAAAATAAAAATAAAAATGAATACAATGAACGGAAACGATTTAATTGCTTTAGGATATAGACCAGCGAAATGGTTTGCTGAAGCTTTGGAACATATCAACGAAAATAGTTTAGATGAAAATCAAATCACAGCATATTTAGAGCAATTCAAACAACCGGAACTGATTCCGCTTCATGAAACAGCGAAAGATTTTGTCATCAACATCAGAGCCGAACATGAAAGCGAAAATGATAATGTGGAAAAAGTAATCAACACCATGAAAGTTCTGATGAAAACACCGACTTTGGTTGCCGGAGCGATTATGCCCGATGCCTGTCCGACAGGTCCTGCGGGTCAGATTCCGGTTGGTGGAGTTGTAGTGGCAAAAAATGCGATTCATCCGGGATTCCATAGCGCAGATATCTGTTGTTCGGTAATGTTGACGGATTTTGGAAAGGCTGATCCTAAAGAAGTTTTGGATGCAGCTCATTCCATTACGCATTTCGGATACGGAGGGAGACCGAGAGGTGAGCAAATGGAGATGTCTCAGGAATTGATGGATGCTTTCAGAGCGAATGATTTCCTGAATGATGAAAAATTAATAAGCATCGCCCGTTCTCATATGGGAACGCAGGGTGATGGAAACCATTTCCTATTTGTCGGAATTTCTAAGAATACCGGAAATACTATGTTGGTGACGCATCACGGTTCAAGAGCGCCCGGAGCAGCATTGTATGATAAAGGAATGAAGGTTGCGAATCAATTCAGAATAGAAAATTCTCCTGAAACATTGAGAGAAAATGCCTGGATTCCGTATGATTCCGAAGAAGGAAAATCATATTGGAAAGCGCTGCAATTGATAAGAACATGGACAAAAGAAAACCATATTTCTATTCATGATGCGACCTTACATAAGTTAGGAATCGAGAAAGAAGATCGATATTGGAACGAACATAATTTCGTTTTCAAAGACGGAGATTTGTTTTACCATGCAAAAGGAGCAACACCTTTGGATGATAAATTTATGCCGGATATTACGGGACCAAGATTGATTCCTTTGAATATGTCAGAACCTGTTTTGATTGTGAAAGGAACCACCAACGAAAGAAATTTAGGTTTTGCGCCACACGGAGCGGGAAGAAATTTCAGCAGAAGTCAGCATAAAAAATCTTTGGCTCATAAAACGATTGAAGAAGTGTTTGAAGAAGAAACCAAAGGGCTTGACGTTCGTTTCTTCACCAATGAAATTGATATTTCAGAACTTCCGACCGCTTATAAAAGTGCTAAAAACGTAAGAGCACAGATTGAAGAATACGGACTTTGCGAGGTTCTGGATGAAGTGATGCCTTACGGATGTATTATGGCGGGGGATGTGCAGAAAAATGCGCCGTGGAAGAAAAAGAAGAAGTTTAGAAAATAGTGAGAAGATTACGGGTTGCCGTAATCTTTTTTTATTGACTTAAATTATTTTTGTTAAATTTCAAATTAAAACTATACCATGTATATATTTCAAATTAATAGCTTGCACAAAGTCGGGAGAATTTGCGCAGCGGTTTAAGAAGCGAAATTCCGCATGGATGTTTGCCGAGTTGATTGGGTTGTGTTATTTTTGGAGAAACTAAACTAAACTAAACTAAACTATGATGGAAAAACTTAATGAAGAAACGGGAAAGTTCACTGACGCTGCTACAAAATTCACTGATGAAGCGGGAAAAATAGTACTTGATCGCTTTAAGAACCCTTATATTTCTACTTTCTTAATCTCCTGGTTACTTTTTAATTGGAGACCAATTTCGTTTTTTATATTTTCTAAGGGGACTGTAGAATATAAAATTCTGTTGATTAGTCAAGAATATTCTAATGCGCTGAATTATTTCGTTTATCCTTTCTTAACAACAATATTATATCTTTTTGCACTGCCATACTTGAATCAAGCTAATGAGTTTTTTCTACAAAAATCTGTGAAACATAGGGCTAACTTTGAAAAGAAAAAGGTGTTGTTAAAAATTACAAACGACAAGGAAATTGCAATAGCTGATGACGAAAAACAAAAAGCTATAGCTGTAGCCAAGGAAAGCACCAATCACAATAAATTTGTGGAAGAAATGCAAAATAGCATTGAAAACTTACAAAGTCATCTTAATGATGAAAGATTAAAAAATCAGAAATTAATAAATGACTATGAAGAGAAATTAAAATTACAAATTGATGCTCAAAAAACATTTACAGATTTAAATAATGAAGAGATTGTTAAATTAGTAAACAAGCTATCAGAAACTGAAAAAGATAATAAGAAATTATTAGAGAGGGAAGAAAATCTGAGAAAAGAGTACGGCGATAGTTTTAGGCAATTAAAAATTGAAAGATTTATAAATGAAAGATATAGACAACCTTATAATAAAATAATCTATACTCACACAGACACGATTTTAGAATATTTTAATGATTTAAATGAAATACGATATTTTGATGTTGTTCGAAAAGAGCTAATTTCCAGAGGTAAAGCGTACGATTTAATAGATAGAAGAGAAATCGAAGCCAATTATACAGCAGAAGAATTAGAAAATGCAATATGGTCAATGCAAAAAACCATTGGAAATAAGTAAAATAAATCCCACTCAAACGAGCGGGATTAGTTCTTAAATATCAAATATATCATTAAGAAACTTATTCATTGACGGTGCTAATAAATTATATAATTGTTTCTTATCATCAGGAATATCCTTATCAGAAATTGTTAAGAAATGTATAATAGGTACTGGTACCTCAACAACCTTTGAAATTTTATCTAACGTTTCCGCGGTTGGGCTATATTGCCCTTTTACAATTTGAGAGATGGCAGTGGTACTTTTACCTATCTTCTCCGCTAACTGCAATTGAGAAATATTCTTTCTTTTAAGTAATAATTTAATAACTTCTCCTATTGTCATTATTCTGGTCCTTTAATAAAATTAGATGCTATAATAGCAAAATCTTTGAAAATTGATACAAATTTGATCCATACGTCAAATTTTTCATTGTTATTGAGATCTTTATTTAATTGATCTTTCAAGTCTAATAGCAATGCTTTTACTTCTGCTGACAGTTCACAATTAGTCAGCACATAATTTATTTTTTGAGATAGTTCCTCTTTTGAGTTCATTGATAAAGATTTTAAAATTAATAATTCGTTCAGCGAAAAAATTAATTTTTGAATCCTCCTCGGTCACTATCGTTTTGATGTTATTTTTAAAACTTCGTATAATTGATCTTACATCCAATACACTTAAAAATTGAACTTTAACATTTAAAAGTTTAACAACAATTTTTAGTCTAACCAAATACATTTTTACATTTACTAAACTTTCATCGTTTTCAACAATCGTTTCAAATACATCAATGAGATCATTTAAATCTTCAATCGAATGTTCCATTAAACCTCTATTACAGCCCTCAAATTGAGATTTAAGCTTAGATATATATTCAGAATTCCAAACATTAGTAAAAGCATAGATTTCGTCAAGTGCATTTTGTAATGCTTCTCCAGATAAGTATTTAGTTTTGTCTACAAACATACATTTGCTAAATGTATGCTCTAGTTCTGTGAAATTTTCCATATGCGTTATTTATTTATCAAATTTAAGTAAAACTTAAATATTAAACAAATTTTATTTAATTTATTTAATATTTTAAAATCACTCACCATAAGGCGGGCAGCAATTATCAATTATCCTGCTCCTCGTTAGTAAAAAAGTCTCGTTCATACCCATTTTCAATAAATACAACCGTCACAAGCGGAACACTTGCCACAGCAAAAGACCACAAGACCACAAAAGACCAGAAGCAATTCCGGTCTTTTTGATTACCCCAACTTAACATAACATCCTAAAAATCAAAATACTTCCACAAACCCTACCACACATTCAAAATAATTTCTATATTTGAATCACTAACCCAAAACACAATTGATATGTCAAGCACCTCAGAAGTAGGTCACGCTAAAAATGTAGCGAACCTTCAAAAAATTATTCAACAAGTCTCTACCTATACCCTTTACAACCCACCGATTGCCGACATTACAGTAGCAAGTCTTCAGACTTTATACAATGATGCCAATGCAAAACTGGCAGAAGTAGGTGACAAACGAAACGCTAATAAAAATGCCATCGTTGCCCGTCAGACTGCTTTTGAAAATTTGAGTTCCACCTGTACCAGAATCATCAATGTATTGGAAATTGTGGGCTTACCGCAGGGAACTTTAAACCAGGCAAGATCTTTAACCCAGACTATTCAGGGCAGTTCAAGGAAGAGCAACACTCCGATTGAAGATGGTAAAGAAGCACCTAAAACCTCATCCACTTCCCGGCAGTCTTTCACCTCAAAAGCTGAAAATTTCGGTCTGCTATTACAATTGCTTTCTACCCTACCCGCTTACACACCCAATGAAGACAACATCAAATTACAAAACCTCAGCACCTATCACGACTCATTAAAAGCGGCAACCCTAGCCGTAGACCAAACCGAGTCTGAGCTGAACACCAAAATCATAGAACGCGACAGAATTCTTTATGCAGAAGAAACCGGAGTCTATGCCATCGCTATAAAAATTAAAAAATACGTAAAAAGTTTGTACGGAGCCACTTCCCCGGAATATACCACAGTCTCCGCCATCGAATTTACCAAAAGATAATAATTCGTATTTAAAATCGAAAAATATTGAATGACAGAATTTCAATATTTTATCAAAGTAAAGTTGCATTTTTAGGATGTAACTTTATTTTTTTGCAATGTAGTTTCACTTTTTCCCGATGTCATTCTACATTGGCACGATGTAGTTTCACATTCTTCCGATGTAGTTTTACTTTCTTGCGTTGTAACTTTACATTTTTGCGTTGTAGTTTTACATTGTTGCAACGTGATTCCACATTCTTCCGATGTAGTTTTGCTTTCTTGCGTTGTAACTTTACATTTTTGCCTTGTAGTTTTACATTGTTGTAATGTGATTCCACATTTTTGCTTAGTAAACTTCTATTCTCTTATTACAAAACCTTTTGGAGATTTTTCTTTTTCTAAAACAGAGGCGGAGCTTGATTGTTCTTTGGAAAATCTGGAAAAAGATCGTTGTATCAAACATACACCGTAAAAAGATTGCGCAGGTAATTTATTATTTTGTATCATAAATTAAAAAACAATGACACCAAAAATAGTAGAAAAACTAAAAGAAGTCGAGGAAAAACGCGGCATAGAAATACTTCTTGCCGTAGAATCCGGAAGCCGGGCCTGGGGTTTTGCTTCGCCAGACAGCGATTACGACATACGGTTCATATACCGACACGAAAAAGACTGGTATCTTTCGCCGTGGGACAAAGATGAAACCATAGAATTCATGACCGAAGACGATCTGGACGGTTCCGGATGGGACCTGAGGAAAACTTTTCATTTGCTTTTGAAGTCGAATGCGGCTCTATTAAGCTGGTTCTACTCTCCTATCGTGTATGTGAAAAATGAAAAATTTTATGAACTATTCAAACCTTTGGCAGACGAATCCTTTTCCCCAGTCGCTGTATTTTATCATTACTCAAGCATGAGCAAAAAATATCTGGAAGCCTGCAGAACCGACGAAGTAAAATTAAAATCGTATTTCTACTGCCTTCGAACAACTTTAACCGGAAAATGGATATTAGAAAAGGGAACAGTTCCGCCCGTATTGTTCAGTGAATTATTAGTTTTGGTGGATGATTTTACCAGAACAAAAATAGAAAATTTAATAGCCCTAAAAGTAACAAAAGGAGAATCTTATTATCATCCGAATGACTGGGAATTGTTTGGGTTTTTAGAAAAAATGATATTGGATAACGAGGAAAAAGCGAAGGCTCTAAAAGGCGGAAATGCGGATAAAAAAGAGATGGAAAAGGTTTTTAGAGAAATATTAGCCCTATAAATTAGAGTAAAAATATGAAACAATTATCTGAAAGAGCTTTGCGGTTTATTGAAAAATTAGGGAAAAATCAAGACTTTGAAATTGATTTAGAGATTGTAGAAAAACATTTAAGATTGTATGACATTCAAAGCTATTCTGAAATTATAAGTTTTCAGAAAAATTTTTCAGGACTTAATCTTCAGAACATCGTCATTCATATTTTTACATCTAAACAAATAAAAGAAAATAAAGGAGTAAATACCTATCATTGGAAAGGGCAAACTTTGTTTTCTATAAACGACAGCCTTTATATTGCAGAAAACGGAGAAATTGCCGTCAGAGATTGCGGTTGTGATTCTTATGACTTTTATTTTTATTACGAAAGTTTTGCAACATTTATAGAGCAGCAGGCATTTTTTGAAAAACATAGATATTACAAGAAGCTTCCTGCCATTTTCTATGAAATTCAAAATATAGAAGAATTTTCAAAATCTATGTCCGGTTATGATTTTTTAAAAGAGTGTTCAGATAAATATAATCTTATATGGAGAAACGGGGTAAATCTTGTCCATGCCACAAACTCTTCAGACATTTGGAGTGTCGTTTTCGACAGTATTTCAGAACAAAACCGCTATGATTTAGTCAATAAATTGAAAGAAAAACATTTAATATCATGAAAAATATAATTGCCCTGTCTCCCATGTACACGGAAGACAGCAACAATCTGAAAAAAGCATCGATCAATTCACCTTACGAGCTGAGCCGTTTTAATGCCAAATGGAATGTTCCCGAAGAATTTCGTGCAGATGTAATTGCAGTGTATGGCGAAGATATTTACGCAGAAATTGTTGCGGAACAATGTCATTTAACATTAACAAAACCCGATGACAACTGGCTTTCGAAGGTTTCGGAGGAATTTACAAAACGTAAAATTTCTTACGGACAATTGAAGGATTTTGTACATGAAGAAAATATTTTCATTAAATGTTCTGATTTTAAAAGTTTTAAAGCCGGAGTTTTCGATAAAGTAACCCATATCAAAGGTTTCGATACGTTAGATTTAGAAATTACGGTTTTCACTTCGGAAGTTGTGGAATGGGAACTTGAAGTGAGATGTTTTGTTTTAAATAATGAAATAAAAACTCATTCTTCGTATTGGCGAAACGATACTTTCGACACCAATCCGCTTTCCGAAACGGAACAAAATAATCTTTTTGAGTTTTTCAATAATTTCATGAAACAATATTCTGAAACCCTACCAAACGCAATTGTTTTAGACTTCGGAATGATCAAAGGAAAAGGCTGGGCCTTGATTGAAGCCAATCCCGCTTGGTGTTCTGGTTTGTATTCTTGCGATGCGGAGAAGGCTTTGGAAGTGGTTGTGGAGAGTTGTTTTAAAAATTTGTGATTATGAATAATTTTCAACAATACAGAATCATCGAAAACGGACAATTAAAATTGCATCCAGACTATCTGTTTGCATATTCTTATAGTGATGGATTTACAGAGCATCTTTTTGGTTTTGATTTATTAATTGAAAATTCAGGCAAAACACACTTTTACTCCAGCGGTTTTATGTTAGATAATAAATATGAAGTTATACCGGATATTCCGAAATTTTTAGAAGAATTCTTATTTTATTTAGATGAAAATCCAATACCATTTGAAAACTACAGTTTTGATTATGGAATATGCATTACTGATATTGGTTCTCAACAAATTTTTATCAATTGGAACCATAAGTCATATTATTTCTTTATTGAAGGAAACAAAGCTTTCTTTCTTAATGATGATACTTCAAAATGGAAAACTGAACTTTTAAAACTCCAAAAAAAATTGTTAAAATTTGCCCTTCAAGAGAGAAAACTTTTAATATCGAAAGGTAAATAAATCAAAAACTTTATTTTAATTAAAAATACAATGACCATACAAAACATAAAATCCCGTAACCTCATCCTCTTCCAAGCCATCTCCGGAAGCCGCTCTTTCGGATTAGCAACGGAAAACTCAGATACAGATATTCGTGGGGTATATTATTTACCAAAAGAAGATTTTTTTGGTTTACATTATATTCCGCAAATCTCCAATGAGACCAACGATATTACCTACTATGAAATCGGAAGACTGGTTGAATTATTACAGAAAAACAATCCGAATATTTTAGAAATTCTGGCAAGTCCGGAAGATTGTATTCAATATAAAAATCCGTTAATGGATTTGCTGAAACCTGAAGATTTTCTTTCGAAATTATGCAAAGATACATTTGCGGGTTACGCGATTTCACAGATCAAAAAAGCAAAAGGCCTCAACAAAAAAATTCTTAATCCAATTGATAAAGAAAGAAAATCCATTCTTGATTTTTGCTATATTTTACAGAATCAAGGTTCAATACCTTTGAAAAAATGGCTTTTGGAAAACGGGAAAGTTCAAGAAAAATGTGGTCTAATAAGCATCGACAATACGAAAGGAATGTTTGCCCTTTTCTACAACGAATCGGGAGATCTGAATTATAAAGGAATTATTCAGCATGAAGAAGCCAATCAGGTTTCAGTATCATCTGTTCCGAAAGGTGAAAATCCTCTTGCCTATTTATTCTGCAATCTCGATGCCTACTCAACCTATTGCAAAGATTACCGCGAATATTGGAAGTGGGTTTCGGAGCGAAATGAAGACCGTTACAACGTCAACCAAAATCACGGACAGAATTATGACAGCAAAAATATGATGCACACGATTCGTCTTTTGCAGTCATGTGAACAGATTTTTAAAACAAATTCACTGAATATCCGTGTAGAAAACCGTGACGAATTGCTAGACATCAAAGCGGGTAACTGGTCCTATGAAGATGTGATGAATAAAGCCGAAGATTTAATAAAATCGATTGAGCATTATCATTCCGTTTCTTCACTTCCCGATTTCCCGGATGTGGAAAAAACGACAAAAATTTTAGTGGAAGTAAGAGAAAATCTTTATAGTCCATAAAAACAAAGGCTCCGAATCCGGAGCCTTTTATATGATCTATGTATTCAGTTTTTAGGCAAAACAGAATATTATTTCACAATTTTAATATCAATTGCAGAAAAACCTTTTGGAGATTTTTCTTTTTCGTAAGAAACTTTGTTTCCTTTTTTCAATACTTCCGTAGCATTATTAGTATGGAAGAAAACATTTTCTTTTGAGTTGTCTTCCGTGATAAAACCATACCCTTTTTCACTTAAAAAAGTAATGATTCCTGTTTTTACCGTTTCTTCCGCCTCAATCGGAGCTGCACCCAACTGGATGCTGTTGATGTCAAATTCTTCAACATTGCTGTTATCAGGTGGTGTAGAAGTCAATTGTCCGTTTGCATCGACGTACATGATCATGTCGTCAAGGCTTTTCCCTTTGTTGTTGCTTGTTTTACGCTCTTCTCTTTTCTGAGCTTTTTCTTTTGCTTTCTGTGCTTTTTTCTTAAAATTTTCTTTTTTAGAGAAAGAATCCGCCATATATATTTTAAAATTTATTTGTTACGTGCTGATTGTTAAAGATAAAACTTCTTTCTGAAATCTATCCCATTCTATCCAAATACTTTTCCCGATTAAATAAGAAAGGTATTCTATTGTTTTTCAGTAATGATAAAAGATTGCCGACACAAGTATTTTTTGAGGAATAAACTGAGGCATCTGAAATGTGAAACTGAGAGAAAAAATAAATGTTTTAAACTTTGTCTGAAACAAAAGCCTGAAAACCTTTCTATTAATTGCTTATGCAAATATACGACAAATATTATTGGAATTGGGCATAGTAATAACTTTTTAATTGCCAACAACTTATCAAATTTAAAATTTTTGACTAAAAAAATAAATAACCATTTCAAAAATTTTGTAACAAATCAAAAACAATCACAACCAATTAATTGATATATCAATAATTGATAAATCATTTTAAAATTTCAAACTATGGAAAAATTAGATTCAATTATATTTTATAACATCGATAAAGCCATCCGAGCTTACAGAAATTACGCACAAAGACAACTGAAAGCGAATGGCTTCAATATCACAATTGACCAATGGCTCATCATCAAAGCCATCTTAGAAAACCCAGAAATCACACAGAACGAAATCGGAAATCTGGTGTTCAAGGACAATGCTTCGGTTACGAGGATTATTGATTTATTAGTCAAATCGGGATTCATCATTCGGGAAATTCATCCCAATGACCGAAGAAAAACCAATCTGAAAGTCACCAAATCTGGTAAAGAAATCATCGAAAAAGTCCAGGACCTTGTAGAAAATAACAGAAGCGTGGCTTTAGAAAATGTTTCTAAATCTGAGTTAGAAATAATGAACTCTGCCCTTTTAAAAATAGCAGAAAACTGCATCAATACAAAGAAATAAACAGAGCATATTCATCTGCAAAAAATCAATTAAATCAGCGAGAAATAAAATCACTTTTAATCAAAAAAAAATAACACAATGACCAGAATATTTTTAGCCATACTTTTATGGATGATATCCTTCTTCACAACTGTGTTTGCGCAGTCCAGCCAGAATTTTTCTTTGTCGGGAACGATTGATTCCGGCAATACGAATCAGGTAGAAATCAATCTATTCAATTCCGAAAACAAATTGGTAAAAACCGAAGTCACCGATCAAAATGGAAAATTCTCTTTCAATGATTTGATATCAGGAAATTACCATCTGAAAATCAATAAGAACGGAGCCGAAGTTTACCAATCGGAAGTTTCCGTTAATGAAAATGTTATAATTCCTTCGATTGCACTCAACGAGAAATCTATTGAAGCCGTAACCATTACCAAAACAAAACCTTACATCGAGCGACAGGACGGAAAAATGATCTTGAATGTAGAAAACAGCATCGCTTCCACCGGAAATTCTGCCTTTGAAGTGTTGGAAAAAGCGCCCGGCGTCAACATCGACAGCAACGACAATATCAGTATGCGTGGCAAAGCCAATCTCCTTGTTCAGATCGATGGAAAAAATACACCGATGACCGGAACCGACCTTGCGAATTACCTCAGAGGAATTCCGTCTTCAAGTGTTGAAAAAATCGAATTCATTACCAATCCTTCGTCAAAATATGATGCGGCGGGAACATCCATCATCAACGTCAAACTCAAAAAAGATCAGCGAAAGGGTACCAACGGCAGTCTTTCTACGTCTCTCGGAACCGGAAAATATATTAAAAACAACAACAGTTTCAGCATCAACCACAGGAACAAAAAAGTCAATCTTTTTGCCAATTACAGCTTTGCTTACAGGGAGTTTTACAACAAGTTGATTCTGGACAGGAACTTCTATGAGAATGGAACTTTCAAAAATGCTTATGTTCAGGATAATTTTTTGAAAATGAATTTCCGCAATCACATCGCAAAAGTAGGGATGGATTATTACGCAAATGATAAAAATGTTTTAGGATTTTCAGTAGGTTTTGTCAGCAATAGATTTGACCCGACAAGTAATAACGACACGCAGGTTCTGAACCAAAATTACCAGCCCGACGGAACATTTAACACCAAAAGCAACAACCGCGACCATTGGAAAAATGTGTCTCTGAACTTCAACCACAAGTACAAAATCGACTCGTTAAGTTCGGAACTCACAACGGATCTGGATTACATCAACTATTCCAACACATCGCTTCAGAACTTCAACACAAGGAATTTTGATGTTGCCGGCAATCTTTCGCCATCTACCGACGACAATCCGAATCCATATATTTTAAAAGGCGATCTGGACGGCAATCTCAATATCTATTCCTTAAAATCTGACCTTACCAAAGTATTCAGAAACAACTGGAAATTGGAAACAGGAGTCAAAACAAGCTTCGTGAAAGCGGATAACGACCTTCAGTTTTTCAATGCAAGCTCGGGCAATTCTGTGATCGACAGATCAAAAACCAACCATTTCATTTACGAGGAAAACATCAACGCAGCTTATGGAAACGTGATCAAAAACTGGGATAAGTTCAAAGTTAATTTTGGTCTGAGGGTAGAAAATACCAACGTGACGGGAAATCAAGTCACAACAAACCAAATCAACAAAAAGAATTACACACAGTTATTTCCAAGTGCCGTTTTTTCTTATGATGTGGATGACAAAAGCACGGTAGAGCTCAACTTCAGCCGAAGAATCACAAGACCGAATTACCGTCAGCTCAATCCTTTCAAATTCTATCTGGACCCGACAACCTACCAGGCCGGAAACCCCAATCTCGATCCGCAAACTATTATGAATTATGAGTTCACGTACAGTTTGAGCAACAAATATTTTGCAACCTTGAGCTACAGCAAAACCAATAAAAACATCACCGATGTTCTGATGCCGATTATCGAGGACGATAAAACAGTGGTGGTACAGACCAACGAGAATCTGAGTTCCGCATCTTATTACGGACTCAACCTGATTGCACCTGTAAAAGTGACCAAATGGTGGGAGATGAACAACAACGCCAATTTCTATTACGGCACCTACACAGGAAACATCTCCAATACTTACATAAAAAACGAAGGGAACTTCACCTTCAACATCAACAGCATCAACTCTTTCAAGATTGGGAATGGTTATTCGGCAGAGTTATCAGGAAACTATCAGGCAAAGCAAATCTATGCCTATATGCACCTGAAACCAATGTGGTCTGTAAACATCGGTGCTCAGAAGAAATTCAAGAACAACAGTACGCTCAAATTTTCTTTCAACGACATCTTCTTCAAGAGCAATCCGGAAGCCCGAAACATCTATTCCGGCTATGTAGAAAACTTCATTGTGAGAAGAGACACCAGAGTGGCAACGCTTTCCTACACTTATAACTTCGGTTCAGGAAAATCCGGACAGGTTAGAAAAACTGGCGGGGCGGATGATTTGAAGCAGAGGGCTGGGAATGGGTAAAACGAGAAATTCAGCACTGTCATTGCGAGGAACGAAGTGACGAAGCAATCTCAACTTTGCAAACATCCTCTTTGTCATTCTGGAAGAATCTAAACAGATTGATTATAATATTTAAGATTACGGTTTTCCGTAATCTTTTTTTGTTGATTAATAATATATTTACTCATTCTGTAATGAAATAAAAATTAATATATTTATAAAAACTTATAACAATGACAATTAACAGAGGTTCAGAATGGAGAAAATGGGACTTACATATGCATTCTCCTTATACATTTCTTAATAAATATTCTTGTTCAGATGAAGATTTTGTTAAAGCGATCTTGGAAAGTAAAATTTCTTGTGTTGGATTAACAAATTATTTCAAGTTTGATGAAAAAGAATATGAACTAAAAGAAAAATTAGAACGCAATGGTATTACAACTTTCTTAAACTTAGAATTAAGATTGGATTACCTGAATAAAGAAGATGATTGTCTTGACTTGCATATAATTTTTTCTAATAACATCGGAAGGGAAGATTTGCAAAAATTTTAAATAATATGACCGTTAATATTAGCGGAATTGATAAAAAGTTGATTGATATATCCTCTCCTGAAGACTTTAAAAAAGCTGTTGTAAATTTTGATAGCTTAGTAAATTGCCTTAATCAAGAATCAATCGGCTTAAGGCAGAATTTTTGATTGGCTTTTTATCTAGAGGTAAGGGAAATTCAAGAAGTAGTACGAATTATGAAAAAATTTCTAAAGATGCTGATTTGTTAATTCATTCAACTGATAAACCGATAGCGCGGATTTGCAATCCGTGCTTCTCAAACAAAACCCCAAAACCCTAGCCTCCCGCTAGGGTTTCCCATTCCCCAATTTAACATAATATCCTGATAATAAAATATTTAGCCTAAAAATAATTTCAATTCAAAATAAATTCTATATTTGAAAAAACAATTTAAAACACAAATATTATGTCTAGTACATCCGAAGTAGGACACGCTAAAAACGTAGCCAACCTGCAAAAACTAATCGAACAAGTTAGCGTTTACACACTCTACAATCCACCGGTAGCAAATCTATCGGTCACCAGTCTCCAAAACCTCTACACCACTGCCGTTGCAAAACTCAGCGAAGTAGAAGAAAAACGAACCGCCAACAAAAATGCCATTGCAGTGCGTCAAACCGCTTACGAAAATCTAAAACCAATCTGCACCCGTATTGTCAGCTTCTTAGACATTTTGGGATTACAGCAGGCAACTATCGACCAAGCCAGAACTTTAAACCGCACCATACAAGGCGGACAAAAGAAAAAGACAACCTCCGAAAATCCCGACAACGGACAACCATCAAACAACAACTCAATTTCCACTTCCCGCCAATCCTACACTCAACAGGCAGAGAATTTTGGGATTCTGTTACAGTTACTGGCAACGATCCCCGCTTACACGCCTAATGAGGACGATTTAAAATTAAACAATCTCACTTCCTATCACGCATCACTGGTGAGCGCTACCCAACCAGTAAACCAGACCGAAGCAGAACTGAATATCAAACTCACAGAAAGAGATCAGGTTTTATACGCAGAAGAAACAGGACTCTACACCATCGCCCAAAACGTCAAAAAATATGTCAAGACGATTTACGGAGCAACCTCCCCGGAATTTGAAACAGTATCTGCAATAAAATTTACAGTAGTAAAAAGCTAAAATCTACAGACATTCACAGATTTTTAGCATCAAAACATAACACTATACATCCTGACTGAATTTCCAGTCAGGATATTTTTTATATGCTTTTAACAAGATTAATATTTCCATAACTATTAATCATATTCTTATGACTGCAAACCATATTCTCACTACTGCAGAGCATATTGTCATTACTCTAAATCACATTACCCCTACTGTGAAAGATATTGTCGTCACTGTAAATCATATTCTTATTACTTTATAGCATATTTTCTCTACTTTAAATCATATTCTTGCCACTGTGAAGTATATTCTCATTACTTGAAATAATATTCTTAAGTCATAAGCAATATATAAATCTAATTGTAGCGGTGTCATCCTGATGCTCTCGAAGGATCTCCAACAAAAACCCACAAAAAAACCACCGAATTTCGGTGGTTTTCTATATGATTAAGATAATCTTAAGCTTCGTTCAAAGGCTTGTGCTCTCCCGGCTGATCTTTCCCTTCAGGATTTACTTTTCCTTCCGGTCTCGCAGGTCTTTCCGGTCTGTTCTGACCTTCTGGTCTTGGACCTCTCTGCTCACCTTCTTTCTTTTCAGGTCTTGGTGGCCTTGGCAACAAAACTTTTCTTGAAAGTTTCATTTTCTTACGGTCATCATAACCCATAAATTTCACCTCCACTTCGTCACCTTCTTTGTAAGGAACTTTATCAAGTCTCGCCCACTCGATTTCTGAGATGTGAAGCAATCCTTCAGTACCTTTAGCAATCGCTACGAAAGCTCCGAAATCCATTACTTTCACTACTTTACCTTGGTAGACTTCACCTACAACCGGTACGAAAGTAATTTCATTGATTTTCGCAACCGCTTCGTTGATTTTCTCTCTGCTGATACCGGAAATTTCGATTCTTCCGATTTCTCCAACTTCCTCGATAGCGATAACGGTATCCGTATCTTTCTGCATCTGCTGAATGATTTTTCCTCCAGGCCCGATAACAGCACCGATGAAATCTTTAGGGATCTCCATCATCACCATTTTCGGAGCGTGAGGTTTCACATCTTCTCTTGGAGCAGCTATGGTTTCAGTGATTTTATCTAAAATATGAAGTCTTCCTTCTTTGGCTTGTAGAAGCGCTTTCTCCATAATATCCATAGAAAGCCCCTGGATTTTGATATCCATCTGACACGCCGTAATTCCGTCTGCAGTTCCCGTTACTTTGAAGTCCATATCACCTAAGTGATCTTCATCTCCTAAAATATCAGAAAGTACCGTAAACTTCCCTGTTTTAACATCAGTTACCAATCCCATTGCAATACCTGAAACCGGCTTATGAATCTGAACACCCGCATCCATCAATGCTAAAGTTCCTGCACAAACTGTCGCCATAGAAGACGAACCGTTTGATTCCAAAATATCAGAAACAACACGGATGGTATAAGGATTTTCTTCAGGAATCATATTCGCCAAAGCTCTTTGAGCCAGGTTTCCGTGACCAACTTCTCTTCTTGAAGTTCCTCTTAAAGGACGAGCTTCACCCGTTGAGAATGGAGGGAAGTTATAATGAAGGAAAAATCTTTCGTCATAATTGACCATTACACTGTCGACCATATTTGCGTCTTTTACAGAACCAAGCGTTACAGCCGTTAAAGACTGAGTCTCCCCTCTTGTAAAGATTGCAGAACCGTGCGCTCCCGGTAAATAATCGATTTCGCTCCAGATCGGGCGAATCGTTTGAGGATCACGACCATCAAGACGGATTTTGTCATTCAAAATCATCTGACGCATCGCCTCTTTTTCCACATCGTGGTAATATACTTTCACGAAAGGGGTTACTCTTTCTAGTTCTTCTGCATCATCAACATATTGAGCTAAAAATTCATCACGTACCGCTTTGAATTTTTCTCCTCTTTCTTCTTTACTGGAAGGAGTTTTAGCTACTTCATATACTTTATCGTAAGTTTCTTTCCACACTTTCTCACGGATGGCTTCATCGTGATTTTCGTGGTTGTATTCTCTTTTAGGGAAAGCTTTTCCTACTTTTTGAGCTAATCTTTCCTGAGCTTCAACTTGTTTTTTGATTTCTTCGTGAGCAAAAGTAATCGCTTCAAGCATTTCTGCTTCTGTGATTTCTTTCATCTCTCCTTCCACCATTACGATAGAATCTTTAGTTGCTCCAACCATAATATCAAGGTCAGAATTCTTAAGATCTTCGAATTTAGGGTTGATTGAAAGCTGACCATCAATTCTTACTACTCTCACTTCAGACATTGGCCCGTTGAAAGGAATATCAGTAATCGCAATTGCTGAAGACGCTGCCAAACCTGCTAAATCATCAGGAATCGACTGTCCGTCATAAGAAATTAATGAAATCATTACCTGAACTTCCGCGTGGAAATCTTCAGGGAATAAAGGTCTTAGAACTCTGTCAACCAAACGCATTGTCAGGATTTCCTGATCAGATGGTCTGGCTTCTCTTCTGAAAAAGTTTCCGGGGATTTTACCGCCTGCATAGAATTTTTCTCTGTAATCTACTGTTAAAGGTAAAAAGTCTACACCAGGATTGGCTTCTTTGTTGGCTACAACCGTTGCTAAAAGCATTGTTCCGCCCATTTTTACTACAACAGATCCGTCAGCTTGTTTTGCCAGCTTCCCTGTCTCGATTGTGATTTCTCTGCCGTCTGCAAGAGTAATCAGCTCTGTAATTGCTTGAGGTGCACTCATAAATTGTTTGTGTTGTACTCCGTATTGAGTACTTTTAATTAATGTATTTCGTCTAAATGTGATGCAAATTTAGTGTTTTTGTTTTAAATAGCAGGATGAATATATTTTAGCCTAAATTCCTACATTTTAAAACCACTTATCATGAATTTTTCTTGTTAAAAATTCTATAGCCCAGCCTCCATTCGATATAATCTGCTTTGTGAAACTTAAATGATCGTAAGCCTATTCCTATTAAAAAGTTTTTTCCTACTGTATATTGAAATCCCACCCTTTGATAAAAAAATGTCTTATCATAACGGCGGTCAATTGTTTTTTTGAATATATAAAACCCCGGTTGGATCTGAATCGCAAATCTTGAAATGGAAAGTCGATAAGAAGGGAAAATATTTAATAAAAGCTGTTCACGCTGAAATCTTTTTGTACTTTGAATAACTCCATTTTCATCCTGATAAAATTTATTATTATAATCTTCGTCATACATCAGACCGATTCCCAATCCGAGAGAAGATTTGTAAGTAACCTGTCTGTGATAAACCGTTTCAATTCCCCAGTTCTGATGGTACTTTCCTTCAAATTTCCTGATCATATCTACATAAAAATCTTCGAATCCAGGATCTTTTCCATAGAATATTGAATGTCGTACACCACCAAAAACATTTACATCCAATGTAGAATATTTGTCAAATGCCGACAGAGAATCTTTAGGAGCAAATTCTCTTTCATCAAAATGATAAGTCAATGATAATTTGGGAGAGAAGGTATTCATTCCTTTATTCGGTAGTTTAAGCGCACCGTTTGAAAAATGATTGAAATTTAAGCCTAAACCTAAATCAAAATGTTTTCCTAGATAATATTTATAATTGACTCCGAAATTAATATAAATACTTACCGAAGAGCCGAATGTCTGATTAAGATAACCTTTTTTAATATCATAAGGTGTCCAGTTGAAAGCAAAACCACCGCTTGTTTCATAATTCCATGAGTGAGCCGGAGTTTCTTTAATGGTTCCTCCGAAAGTTCCATACACCGCAAAAGGACTTCCCATATCGCTGTTTTTAAGATAATTAAAAGCAACAATTCCACCTCCGTAATAGGGTCTTCCGAACCTTCTGTGCCATTCCTGACTTCCGTCAGTCTGCACGGTAAGTTCTGCAGAAGCACCAATAAATTCTCTATGCGTGAGTGTTTTCAGATAATCATTCGTTCCTAAAAATTTTCCGAACTGCATACTTACAGAAGTCTGAAGATTCGACCTTGAAATGGTATCCAAGTTCTGAGAATTGTAAAATCCAGAAACAAAAAGAAGAATGTAGAGATAAATCTGTTTCAAAGCAGTAGATTAAATTTTGAAAAAAGCAAATTTAAACGATTTATTCAAAGAATACCACGTTTTAATGCTAAGTTTCAGATTACGAAACAAAAAAGCAACCTCTTTCGAAGTTGCTTCTGTTTCTTTTGGAATCCAAAGATTATTTTCTCAAACCAAGTTCAGCAATAATTGCTCTGTATCTTGTAATATCTTTTTTCTTAAGATAATCTAATAAGCTTTTTCTCTTACCTACCAATTTCACCAAAGATCTCTCAGTGTTGAAATCGTGACGATTAGCCTTCAAATGCTGAGATAAGTGGTTAATTCTGTAAGTGAATAGAGCAACCTGTCCTTCAGCGCTTCCTGTGTCTTGTGCAGATTTACCGTGCTTTGCGAAAATTTCTGCTTTTTTTTCTGTTGTTAAGTACATTCCAATATTGTTTAATGATTATTATGTAACGGCTGCAAAAATACGACTATTTTTTTTACCTGCAAAATATAAATAGGATTTAAACATTTCAATAATAAGTAAGGATGGAAATTCTAATTATTCAAGCTAAAAATTAAAAAATCCTTAAAAATTAAAAGTTTGGAAACATTATTGATTTCATTTATTAATTTTAATAGAAAAATATGTTAAATAATTCTTAAAAAAATTATGCCATCCCATTAAAAGACAGTAATTTTACAGCCGACAAAAAAGATGAAAAATTTTTTATTTTATACGCTTATTTCTTTAGTATTTATCATCAGTATTTCTTCTGTAAATGCTCAGAAAAACAACTCCCATGATAAAATAAAAAAAATTCTGTATTTTAATCCTGAAGTAGAACCCGATGTTGAAGAAATAAAAGAACCTACCAATCATGCCTTCTTTAGTGCTGTTTCTGACAATATCAGCACTTTCCGGAAAAATAGAATGCTGAGAACGGAAGTTCAGATCTCCTACGACAGCATTGATACTAAAACCATCAGCGAATACTGCAAAAATAACGATGCCGACTTCGTGATTGTTCCGAAAGTAAAATATTTTAAGGTAGGATTGGGAAAATACGTTTTTTCGAACCAAGTTATCGTAAGCATGAAGCTTTTTGATGCTGAAGGAAATTTCGTCACTTCGTCCGATTACGATACGTATCGTAAGAATATGCGCCTTTTGGGTTCTGCAGAAAATTCTATAAAAATCGGAACCAACGGAGCTATCAAATCAATTATCAAACAATTAAGGAAATTAAAACCGTCTGCAGAAGCAGGTTTCTAAACTTTAATAAAACCTTAAATTTAGCCTACAATTCTCCTATTCTAAAAATTTGAATTATTTTTGCATAGCAAAAATTTTCAGGTTTTGAATTCTACAGACGAACTTATCTTTAATCCCGCCGATATTGCCGAAAGACTCAGTGAACTTCCCGCTGATGAAAGGTTACTGGCTTTTCTGAAAGTTCCGAAGCAGTATAAAGCTGATGTTTTTTCGCATTTAGATCCTGATTTTCAGGAAGAAACCATCCGAAGCATCGGAAGTGATGAAGTTTCAGAAATCCTGAACGCCATGACTCCCGATGACAGAACGGCTCTGTTTGAAGATTTCCCGGATGAGCTGATTAAATATTCCATCAATCATCTTAATCCGCAGGAAAGAAGAATTGCCTTAAAACTTTTGGGCTACAATTCTGATTCTATCGCCCGTCTGATGACTCCTTATTACATCCAGATCCGTAAAGAATGGACAGTAAAGAGATGTCTTCAACAGATTAAAAAAGTCGGTAAAAAAGTGGAAACCATCAACCATCTTTATGTAGTTGATGAAAGAAACCGTCTGATCGACGATTTACCTTTAGGAAGTCTTCTGTTGGTAGAGGAGGATACTTTGGTTTCAGATCTTACTGATAACCATTTCGTTGCTATTACGACAACGACTTCCAAAGAAGATGCTGTTACTTATTTCGAAAAATATGACCGAACTGCGCTTCCGATTATTACAGAAGCCGGAGTTTTGGTGGGAATTGTGACCATTGATGATATTTTAGACCAGATTGAATCTCAAAATACTGAAGACATTCAGAAATTTGGGGGTGTGGAAGCACTTGATGATCCTTATATTCAGACACATTGGTGGGAAATGATTAAAAAGCGTGGACTTTGGCTGATCGTTTTATTTTTCTTACAGTTAATTACCGCTTCTGTGATGGGTTTTTATGAAAATGAAATCGAAAAAGCGGTGGTTTTAGCGTTATTTATACCGTTGATTATTTCAAGCGGTGGAAATTCCGGCTCACAGGCAGCAACGTTGATTATCCGTGCGATGGCATTGCAGGAAATCACTTTGAAAGACTGGTGGACGGTCATGAAAAAAGAAATCGTTACGGGCCTCGTTCTTGGAACTTTTTTGGGAGTGATCGGCTTTTTAAGAATCATGATCTGGCATCAACTCGGTTGGTTCGATTATGGTAAATATTGGTTTTTCATTGGAATTAGTGCCGGAATTTCTTTAGCCATGATCGTCCTTTGGGGAACGATTTCAGGTTCAATGGTTCCGTTTATTCTTAAAAAATTCAATCTTGACCCGGCTACTTCTTCTGCTCCGTTTGTAGCAACTCTGGTCGACGTTACCGGATTAATTATCTATTTTACCATCGCTGCGATGTTCTTAACCGGAAAACTTTTGTAATTTTAGGCAAAGTCTAAAATTTTATGAGAGTTATATCTTTGGTACCATCTATTACAGAAGCTTTATTTGATTTAGGTTTAACGGAAAATGAAATTGTCGGAAGAACAAAATTCTGCATCCATCCTTCAGAAAAAGTGAAAAATGTAGAAATAATCGGTGGTACAAAAAATCTTAATCTTGATAAAATCAGAAGTTTACAACCCGATTTAATTCTTGCCAATAAAGAAGAAAATGTAAAAGAACAAGTAGAGGCTTTAATGACCAGCTTTAAAGTTATTGTCAACAATACAGAAACTATTGAAGACAATTATTATCTGTTAAAAAATTTAGGATTGTTATTTAATAAAGAAGAAAAAGCACAGGCTTTTAATCTCAAAATCTATGAAATTCTTAATCAGACCAAAATAAATTCTACCGTAAAAGTTGCCTATCTGATCTGGAAAAACCCTTACATGACTATCGGATCTGACACTTTTATTCATCATGTTTTAACTGAAACCGGTTTTGAAAATATATTTAAAAATCAAAAGCGTTATCCTGAAATCAAAACTGAGGATTTAGCGGAAGCTGATGTGATTATGCTCTCTTCCGAGCCTTTTCCATTTAAAGAAAAACATATTGCAGAATTAAAGGAAATTTATCCTGATAAAAAAATAATGATTGTCGACGGCGAAGCATTTTCGTGGTACGGAACACATATTGCGAAGTGCGAAAATTATTTTAAGGAATTGATTTCAGAGTTCAGTAATTAAGTTTTGGCTAAAGCCAGATGATTTTTTAAATTATTAAACGGGCTAAAGCCCGTTCCTATTGATAGTTTAAACAAAAAACTCCGATAAAAATCGGAGTTATATTTTAATATAAATAGATTACAAAATCTTTGAAACTTCATTACAAAGCCATTCCAACAATTCTCTGTCTTCATCCGTAAATGGATTAATGGTATGGGAATCAATATCGATCTGGCCAATGTTATGTCCGTCTTTGAAAATAGGAACTACAATTTCGGCTTTCGTATCGATCGAACAGCTTAGATAATTGTTCTCTTCTTTTACATCCGGAACAACAAATGTTTCATTGGACACCGCAACCTGACCGCAGATTCCTTTTCCGTAAGGAATAATCGTGTGATCGGTTTCTGCACCTACGTAAGGTCCTAATTTCAATTCATTTTTATCTCCGTTTTTGAAATAAAAACCCGTCCAGTTGAAGTAGGAAATCTCCTGATCGAGAAGAGCGCAAACTTTTTGCAATTTCTCTTCAGTGTTATGTTTCGGACTTTCGAGAATAGATGAAAGCCTTTTTTTTAATTCAGACATTGTAATAATTTTTATGAAAACTGTTTTAGAGAAAGTTCGTTTTTGAAACCAAACATTGCTCTTTCTTTTATCATTTCACCAACACCTTCAGGAAGCTGGCTTTCCCAACCACTCATGTTGCAGGCAATTTTTCTTAAAATTTCTCTGGAATAAATTTCCAAAAATTCCGGATTGTAGTTTGTGATATCTACGATACGATTATTCAATTTGAAATATTTATACAATTCTTTCAGATTTTCTTCCACTTTCAAGTTTGAAGAATCCAAAAGTTCATGTGTTTCAGGGTCTTTGTAAGGATAAAGATAAACTCTCATTCCGTTTCTGAAAAACTTACCAAATGCTTCCAGAATTCCTCCTGAAAGATCCTGATAATATTTCTCGTCGAATACCATCAACATATTGTTTACTCCCATCGCAACACCGATGTCGCCATTTGTATAATGAGAGAAATAATCAATCAGTCTGTAATATTCTGAGAAATTCGAAATAATAACGGTGTAGCCTAATTTACCAAGAACGTCTACCCTGTCGAGGAAATCCCTTTCATCAATATCACCGTCTGCACGAAGGTTTGAAATGGTAATCTCGATTAGGACTTCAGTTTCTTCCTGGGTACAGATAGCGTCTTTCAGGAACATATCCATCCCATTTTTGAGCATATCGATATTAACTTTAGTTACCGGTCTGAAACTTCCTCTTACCGCAAAAATATTTTTTTTGTAAAGAACATCAGCGGGAAGCATATTATTACCTTCAGAGTTAAAAATCACCGCTTCAGTCATTCCGTTTTTCACCAACTGTAAAGACATCAGCCTGTTATCTACATAAGCAAAAGCAGGCCCGTTGAAATCGATCATATCGATCTCCAGATTATCTTTTGCAATATCGTCATAAAGAGATTCGATCAGTCTTCTCGGGTTGTCATAATAATGATAAGCGCCGAAGATAAGATTTACCCCAAGATTCCCAAGAGTTTCCTGCTGCAAGGTTGCATCATTTTCTTTGAATTTAACGTGGATAACGATTTCGTTATAATCTTCATTTTCATTCACCTGAAAACGGATTCCTACCCAGCCGTGACCTTTTATGGTTTTATCAAAATTGATAGTTGTTACGGTATTGGCATAGGAAAAATATTTTCTGCCGGGGTTGTTATCTCTGGAAATTCTTTCTTCAATCAGTGCAACTTCATAACGAAGCATTTTACGAAGTCGATTTTGGGTTACATACCTGTTTTTAACCTCTTTTCCGTAGATGGCATCACTAAAATCTTTGTCGTAAGCCGACATTGCCTTAGCAATTGTACCGGAAGCTCCTCCTGCTCTAAAAAAGTGTCGAACAGTTTCCTGCCCTGCTCCAATTTCCGCGAAAGTACCATAAATAGTAGGATCCAGATTAATTGTTAATGCTTTTTGTTTAGGAGTTAGTTTCTGATACATTAGGACATTAAATTTTTCGTAAATTTACCAAAATTAAAACAACCTCAAAAGAAAATGAAGTTGAAATTTTTAGGAACCGGAACTTCACAGGGTGTTCCCGTTATTGGCTGCACTTGTGAGGTCTGCACTTCATCAAATCCCAAAGACCAGCGTTTCAGGTCTTCGGTAATGGTCACCACAGATGAGTACAAAAAAATCCTGATCGATTGTGGGCCTGATTTCAGACAGCAAATGCTTATTAACAAAGAAGATCGTGTTGATATCACTCTTCTTACCCATGAGCACAATGATCACGTGATCGGCTTGGACGACATGCGTCCTTTAATATTTAAAAGTGGAAAAAATATTCCATTATATAGTCTTTCCAGAGTTGCCGATGAAGTAAAAAAGCGTTTTCCGTATGCTTTTGCTGATGAAAAATATCCGGGAGCTCCGGCTTTTGACCTGCATGAAATCGGAAATGAAAAATTTACCGTATTAGACACAGAAATTTCACCCATTGAGGTCATTCATTATAAAATAACAGCTTTAGGATACAAATTTAAAAATTTAGCATATATTACCGATGCCGGCTTTATATCTGAAACCGAAAAGGAGAAATTAAAAAATCTTGATGTCTTAATTTTAAACTGTATCCGGAAATTTGATCCGCATCCGGCACATTTTATCCTCCCTGATGTCATCAAACTCTTTGAAGAACTAAAACCTAAAAAATTATTTCTCACCCACATCAGTCATCATTTCGGGCTGCATGATATTGAAGACAAACAACTTCCGGCCGGAATACACCTTGCCTACGATGGTTTAGAAATAAATTTTTAAAGAAATTTTGACAAAAGTTTTTGAAGATTAAAAAAAGTTCCTATATTTGCACACCAATTTGAAACAAACATCATGTTTGTAATCAACATCAAGCCCAGGTGGCGGAATTGGTAGACGCGCTGGTCTCAAACACCAGTTCTTAGGAGTACCGGTTCGATCCCGGTCCTGGGTACAAGAAACCTCTGAAATCATTTGATTTTCAGAGGTTTTATTTTAAGGTTTCATATTCATCTTAAGTATGTTTAATACTAAAAGCTAAGTTACGACTTACCGCCTATTCATGTAAATTATGACATTTTTTCTTTCATACTATGCCATTTTTTCCAGCAATTATTTTGGTATATTGTTTGTAAATTTTCAAATGTGATCATTTAATTTATTGTTTAACATTAAAAAACGTTTGTTATGTCAATCGAAAAAAGAAGCAATGGCAGTTTGCTCCCTGCAAATCCACGTACACTGTTCGATGATTTTTTCAGTCGCGAACTTTTTAATTGGGGCAACAATAATTATTCTTCCACTCTTACCACTCTCCCATCCGTAAACATCAGGGAGAATCCTGAAAATTTCGTAGTGGAAGTCGCCGCGCCCGGTATGGAAAAACAAGATTTCCAAATAAGCCTGGAAGGTAATCTTCTCACCATCTCGTCTTCTAAGAAAAATGAAACGGAAGACAAAAATGACAATTACACCCGCAGAGAATTTAGCTATCAGGCTTTTCAGCGTAGTTTTGAGCTCGCAAGAGACGTAGTCGATGAAGAGCACATTGAAGCTAAATACGAAAACGGAGTTTTGAAGCTCACAATCCCTAAAAAGGAGGAAGCTAAAAAACGTCCTCCCAAGCTGATTGAGATTCAATAATATCATAATTGGTTTCCCAAAAGGAAACCAATTTCTGTTCTATCTAGTAAAATTAATTCATTATCAATTTTAATTATTAAATTATGCATGGATTACTTTCGGCCATATGCATTTTGTGCCTCACCACATTAGGCATAATGCTTCTTTTGAAAAAGCTGAATCAACCTTACCTTATTGCTTATATTATTGCAGGTATAATCCTGGGACCATATGTTTCAGGAGTTTTTACCAAACCGGATGAAATAGAAGTCATCGGTGAAATAGGAATTCTGCTTCTGATGTTCTTTTTGGGTATGGAAATCAATGTTCCAAACAATCGAAGCTTACTTATAAAACCTGTGATAGCGCAAAGTATAAAAATACTTCTAAGCATGATTTGTGCTTTTATGGTGGGTCATATGACAGGTCTATCTCTAAATAGCATAATTCTTATTGCGGTACTTTTTATATTTAACAGTACTGCTGTGGTCAGTGAATTTTTGAAAAAGCACAATGCTTTGAAAACAACATTCGGAATCATGATCCTCAATATGCTGATATTTCAGGATCTGCTGCTTGCTCCTGTGTTAACGATACTGAAAGTTTGGGACAAAGCAAATCTTGATTTTCTACAGATCATATTACCATTATTGATCTGCGTTGCCATTTTTCTGCTTTTAAAAAGAGTAAGAAATATACAGGAGATCAGGCTTCCAAAATTTTTTCACACTATTGAAAGTGATCATGACCTGCAGGTATTTTCAGGATTGATTATTTGCCTTGGATTCGGATTATTTGCTGAAATAGTGGGCTTAAGCGGTGCGCTTGGAAGTTTTATAGCCGGAGTTATTGTCGGAAGGGTAAAATCATTTAATTGGCTCGAACATTCATTAATGCCATTCAAAGTATTTTTCACTACCCTCTTTTTTGTTTCTATAGGGCTTCGTCTTGATCTTTTGTATCTCTGTTCTCATATAAAAATTGTTCTGCTGGGCACTTTCTTTGTACTGGCAAGCAATAGTGTAATGTCTGCAATTATTTTCCGATTGCTAAAATTTAACTGGAAAGATAGTTGGTATGGTGGAGCCTTATTATCTCAAACAGGAGAATTTGGCATATTGGCATTATCTATTGCGTACAAAACAGGAATTATTGAATATAGCTTATACAAAACCGGGCTTGGAATTACCTGCCTTTCCCTATTATTATCTACAATCTGGATCGCTATCCTTAAAGAAATTATTGAAAAAAGATCTATGAGCTAAGAAACGAAATAGATTCCGATTATTTGTCGTCTAATTCATTTTTTGACTCATATCAATGCTTGTATTTTTTTATTTGGAGAGTTTTGCAACACAATTTAAATATAAAAAAATGAACAAAAAGTATTTCAAATTTATCAACACTTTGTTTGTTGTAATTCCGATGACATTAATTATGGCATTTGTAGGCCTGGTCCGCAATTATGGTTTTGGTGAAGATTGGTTCTTCAAATTTCTAAAAGCATGGAGTGTTATGCTGCCTGTTGCATATATTTCAGCATTCATCATTATCCCGAATGCCAGGAAATTAGCCGAGAAAACAACTTCCAAATCGTAATGATCAAAAATTGTTTTAGTATGTTTGTAACCATCCAATTTTAACAATGCAAGAACAACTCATCAATTACATTAAGGATGTTATCACAGTTACAGAGGATGAATTAAATAAAATCATTTCTCATTTCAAACCCTTAGAAGTCGAGAAAAACGAATTCTTATTAATCCATGGCCAAACCAGCCAACGAACATTTTTCGTTGGCAACGGTTGTTTGCGCATATTTTTCATCACTGAAGACGGACAGGAAGCAACGCGATATTTAGCCTTTGAAAATAATTTTGCTACAGCATTGTGCAGTTTTATTTCAAAGCAACCATCATTCGAATTTATTCAGGCACTGGAGCCGACATCATTACTTTACATTACCCACAAAGACTTTTATCATCTGCTGGAAATTATTCCTTCGTGGGAAAAATTCTACCGACATTATTTAGAATATGCCTACGTAAACAACACCAACAGACTCATGTCTTTCCTCACACAGAATGCAACTGAAAGATACAGGCAGTTGCTGGAGATCAACCCAAAAATTGTTCAACGATTGCCTAACAAAATAGTAGCAACTTATCTAAATATGTCACAGGAGACATTAAGCCGGCTAAAATCAAAACTTTAAATATTGCTAATCAATATTATATCTCTGGTAACTTTCTGATTACACTTTAACATTTATATTACATAAATTTACCACCATAATTAATTATTTTTATGAATAATTTATAATTTCAGGAAATAATATCTTTTATACTTACAAAAGTTCAATATATTTGTTTTACTATCATTCAGCTTACTTCAATGAGAAAACATTTTGGATTTTTGTTATTATTATTACTTCCATTTCAGGCGTATAGCCAGGATCTTTCAGCAGATGAACTATTCGTAAAAGCCAGAACAACAGCATTTGAAGAAAAAGATTATCCGAAATCCATAGAAATTGCAAAGCAAGCATTGCAGAAGGCACCTAACTATACGGATATATCGGTTTTTTTAGGGAGACTGTATACATGGCTCAAGGATGTAACAGCCGCTAGAACTGTTTTTGAAGCGCTTGCTGATAAAAATATTCAGGATGAAGATTATTTTATTGCATATGCATCTTTGGAATATTGGAACGATAACAATACAAAAGCCGTAGAAATAATTGATAAAGGACTTACTTATCATCCTCAATCTGAAGCACTCTGGCTTTTGAAGGCGAAAGCTTATGATGTCAATAAAGACTATACAGAATCTGAAAAAGCAATTAAAAATCTTTTAGCCATTAATCCAAAAAATACTGAAGCCAACAGTCTTGCGGTAAAAATCAATGATTTAATTTCCAAAAATGCTATAAACATTACCTACAATTACTCGCATTTCGATAAACAATTTACAGATGACTGGCATATTGTAGGCATAGGTTACAAAAGAGTAACCTCAATCGGATCTTTTATCATAAGAGGAAATTATGCAAATAAATTTGCTGAAAACGGCACACAGATCGAACTGGAAGCTTACCCAAGGTTATCTAAAACCTTTTATCTTTACGTAGGAGGAGCTTACTCTAATGATGTCGGTATTTTCCCGAAGTACCGTACCGGAGTTTCGCTGAACGCAAACCTTCCGCATAGCTTTGAAGCAGAAATCGGTTACAGACAGCTATATTTCAGCAATAATATATGGATGTATACAGCTTCTGTAGGAAAATATTATAAGAATTTCTGGTTCAACATCCGTACCTATCTTACTCCCGATCACAAAAACATTTCTCATTCCTATACAGGAACTGTACGCTATTATACAAAAAGTGCGCAGGATTATTTTGCATTGCAGATCGGAACCGGAATCAGTCCTGAAGAATCCCGCAACAATCTTTTGGAAAACGAAACTTTTAAGCTAAAAACCTTTAAAATAGGTGGTGAATACAATTTTTCTGTTCAAAGAAATCTATTCTCAATAGGAACTATGTATTATAATCAGGAATACCGCCCCAACGAGAAAGGAAACCAGTTTGACATCACATTAGGCTATACCCGTAAATTTTAATCCAGACTATTTAGCTGTTTTTTTCATAAAATTGGTGAATACAGAATCCGGAATCAGTTTTTTATTCTTATAAAATTCTGAATTCATTCTTTTAAACTGCTCAAAACGACCATTAACTTTTTTGAAAATCTCGGGATTATTAAGAGGGTCTTCTTCGGATTTATTCAATATAAAGAGATTGCCATCATGTAAATAGTATTTTTCGGAAACAAAATCCGTTAAAAGACTTTTACTCTGCATAATCGGAACATCACTTTTACTGACTTCAGAATCAGGACTAAAGCCTCTACCTAGCCAAGCTACAGTAGATGGTGTGAGCAGATTATAATTTCTGCGGTAATACGCCAAAATAGAAGGAGCTACATCAAAATGACTCACTGTTTTCTGAAATCTTTTTGACTCTTTTAATAAAGGGGAATAGATCATCATCGGCACATGAAAACGGTCTATTTTAGACTGAAGGAGAATCTCCGGCATACTGTGATCACCTGTAATAAAGAAAATAGTCTTAGTAAAATCTTGTCTTTTGCTGTAATTTTTGAAAAACTGCTTCAAAGCGTCATCTGCATTTAAAACAGAAACCAATTGATTTTTATATCCTGAAGCCCAATTTTTCTGTGCTGAGGTCAAAGCGTTTGACTCCATTCTCGCATTATACATCTTTTCGTAGTAATCCTTATTATTAATTAAAAAAGGATTATGTGTAGAAAGCGTAAGAATCATATTAAAATAAGGCCTCTTCTGAACTTTCTGCTTTTCGAGCGCTTTCCTGAAAACCGCCTGGTCTTCGTACCCCCAACTTTCATTATCATTATTAGCAGGAAGTTTACGATAAGAATTTCCATAAGAACCTATATCGACAATATTATTTACTTTATTATACTCGAGATACTCTCTATACCCATCAAAAATAAGATTTCCGCCATAGTAAAACCCTGTTTCGAAACCGTTTGATTTTAATACATTGAAGAGATTAAAATGATTAGGAGTCTGTTTTATTTCCAGAAAACCATTTTTGCCAAATGGTAAAGATCCCGCCAATGAAGGCAGAGCACCAAAAGTTCGACCAGCGGAACTCAGACCGTTTTCCCAGAAAAGACTTTTTTGCGAAAGGGAATCTAAAAAAGGAGTAAAATTCCCTATATAACCTTTGGGAGATGTATAAGCATGACCAAAACCTTCGAGAACTACAAATACAAGATTCGGAACTTCCTCAGATTTGTTGAGATACTGACCTAAAAAATCCTGTGTATCTTCTTTTCTCCAAAAAGGATAATTCTCATTCAGCATATTACTGTTGGATGCAAAACCTTCGTCGTCATTAAGTAATTCTGTAATTTCGGGATGATCGCTGATAAAGTTTTCTTCATTAGCTTTAAAGAAATAAGCCCATTTACTTTTTGCAGCACTTTGGTTAAACTCGTTTATATTGTTTAATCCTAAAATATTTACAGGAACAAAAAAAGCGATCAATCCCACCGATAAAAAAACTATACCCGGATAAACAGATTTAAAACCGGACCGACCAGCCATAAATAAAGGGATAAATGATACCGCCAATAAAATTATCAGTAAGGCATAATTCTTAAGATTCAGCATTCCGCTTGCCTGTAAAATCTGCTTCATTTCGGCTTTACTGTAATAGATAAGATCTGCACCCAGTAAATTTCCCGTCTCCGAAAAATAAATAAACAGAATATATTGCATTGCCACAACGAATCCGCAGGTAATGATTGCCAAAATTCTTGCCCACCCCTCTTTAATGAAATTAAGCAAAAGATAAATAACTCCAAAGCCAAACATAAGTTGGAATATAAACAGCACATTATCAAGAAAAAGTGAACCAACAATTGCCGAAGAATTAACTTTTGTAAATACAAAACGGTACCAAAGCCATTCTGCAACAACTCCTAAAAGAAAAAGAATACTGAACGCAGTAGCAAAAGCACCCCATTTTTTGAGCCCGTTTTTCAGGATTGCCAGAATTTTTTCTTTTAAAGGTAAATTCTTTGTGTTCTGACTGAAGCCTTGCCTTGTCATTTCGCCCCAACCATGTGATTTTTTAAAATAATCAATAAAACCATTCACTCCCGCTCTCACTGTAATCAGATGAAAATAAAAAGGCTCTGAAAAAGCAGTCACAATAAGAGAAAGAAAATCTTTTCTTTTACTATACACCTGATGACTGACCATATCTACCAATATTCCGTACACAGAATAAAGGAAGCCCATAGAAAGCACCAGCGCAAACAAAATAAAGAAGAAAGACCAATTGATAATTCCTAAAAGAAGAAAAATAATGAAGACAATGTACCCTGAAAACTCTACCAAAGGTCCTAAAAACTCAAAAAAGAACCAATAAGGAATGCTTACCATTCCCAATTTCTTGTATTTTGGGTTGAACATAAGTTTACGGTGTTTCCAAAGCGTTTCTATTGTTCCGCGCATCCAGCGGTTTCTCTGTTTTTTCAGGATGTCTTTGGTTTCAGGAACTTCTGTCCAGCAGAGAGGATCAGGAATTGTAATCACTTCATAAGGTTCTTTACGCTCTTCCATATATCGCCTCATTCTCACAACGAGTTCCATGTCTTCGCCTACGGTATTTCTGTCGTATCCTCCACATTCCAAAACAATTTTCCTGTCGAAAACTCCGAATGCACCAGAAATAAGAATAAGCCCTGAAGCTCTTGACCAGGCCATTCTTCCTAGTACAAATGCTCTGATATATTCTAATGCCTGTGTTCTTCCAAGCAAAGTTTTAGGCATATTTACACTCACTACTTTTCCGTCTTCAATCACACAATTATTGGCAAGGCGGATCACACCACCACAGGCAATAATTTTCTTATCTGTCTGTTCTAAAAATGGCTTTGCCAGTTTAAGAATTGCATCCTGCTCAAGAATACAATCTACATCGATACAAACCAGATAATCTCCGGAAGATACATTGATACCGACATTTAAAGCATCGGCTTTACCCCCATTTTCTTTATCTACACAAATAAGTTTTTTAAATGCAGGATTTTTACTTTTATAAATTCCTCTGATTTTGTTGGTTTCAATTTTACCCTGTACAAAGTATGACACACATTCAAGATCATAGGCTTCGATCAGCTTCTGCATCGAATCATCTTTACTTCCGTCATTAATAATGATGATTTCAAGATTATGATAATAAAGAGACAGCAAAGACCTTACATTTTCCACAATGGTCATTCCTTCATTATAAGCGGGAGCAAGAAGGCTGAAAACAGGAGCATTGGGATTGGCAGCAATCATGCTGTAATCTGTAAATACATTTTCTTTTTTATACCGTAAAACAGCTCCGAATGCATAAACACCTATCCAACCATAAATAATTGCAACTGCTGCACCGTACAACAGATAAAGCCAGATTACCGTTTCGTAGACAATGTGTGAAAATTCTAACATACTTTTTCGTGCAATGCGTATTTAATAATTTGAATTGATTCTTCAGTCAAATCTTCTCTCTGGAGAAGTTCCGACAGATATTCGTCATATCTTAATTCATAAAGCGCCTGTGCTGCACTTACTTTTATCGCCGAAGTATTGCCTTCGAAGAGTTCTTTTTTTAGCAAATCCGTACAGCAATGATCTTTTGACGCCTTAACGACACGCAGAATCTCAACCCGTACATCGTCTGGTTGCTCATCATATATACTTGACAGATAAGCAACCGTATCAGGATTCTCCAGTGACATTAAAGTCTGTATAGCCTTTATTTTAATCTCAACAGATGAAGTATTGAGCAATTCTGTAATTTTAGAATAAAAAGAAAGAAGCTGGAACTTTTTTATTAATTTAAGCGTAAAAATTACTACCGAATCATTGGTACTTTCCAGCCATTTTTCAATGGTAATATCTGGATCTGGCGGCAAAGAAGAAATAGAGAGGAGCAATCTCAGCTGTTGCCATTCTGAAATTTTTGATGAAAAAGTATTTAAAAAACCTAAACCTTCAAAGCCTTTAAGTTTTACCATTGCGTATTGAGCTTCCAGATAAACCTGCTGTGAAGGATGGGTTAAAAATAAAGATATCTTTGGGGCAGCTTCATCATGATCCATCACTGCTAACTCACGGATTCCCTGTGCGATCAGATATGGCTTTCTCTGATCAAGCTTATTTATGGCTACATCCCGGAGATTATACTCTTTAAATAATTCTTTAATTTTACTTTTTGCCGCTCCGGAAAATTTTTTCTCTGAATCGACTAACCTCTGAAGAAAAAGAACTCTGAAAGGTTTTCTTAAAGCCAGAAAATTAAACTTAGAATTGGCAGGTAGTTCGTCATCTCCATAAACAATAACATCGGAAATTTTCTGATCGATAATACCGGACCAAGCTGTAATTCTCACAGATTCTTTATATTCAATAAAATTGTAAATAAGCACAACGAGCACCAGTACTAAAACCAATGAAAGCATTACAATAAAGACAATAAAAAGAAAATGTATTGATGTGATGAGCATGATATGATATTCTATTTCGGGATATATCTTTTAATTCTCAGCATCAGTTCACTTGGGCTAAATGGTTTTACTATAAAATCTGAAGCTCCCAGATCAAAAGCATTAAGCACCACTTCTTCCTGTCCCATACTTGAAAGCATAATCACCGGAACCTGTTTCCCCATCGACTGTATGGCAGAAAGAATTTCTATTCCTGAAGCAAAAGGCATCATGATATCGGTGATGGCAAGATCAACATCTTTTTCTTTCAAAGTTTCGATGGCTTCTTTACCGTTGCGGGTTAAAATAACTTCGTGTCCTTCTTTTAATAATTTATGCTCAATTGTTTTGAGAATTAGCTCGTCGTCTTCGGCGATCAAAATTAACATAGCTTTTGATTTATTTTATTAAACTTTTTATAATATTTAATCCTATTGTTATCTCTTCTTTTATCTCTTTTTCCATGGCTGAAAAGTCCATCTCATCATCAGTCTTCTTTTCCCATTTTAAGGCACAGTCTGAAAGACTGAAGAGTCCTGCAGTTCCGGCAGTACCTTTAAGCTTGTGGAGAATTGTTTTCGCATCAGAGGTATCTTTCACCGCTGCTATAGCGTTAATTTTATCTTCGGTCTGGATAAGCTCGTTGATGACCAGGTTTAAAAATATTTCTTTAAAATCATCATCGCCACCAATCTGCTCATTCAGCATATCCATATTAATGTATTTATCCGTCAATATTTCAATATCCGAATCTGAATCTGCATTTGAATGTCCATCATGACCTTCATTTTCTTTAACCGAAATATATTTTTTAAGCATTTCTAAAAGATCTGCCTGTCTCAGAGGTTTTGGTAAGAAATCATTCATCCCGGAATCCAGGCATTTTTCTTTTTCTCCCAAAACATTTCCGGCTGTAACACCAATGATCGGTACATTTTCATATCCTGGCAAAAGACGGATCTGTTGTGTAGCTTCAATACCGTTCATTACCGGCATCTGCACATCCATCAGTATAATAGAGAATTTCTTTTTCCTGCATGCTTCCAAAGCTTCGAGGCCGTTTACAGCTTCTGTTAAATTTGCATCAGGCGTAAGCGATTTCATCATTTTATTATTCAGGACCATATTCACCGGATTGTCGTCTACCAAAAGAACTTCAAGCTCTTTTATAAAAGAAAACCCGTCTTTTTCAGAATCTCCCTGAGCAGAAACTTCTATCACGTTATTTTGTGCCACTTTCCGGAGCGTCTTATAAAGATCATCAGATTTAATAGGCTTAAGAAG
Source organism: Chryseobacterium sp. RLHN22 (assembly GCF_051011795.1). Lineage (NCBI taxonomy): Bacteria > Pseudomonadati > Bacteroidota > Flavobacteriia > Flavobacteriales > Weeksellaceae > Chryseobacterium > Chryseobacterium sp. RLHN22. Next base: position 99,250 of record NZ_JBPCHW010000013.1, read on the forward strand.
GAAGTACGAATTGTCTTTTTTACGGAAATTGTTGATAACATCATGCTCTTCGGATGAAGTATGAAGAACAACCAACGGCGAAATCTCTTTTCGCTGATTGAACAGTTCCCTGATTTTATCAATCGTTTCCAAACCGGAAATTACCGGCATATGATAATCCATCAATATCACATCAAAACGCTCTCCTTTAAGTAATATCTGTAAAGCTTCCATACCGTTTGCAGCCAGTGTGGATTCTATATTTTTATAAGCAAGCATGTGCTGCAGAATGATACGGTTGGCTTCGTTATCATCCACAACGAGCACTTTGTGTATAGTAAGATCATCTTCTTCTTTCAATTCAGACATTTCATAAGGGATTTCAATATCAAAGAAAAACACAGAGCCTTTATCAGGCGTGCTGATCAGTGACAGATGACTTCCCATGTATCCTAAAATATTGTTTGATATGGTAAGGCCAAGACCAGTGCCACCATAACGTTTGCTGATAGAACTATTTTCCTGAGTGAAAGCATCAAAAATATGCTTTTGCTTTTCGATAGGGATGCCAATACCTGTATCTCTTACAGAAAATCGCAGGGCAATCTTCTTATGATCCATGCGAAGCTTTTCGACTTTGAGTTCAATTTCACCCTGTTCTGTGAATTTTACGGCATTACCAAGAAGATTGATAAGAATTTGCTTTAGTCTGGATTCATCAAGTAAAAGTGTTTTCGGAAGCCCCGGTTCAATATTCAGAAGAAGCTCTATATTCTTTTTCTGAGACTGATACAAGATAACGTTGATTACCTGACTCACCATGTCATACACATCGCTTTTCTCTATCAGAAGCTCCATTTTACCGGATTCAATCTTAGAAAAATCCAGAATATCATTAATAATGTTCAGAAGATTTTCCCCGGATTCATTAATATAATTAAGATACTGTGTCTGGATCTCATTGAGCGGCGTTCTTAAAAGAAGATCAGAAAAACCGATAACCCCGTTCAGAGGAGTACGGATCTCATGACTCATATTGGCAAGGAATTCTGATTTTGCCTTGCTTGCGATATCAGCCATTTTTTTCGCATTTTTAAGCTCTTCGTTGATACGTACAGCATTGGTAATATTACGCACAGAGACAATAACACCTCCTATTTCATTATCCGAAAGATACCACGGTCCTACCTTGAGATCGAAATGCTGAATTTCTTCTTTACCTTCAACATTGATCGCAAAATCTTCATTAATATAAGTTTTCCCCTGCAAAGCAGCACGATAAATTTCTTTTCTCTCTTCAGGAACGTTTGGTGACACAACAAAAAGATTTTTACCGATGATATCGGTATCATTCATTTCGAATTCTTCCCTCCAGACACTGCTCACAGAAATATAATTAAGGTCTTTATCAAACATGGCTACAGCAACAGGAGCATACGTAACAAATGACTGCATCATGGCTTCTTTTCTGGTAATTTCTAGAAACATCTTTTTAAAGGCATCTATATCCTGAATAATCCCAAAAACTCTGTTGCAAACCCCATTTTCAAACTCCGGAATCCCTTTCACCCTCACCCAGATCGTAACACCGTCGTTACGAACAAGCTGAAATTCTTCGTCATACGGAATGCCTTCTGTTACCGCTCTATTAAACAAGAATTTTACTTTTTCCCTGCTGTCTTCTTTATAAAAGCCAAGAGCATTTTCAAAGTCCGGCTGAAAATTATTCTTTATTTTATGGATTTCTTTGGTACTTTGAGACCAGAATACCGTGTTGTTTACAAGGTTTACTTCCCAACCACCAACTTGTGCTACCGAACTGGTCTGTTCCAGCATTTTTTTTGTATAAATAAGATCTTTCTCAAGCGTCATCCGTTCGGTAACATTCAGAGCAGTACTTACAACATAAGGTTTACCTTCTTCATCAAGCTCAACAAGGTTATGATACATCCATATCAAATCTTCACCTTCTTTTGTTTTCAGGATCATCGTTCCGAAATCCTCTTCATTCTGGTTGATACGCTCCAGATATTGTTTTAAAGCAAGCCAGTTTTGCTCAGGAACAAGGTCTCTAAGATTAAGGTCTCTTACTTCGTCCGCAGAATAATGCAGTGTTTCTCTTCCTTTTTCGTTAACAGCGAGAATATTGCCTTCCATATCGTGCATACTCATTAAGCCAATGGCATTTTCAAAGAAACTTCTGAAACGTCGTTCGGAACTTTCCAGCTGTCGCTTTTCCTCTGTCAATGCTGTAATATTGATCCCGAAACAAAAAATCTCAGAGAGTTCCTGATTAGGCTTCAACAACCATTCAATAACTACAGAACTGCCATCTTTAATTGTTGTAGAAGTAGTAAAAGATATTTCAACCGCGTTGTCGGGAAAACTGGTGAGCTCCGGAAATGTTTGGTGATCTTCTCCAAGAACCTGAGCAAAACTCTTCCCTACAGCTTCCTCCTTTGTTAAAGAGAATATTTTTTCAAATACAGGATTAAAATCTTTAAGCTGAAGCTGGCTGTCTAAGACACAGATCAGATTGTTTGAAATATTAAAAATCTGCTGAAAATATTCTGCATAAACCGTTTTTCTTTTAGTCGTGAGAAGTTTAGTAATAACATCTGCGAGCTTTTTAAGAGCGGTAATCTGACTATCTGTAATGGTTCTGGGCTTGTAATCAATCACACAGATTGTTCCCAAAGCAAAACCTTCGTCATCAAGAAATGGTATACCGACATAGAACCGGATACCTCCTGCCAAAATCAACGGGTTATGACAGGATCTTTCATCCAAAAGTGTGTCGTTAATGATCACTATTTCTCCACTCGCTATTGAATATTGGCAAACAGTATTATTACGTTCCACAGAATCGATCTCAAGACCGATACAGCTTTGTATAGTCTGGGTTTCACTTTCCATAATCGAAATTAAGGAAGACGGGCAATCGGCAATCAGGCATGCCGTTTCTGCAAAAACATCAAATTGAGGGTCTTTGCCTAAATTCAGGAGATCAAAAAACTCTAATTTTTTCAATCTTTCTGTTTCATTATCAGGAATGATATACTTCGTCATATTAGCGACTAAATTATTTAAAAATAAACAAATATTATTATAAAATTTTCAAAAATAATTTTTTATACATATCCTAAATACAATCAAACTTCTTTCCATTTCTTTTGAAGATAAAAATGAAACGATACAAAAGCGCGATAAAATCTGCAAAACTTTTGAAAAACGGAAAATTGATCACGTATCCCGATTTCCTTCACGGAATGCCGACTACAGAGCATGAAACGATTAACAAAGATCTTTTGGAGTTTATAGAGGCTTAATAGACTGATATATACAAGTGAATCTTTTGGGTTCACCTTTTTTTGAATACATTCCACGATAGTAGACCTTCAACAATTGAAAAATTGGTGTAAAATAATTAGTCGCAATAAAATTATTATACGAATGTTATCTGATCTCAAACGTGATAATATATTAAAATAAAAAAAGGCTGCCTCAACATTGAGACAGCCCTTACATTAGAAGTTATTATTTTTATTTTGCTTTAAAATACACTCTTCTATTCGCTTTGTTTTTCCATTCAGGACATTTTGTTGCAGGATCACACTCAGGATATTTTAAATCTTTCTTACCATTTCCCTGTGCATCAAGCTTGGTAGATTCTACTCCGTTTTTGATCAAATATTGCTTTACATTATTTGCTCTTTTTTCAGAAAGCGTCTGGTTATACGCCTCACTACCTCTTGTATCTGTAGCTCCCACAACGGTATATGAACCGTTTGAAGAATTGATATAATTTACTGCATTATTTAAAATCGGGGTGTTATTCGGTAAAATTCGGTCTGAATTCAGTTCAAATTCAATTCCATCCAATTTTGTTTCTGTTTCGGCAACAGTTCCTGAGTTCTGATTTTCCAGCGGACAGCCATTATTTTCAACAGGTCCCGGAACCGTTACACATTTATCGTAAAGATCAATTACTCCATCCATATCAACATCCAAAGCTACACCCGCTCCGTCAACTCTTGCTCCTGCCGGAGTATCAAGCTGTCTGTCCCAATCGTCGCAGACTCCGTCATTATCGGCATCGCCAGCTTTACACACTTCAACATCGTTTGATTTTGCTTCCAAAACTTCTGTTCTGTAGTAAATTTCCTGCAATGGGTCATGCCACATCAGGTGAGATTCGTGTTTTCCTAAATTAACCGTTAAACCTAAAGTTGTGTTGAAGAAGTTATCCGAAGTTTGCTCAGATATATTATTTATTGCACTGGTATGAGCTCCGCCTCCGTCAAACTCATCATCAGTAGTTACCACATACATCACTCTACCTTCAAGATCAAGTCTGTTTGACAGTTTATATTTTAAACCAGCTCCGGCTTGTCCAAAGAATGAATGTAGCTTAAATGGCTTCACTTCTGTCATTAGTCTTTGCCCGAACTCATCTTTCTGATAAGCTCTGTAAGCTAAAGTTCCGATTCCGGCATAACCGTGTAGCGCCCATCTGTAAGGAGATTTGTTATCTACTCTTCTCATCAGATTAGAGAAATTAATATCTCCTAAAATAGAGATCGCATCATACTGTGTTCTTGCTCCTACCTGCATGGTAGCGGCGGCATTGGCAGGTGCTGCATCTTTTGTATTGAACCAGCCCTGTCTTGTTTCACCACGGTCATATTGCAATTTCAATCCAAAAGCATGGGTTATCGCTTTATCTACACTGAAATAAGCAGAATATCCGATGAGGTTTTTACCTCCTCCGTTTTTAATTGATGTAAGATCTGCAGACTGCATCAGCGGAATACCGCCCCCAAAAGAGATCGACCAGTCATTAAATCTTTTAGAAGATTGTGTAAATGGCTGTACATTAGCTGATCCCGACGAAAACGTGTTGGGATATTCTCCATTATTCATTACCTGAAGTGAATCTTGTGCATAAACACACGTGGGAATCGCCATCGCAAGCGATAAGACTGCTAGTTTTGATTTCATATAAAATAATATTAATTGATTTCTAATAGATAATAAAGCAGATAATTCACTGCCTATGAAGACCTCAGAACTACTAAAGCATTGATCACTGCTTGTTTTCTGATGTGGCATGATTTATCCAATTACTGTACCAAAAAAGGTTGTTTTGATTTTTTAAAACATTTTGACAAGCATAAAACATTGATAACTACACTGTTAAATTTTAAAATATTTTTTTCATATAAATTTAAATTCTGATTAATGAAACAATATATTTAGATCAATAATTAAATTACTTGGAATAAATTTTGTTGAAAAAAACGAAAATTATACTGAAGACACAGTTAAGCTTCAATACCTGATAATTTCCCTCCGGACAAAACCTGGTGACCGAGATAGAAAAGAAGATGCAGAGAATCTTTCGGTATATATAACTGAAGATTATTTGAGCCTATCATTTCAAATCTCCACTCATTCTTTACACAATGTAACATCATTTCCTGTAAATCTTTATCTAAAAGTGCAAGCATTACAATTACTTCGTCATTATTCATTTCTTTGTTTAAACTGAAATCCATTTTATTTCTGATTGGTATATTTCCCTTTATCAATCGGTATGCCGCAATCCTTGTTCAGAACAGATCATGTAAATGTTTTAACAAAAAACCATTCATCTTTAATCTGAACTTAAAAAGTTTATTGCTTATAATACTAATCAATAATGTCTTTAAAAACCTTAATGGTTCCGTCAAAATAATTTAATGTAATCTCTACAGCTCTTCCAAAATAAATAAGATGTTCAGCTTTGTCATCTTCCTGATCTTTGTCAAAAATTTTTATTTCAAAAGGATCTTCTTTTACCATTGCAAGTTCACCGGTGAACTTTTCTCTTTTTTTATAAAGAACTTCAATATTTTCTATGGCTTTTGAATTGGTGAGAATCTCGTTTTTAAAATCAGTTGTAATTTCCATATTTATTCGCAATTTGTTTAATTAAAAAACAATCCTAAAAAATTGCTTTCTTAGGATTGAAAATGTAACACTATGATGGAATCAAATATTCCGAAATAAACAAGTAATGTTTAATGTCGTTACCTATTTAATTTTTCATTTCGTTTAAGTTACTGAATTTGTTGTAAGATGATTTTAGATGATGAAGCTGATCGCTCACCACTCTTGAGCTTTCAGGACAAAGGTCACCGCTGTCTAATGCATCCTGATAAGCATTAATTGCTGCTTCTTCGCCATAAACTACATTTTCCAGTGTAGACTCTGTTTTGTCTCCGGAAAAAGAATTTTTTACATCAATCCATGCTCTGTGAATAGCACCCGCCGTACTCCCCGTATTATCAGGCTCTCCTCCTCTTTCAAGGATCAGGTTATTCAATTCTGATTTCATTGTCTGAGACTGACTCACCATTTGGTCATAATCAGCTTTTAAAGGAGTGTAAGTATCCCAAACTTTATCTTCCACTTTAGAAAATCCCTGAATTCTGTCGTTTGTGATGTTTAACAAATCATTTAATACTGATACTGTTCTTTCGTTGTTCATAATAATATTTTTAGTGTGCTATACTTCTTACAAGTGCCATACCAGCAAAGATTTCAAACATACCAAATTGACTATATGTGGTACTTTTTAGCCGTGAGCTACCATAAACAGGCCGGAAAAATAAACTTATCTACAATGATCAGCTTTATCTTGTTTCTCTTAGGGTTGTCCGCTTCCTCCGGCTGAACCATAAATTTGTCCTGTCGCAAAACTTGCATCGTCGGCTGCAAGCTGTACAAAGATAGAAGCAAGCTCTGCGGGCTGTCCTGGCCTTCCGAAAGCTGTATCCTGACCGAAAACTTCAATTTTTTCCTGAGTCTGCCCTCCGCTGATCTCGAGAGCTGTCCAGACCGGGCCAGGAGCAACACCGTTTACTCTGATTCCTTTTGGTCCCAATTGCTTTGCCAAAGATTTTACGTAGCTTGTAGTAGCCGCTTTTGTCTGTGCATAATCATATAAATCTTCTGAGGGATCATAAGCCTGAACAGACGATAAGCCAATAATGCTTGAACCGGGCTTTAAATGCGGTAAAGCTGCCTTAATGATCCAAAACGGCGCATAAATATTGGTTTTCATTGTTCTGTCAAAAGCTTCGGTTGTAATATCCAAAATAGATTCGTTGCTTTTCTGATGGCCTGCATTGTTGATCAGAATATCAAGTCCGCCTAACTTTTCAACGGCTTGTGCAACCAATTCTTTACAGAATGACTCTTCCCGAAGATCGCCCGGAATTCCGAATCCCTTCTGCCCGGCTTTTTCTATCAACTCAAGAACCTGATCAGCATCAGACTGTTCTTCCGGAAGATAATTAATCACCACATCTGCTCCTTCACGGGCATAGGCAATGGCTGCAGCTCTTCCTATTCCGGAATCACCACCTGTAATTAATGCTTTTCTTCCCATGAGTCTTCCAGATCCAATGTAAGATTTTTCCCCATGATCAGGAACCGGATTCATCTTATGAGCCAATCCCGGAAACGGCTGAAATTGCCTTTCAAAAGGTGGTTCAGGATATTTTCCGACAGGATTTGTCATTACTGTGTTGTCTTTCTGTGCAAAGATTTCTTCATTGTTTTCTAAATTTTTCATATTGTAATATTTATAGATGGTTTATTTCAACTTTAATGAATTAATCTCTAACTTTTTTGAAGTAGTAGAATATGAGATCATTCTTATGTGATTTGTACCGATAATTTTTAAATTATCTAACTCTAATTTTCAACTTTATTATAAACTATTTTATGACGGAAAACATAAACCATTATTTATTTTTTAATTATAAGAATTATGGTTAGGAACATAATTTGAATAATCAGTTGCAAGCTGTAAATCTTATGAATAATCAAATACTCAATTCCATTGCCATTATTGGTGGTGGTCCAGCGGCGCTGATGATTTTAAAACATATTTTAAAACAGTCTGTGCAGCCTAAAAACATTTATATTTTCGAAAAAAATGAACGTTTTGGCGCAGGAATGCCTTATGGAAAATTAGGTTCCCTGAAAGAACATGTTGCGAATGTCTCTGCAAACGAATTGCCAGAGCTTGTTGACACCTTCAAACAATATCTCAAAGAAAATCCATCTTCTGATTTTAAGGATTTCAGCGATTCTGAAAATTTTAATCCTTATCAGGTTATTCCCAGATTGTTACTGGGAGATTATCTGGAAAATCAGTTTAAACAATATATTAAGCTTGCCCAAAAAGAAGGAATAAAAGTTTTCGCTAAAAATAAAACAATGGTAACTGATATTTCTAAATTAGAAGGCAAAGATCAGTTTAAAATCACTACACACCAAAGCGAAAAAATTATCGCAGATAAAGTCATTATCTGTACAGGACATGTATGGCCAAAAATGCAGGAAGAAAAAATAAAAGGTTGGTTCGATTCGCCTTATCCGCCTTCAAAGTTTAAAGAAACAAGTAATTTCCCGGTTGCCATTCGAGGAACGTCTCTTACTGCCATTGATGCTGTAAAAACCATAGCCAGACTGAACGGAAAATTCATAGAAACAGATAACGGACATATAAAATATCATCTCAACAAAAACTCAGAAAATTTTAAAATTCATATGTTTTCGACGGGAGGTTTTTTACCTGCCTTGAGATTTCATTCGGAAGATGATGCTTACTCATCAGAATGGACAATGTCGCTTCAGGAAATTTATGATTACAAAAAGAAAAACGGCGGTTTTGTAGATTTGGATTATGTTTTTGAGATCAATTTCAAGCTTCCTATTAAACAGAAAGATCCTGAATTTTACAATCTAATAAAAAAATTCAGTTTAGAAGAATTTGCTGAGAAAATGCTTGGCTTCAGAGAAAAATCTGACAGTTTTGATCTCTTCAAAGCTGAATACAGAGAAGCTGAAAAATCAATAGAAAAAAGACAATCCATTACGTGGAAAGAAAAACTGGCAGCATTCAGCTACTCTATGAATTATCCTGCCAAACATTTTTCTGCAGAAGATATGCTGCGTCTGAAATCTGCTTTAATGCCTTTGATCTCAGTAATCATTGCATCACTTCCACAATCTTCGTACCGGGAAATCATGGCACTTCATGATACCGGTTTAATTGAACTGATCCAGGTGAATAAAGACAGTAGCGTAGAACCACATCCTGAATCCGGTGGAATATATTGTTATAAAACTGAAGATGGAAAAGATATGAAAAGTTATTACAAAATGTACATTGATGCGATTGGTCAGCAGCAAATGAATCTGAAAGATTTTCCTTTTGAAGGGTTAAAAGATGAAAATGTTATTAGTTCAGCATATCTCGCCTTCAAAGATTATCAAAAAGGAAAAGAAATGTTTGAAAACCATACAGAAAATGTTGTTGAAGGTCACAACAACAATTATTATCTTAAAGTTCCCGGATTAGGAATCAATGATTATTTTCAGGCTTTAAATGTGTATGGTGAAGCTACAGAAAATCTTTTTATAATGGCAGTTCCGTTTATTGGCGGGCTGAATCCGGATTATTCCGGGCTGGATTTTTGCGATACAGCTGCAGAAAAAATAGCTAAAGCTTTAAGCAACTGCAATGCCCCTGTTATTGATATTAATCCTGTCGAAGAACAGCAGGGGAATATACAGGCAAATATTATTTAATTTTTTTAGATAAGCAGTATCTAAAAATAATTTTTTTTATCGCTAAGAAAATATTATTTTTTGTAACGATTTAAATTAAACAATGCCATGCAGGAATTTTGCATAGCTTTATGTTTTATAGAGCTTTATCCTGTACTGAGCTATTAATAAAGATTTTATAGAAAACAAAAACCGTAATCAAACTGAATGATTACGGTTTTTTAAGTCTGAACTTATTGCTGAAGTAAAAATGTATGTGGAACATCGTTTCATAGAATTATTGAAAATTGTAACACAGACTATAGACGTCTCTGAAATAAACATCAATTTCAGATTCTGCTTTTTGCTGAACAGGTGCTGCGTAATTTGAACCTGCAAACTGATAAACCGGTGTTTTGGTTGTCGTTTTTACTTTTTTGCTGCATTTACAATACATATAATCATATTCTCTGTGATGATTCAGAGAAACTGTTCTTACCTCTGTCTCTTCAAGCATCGTCGCTTTTTTGAAAGTATCCTGATCTAATGTAAACCAGGGTTCACCGTGATAAAAAAAGTGATCTACTATTTCCGGATGATCGATCTGACTTTGATCAGCAGGAGCTGCTGAATGATAACCGTCGCATTTCTGGCAAAAAGCTACCATAATGTTGATTTTTTCCATAGATTTTATTTTGCTTGACTTTTACATTACAGAATACGTGCCACAGAAAGGTTTTCCGAATAGAAAACTCATAATTTTTAAACTAAATTAATACTGCTTTTTTCCAGGTTATATTTTTTCCAATTTTTTTTAAAAAAACACGCTTCTATATTATTCATGGCATAGCGTTTGGTTGTAACATTGTACCATCACAACAAAATATTATATATGAACTAAAATCCACAGCAATGTTGCTGTGGATTTTAAATTTTGTTTACTTGAAATTTAGAAAAGATTTTACCAGTAAGAATCAGGCTTCGTCTTTTGTATTTTTTACCAGACCTATTCCCGAAAAGAAAAAAATAAGGCCGATAATTCCGACTACCATGAGAGTGGTATATCCCTCACTTTTATTGATTACTTGACTTCCGGTGTAAATAAGACCGATAATACCCAAAATTGTAAGCACAGCTCCAAAAACTCGTTTAATATTCATGATGGTGATTTTTATGTAGGCTAATCAATATCTGTGCCTTTGCAACAGCTGTATTATTCATTAATTACTATATTTGATTATTAAACCATTCACCAAATGACAACAATTAAATGCATTATATTTCTAATGCTTCCTGCTGTTTATTATTCTCAGGAAGACCGGGACAAATTTATCTTCGCCGATATGGATATAACGGTAGAAAAGCCTGATAAAAACAAATCTTACGACGTTAATTATAATGATGATAACCAAATTTACAAATTAGGCAAAAAACTTACGTATTCTTATTATATAGTAAGAAACAATGACCGCTTTCTTGTAAAAAAAGGAGAGCAGGAAATACAACAGACCGGACATACTTCCGCCGGATGGAAATTTGTAGAATCAGAAAAGAAGGATGATGAAACCATTCAATATATTACCATAGAACCACATCAGGGCAATCCCTTTGCAAGTTTCGATCCCAACTATAACCAGACTGCTGTAGATTTTACCTATTTAATGAAAAATAACGAATCTTTTTCCATGGAAACTACCGGGGCAATTGAAAATAAGATGAATGTATGGCTTCACCCGCCAAGAAATATCTATTTCAAGATATTGGAACTAAACCCTTTTCCTTATATAAAAGCCCCTTACGCAATTGGCACAAAATGGAACTGGAATCTTGAAATAGGTGATCATTGGTCAGATAAAAGATGGTTGAAATGGGAAGGCAAAATAGAAAACAAATATGAATATGAAATTAAAGAGAAAAAAAACATCACCACGAGGCTCGGGAACCTGGAATGCTTTGTTGTTTATGGAAAAGCAAAGAGCAGAATTGGTGAGACACAACTTATCTCTTATTTTAATACACAGTTTGGGTTTGTAAAACTTGAATACACCAATATTGACGGTTCAAAAACATTTCTTGAAATAGAAAAAGCGGAGTAATTGGTATTAGTTGCTTCTATTTTCGTTTAGTTAAATTAGTGAATCTCTTTCTCAATACTGGCTTTAGCACAATTGAAAACCTCTTCTGCTTCATTGTAAAACACATTCATAGAGATTTCAAATCCGTTCGTCATAAAAAAAGTAACATTCCCATCAAGATTATGACTTAAAAAAACGATATGATTTACATTAATAATGATCGGTTTTCCCAAAACCTTAGCTCCTTCCAAAGCATTGGGCCGTTTAAGATTGAGGATAACAGACTGCCTTATATAGATGAGACCTTCTTTTGTTGAACGTAATTTGGTGTTCATTTTTTTTTCGTAAATCTACAATAAATTATTCTAGTTGCACAAGTGGAGAATAGAGGTATAAAATTTGAAGATAGATTTTTATTATACATAAAACTATCCGGAATTATTTAGGGATTGATTTTAAAATCACAGTATTTATTTTGAAAAAGAGCAAACTTTTATTAGGATTTTTAGCAGGAACAACTGCAGCTGCGGCAACAATCTGTATTTTCGGCTATAGCTACATCTTTAGAGCTTTAAGCATGAATTTAAAAAAAGGACCTCTTACGCCTTCTACAGATGACGGAGAAAAATTTCCTTCTAATTCTGTTTTGAACTTTAAACCTCATCCATGGCAAAAACATACGGATTACAATAAAAAAATTCTTTCTGAAAGATTGCTCGAAGAGCTAAAAAAAACCAACACTTCTTCACTTATTATCATCAAAAACAGCAAGATCATCCATGAACAATATTGGAAGAAACATGATTCTTCATCACACATGAATTCTTTCTCGATGGCAAAAGGCATTCTTTCAATTCTTACAGGCAGTGCAATAGATGATGGTTATTTAGAATCAGAAGATCAACTGATATCATCCGTATTTCCGGAATATTCAGACAGCCAATACGGCAAACATCTTACTTTCCGGCATCTGATGACCATGCAGGCAGGTTTTGACTGGGAGGAAGAATACAATCATCCGTTTGCAGAAAATTCAAAACAATATTTTGTAAAAGACTTGGCAGAGCAAACTTTTAGTACAGAAATAAAAGAGATGCCGGGTAAAAAATATCAATATCAAAGTGTAGCACCACAATTATTAGGCTTAGCCTTACGAAAAGTCACCGGAAAAAATCTTGCCGATTATCTTTCTGAAAAAATATGGCAGCCTTTAGGAATGGAATCCGTTGCAAAATGGAGCACAGACGAAAAGGGCGTGGAAAAAGCATTCTGCTGCATTCATGCCATCCCGCGGGATTTTGCCAGGATCGGACAACTTCTATTACAGAATGGAAACTGGGAAGGAAATCAGCTAATCAATAAAAAATATTGTGAAAGACTTCTCTCTCCAACTCCTGAAAATGATGCTTTCTGCTATACGGTTTGGGCAGATAACGAAAATGAAATAAAACTGCGGTTTTTCTATGGTTTTTTAGGCCAGTTTATCATCATGATTCCGTCAGAAAATATTGTCATCGTAAAAACCGGAATATACAACAGTCTTGAGGTTGATAAAAAGAAGAGGCCTCTGCAGGTAAAAATTTTAGCAGAAGAAATTTGCAGGATTTTCTGTTGATAACTGCATAAAAAAAGCTGCCCGGACTAAAGCAGCTTTCAAAATTTCTCTTAATGATTAAATTTTAATGATTAGGAGTTTGTGCCTTTTCGTAGATAATTTTTTCTTCCACAAGCTTAGCCCAAAACTCAGCAGGAATATTGCTTTTCCAGCCCTGTACGTTATCTCTAACCTGAGAAGGCGTACTTGCTCCGGGAATGATGGATACAAATTCATCTGCAGCCAGTACAAACTGTAATGCTGCGTGAATGATATTTACATCGAATTCTTTTCCAATTTCGATAAGTTTTGATCTTTTTTCAGCCATTTCTTTGGGAATAACATCTTTATAATTGTAACGTTCTCTACCTGCAATAAATCCAGAATTATAGCCTGCTCCTGAAACCAGCTTTACATTTGCTTTTTTTACTGCAGGAAGTAAGCGGTCGACCGCATCTTCATGCTCAAGAATAGAATATTGCGTTGCAGAAAGACAAATATCAGGATCTGCGTATTCAATACAATCTAGAATTGGCTCTATTTTGTTAACGCCCATTCCCCATGCTTTGATGATTCCTTCATCTCTCAGTTTGGAAAGGGTTTTGAATGCACCTTTTTTAGCCTGTTCAAGAAAATAAGGATACCGGTCGCCAACCTGATCTTCGGATAAATCATGAACGTAAACGATATCAATGTACCCTAAAGAAGTTCTCTTGAGACTTTCTTCAATCGAGCGTTTTATGGCGTCTTCAGAATAATCGTGACGGAAATCGTAGCTCAACGGAGCTTTCCACATGGTGGGCGGAACTTCACTTTCAGGAACTTCAGTAAAGAGTCTTCCTATTTTTGTAGAAAAGACGAAATCTGCCCTGTTTTTATGCTGAAGAAAATCACCAAAACGTCTTTCACTTTTTGTAAGACCATACCAAGGTGAGGTATCATAGTACCGTATTCCTTCATTCCAGGCCGTCTCCAAGATATTCTGTGATTGCTCGTCTGTCAGGTTTTCAAAAGCTGTACCGATCGCAACACCGCCTAATCCTACCGCATGCTGATCTCTTAAAACTTGATTGTTCATATATTAATATTCTTTTGGTTACCGTAAAAAAAGCAAACATCGTGCATTTTATTCCCATCCATTTTATTTTCTGAATAAAGTTGGCTTCGTTTTTGCCAGTCGATGGGTATGAAAACAATATTTATCGTAGAAGATGAGACAGGCATCAGAGATGCATTACAGCTACTCCTGTCATTCGAAAATTATGATGTGCGTTCATTTGCAACTGCCGAGGCTTTCAACAAGCGCGATCAATCTTCAGTTCCTGATCTTTTTATCATGGATGTGAGATTACCGGATGGTTCAGGTACCGATCTGTGCAATCAGGTAAAAGAGGACGAAAAAACAGCCAATATTCCCGTAATGATCATCAGTGCACATGCAAAAGCAGATGAAGTCATCAACTCCTGCAGGGCAGACGAATTTATTTCCAAACCTTTCGACATCGATGATGTGATTACCAAAATAGAAACACTTACAAGTTAAAATAAGTTAGATTATATGTATAAATAAAAACTCCAAAAAAAATATTTTGGAGTTTTTTCTAATTATAAGCCTGTTTAAACTTTTTTAGAAAAAGAGTTTCCAGAAAATTAGCAATTTAGAGTTGCAAAAAAAAAGAACTAAAATCTGGAACTCATAAGCAAAGATAAACTGGAAAAATGGATTTTACCTCAT
>NZ_JBPCHW010000014.1:0-112693 GCF_051011795.1 Chryseobacterium sp. RLHN22
ATGAGGTAAAATCCATTTTTCCAGTTTATCTTTGCTTATGAGTTCCAGATTTTAGTTCTTTTTTTTTGCAACTCTAAATTGCTAATTTTCTGGAAACTCTTTTTCTAAAAAAGTTTAAACAGGCTTTAGATAATAAAAATACCCAAAAGAATAAAAATCAAAGATTTTTAATTTATGTGTTCTTATCTGCAGTTTATCTAGCTGCTTAAATATTAATGGTTAAAATCTTTTGTGCCTTTTGTGGTTATATAAAAACTTTAATCAAGTTTATGATTTAAAATAGCCTTCAATCTCATATTTAAAACTTTATTTTTTATATTTTTGTGACCAAATTAGAAAAGCAATGAAAAAAGTATTAGCAATCGTATTCTTAGGAAGTTTAGTAGCAGTAAGCTGTTCAAAAAAAGAAGAAAAATCTTTACAGGATAGTAATATTATGTTGGAAGAACCTGCAACACCAACTGTAACGGATTCTACAGCTGCTAAAACAGATTCTACACCGGCTCCGGCTTCAACTCCTGCACCTGCAGCAACAGATTCTACAGCAACAAAATAATGAAAAGACTGTTTTTGACAGGATTTGTAAGCTTGCTTATTCTTTCCTGCTCTAAAAAAGAAAATTCAGAAGTACAGTCTACAGATTCAGGTGACGTTCCGACTCCTGTTGTTGCGAATGTTTCGGGACAGACTTTGATAGAGACGTCTGACTGTATGGCTTGTCATCATGCTGATGAAAGAATGATAGGACCTTCTTATAAAGAAATTGCCGAGAAATATTCTGAAAAAGATATTGAGATTTTGGCTTCGAAAATCATAGAAGGCGGAAGCGGCAATTGGGGAAGCGTGCCGATGCAGGCTCACCCTCAGTTTTCAAAAGAAGACGCCAAAAAAATGGTGGAATATATTCTAAAGCAGAAGAAATAAATGTCTTCTGAAAAATCAAATCTGCACCCAAGAAATCTGCATCGTAATCTCTATGATTTTGATTTGCTCATTTCTTGTGTGCCGGAATTGAAACATTATGTTTTTAAAAATTCTTACGGAAATTTAACCATTAATTTCAGTATTCCAAAAGCAGTAAAATTGTTGAATAAAGCTTTATTGCAGCATTTTTACAACATCAAAAACTGGGATATTCCGGATTCGAATCTTTGTCCGCCCATTCCCGGAAGAGCCGATTATGTTCATTGCCTCGCAGATTTATTAGCTGAAAGTCATCATGAAATTCCAAAGGGTTCTGTTGTTAAAGGCTTAGACATCGGAACAGGAGCCAATTTGGTTTATCCGTTGATTGCCAACAAATCTTATGGCTGGAAAATGGTCGGAACAGACATCAATAAAGATTCTTTTGAAAATGCACAACAGATTTTAAATCAAAATCCTGATTTGTCAGGTGAAATTGATCTAAGATTTCAGGAAACCTCAAATCATATTTTTAAAGATATTATTTCTTCGGAAGAGCATTTTCAGTTTTCAATGTGCAATCCGCCGTTCCATGATTTTGAAGAATCTGCAATGAAAGGGAATTTGCGTAAGACAAAAAATCTCAACAAATCCAAAATTAAGAAACCAAATCTGAATTTCAGCGGACAACAGTCTGAACTTTGGTGTGAAGGTGGGGAAATTGCTTTTGTGTCGAAGATGATTGAAGAAAGTGCAGAATTTTCATCACAAATCCTTTGGTTTACCTGTCTGATTTCCAAAAAAGAAAATCTTTTCAAGCTAAATTTACTTTTAAAGAAACTAAAAGCAGTAGAAATCAAAACTATTGAAATGTCTCAAGGTCACAAAGTAAGCAGAATTTTAGCATGGACTTTTATTCCGAAAGAATACATAAAAAATTGGTTTTAACATTTTATTTTGGGCAGCTTAATCCGCCTTCCGCTCCCGCTTTTTTGTTCCGCTTTGCTTCACAAAAAGAGCTCCGCTCAAGTCGGGCTGCAATTTGTTGATATATAAAAGTTTATCCAAAGTTTGTCTTTCCGTAGTAATCTCAACATCACTTTTAACATTCTACTTTAGATTCCTGCTGAATGACAAACGGAGTATTAAATTTTATCATAAAAAATTAACTTCCATAAAACCTTAAAATTCACTATTTTTGCATTTCGAAAAAATTGAATTACAATGCAATTATCAGAACAGGAAATTATTAGAAGAGAAAAGCTGAATAAGCTTGTTGAAATGGGAATTAACGCATTCCCGGCGGAAGAATACACAGTTACAGATACAACAGAATCTATAAAACAGGATTTCGCAGAAAGTAAACAGGTGAAGATTGCGGGAAGATTGATGTCTCGCCGTATTCAGGGGAAAGCTTCTTTTGCTGAATTGCAGGATTCCACAGGTAGAATTCAGGTGTATTTCAACAGAGACGAAATCTGCACCGGTGAAGACAAAACTTTATACAACGATGTTTACAAACATCTTTTAGATATTGGTGATATCATCGGTATTGAAGGAGAATTGTTCACTACTCAGGTGGGTGAAAAAACGGTTTTGGTAAAAAACTTTACGCTTTTAACGAAAGCTCTAAGACCTCTTCCTCAGGCAAAAACTGATGAAAACGGAGTTGTTCACGATGCTTTCAATGATCCTGAACTAAGATACAGACAACGTTACGTAGATTTAACGGTAAATCCAAATGTAAAAGAAATTTTCGTGAAAAGAACAAAATTGTTCAATGCGATGAGAACTTTCTTCAATGAAGCAGGATATTTTGAGGTTGAAACTCCGATCTTACAATCGATTCCTGGTGGAGCTGCTGCAAGGCCTTTCATTACGCATCACAATGCTTTAGATATTCCATTATATTTAAGAATTGCTAACGAATTGTATCTGAAAAGATTGATCGTTGGTGGATTTGATGGTGTTTATGAATTCTCCAAAAACTTCAGAAATGAAGGAATGGACAGAACGCATAATCCAGAATTTACGGCAATGGAAATCTACGTTGCCTACAAAGATTACAACTGGATGATGGATTTCACGGAGAAATTATTGGAATTCTGTGCAACTTCCGTAAATGGTTCTGCGGAATCTACTTTTGGAGAGCACAAAATCAGTTGGAAAGCGCCTTATCCGAGAGTTTCTATGACGGAAGCTATTTTGAAATATACAGGTTTTGACATCACCGGAAAATCTGAGCAGGAATTATTTGATTTTGCTAAATCTATCGGAATCGATGTGAACGAAACGATGGGTAAAGGAAAACTGATTGACGAAATTTTTGGTGAGAAATGTGAAGGTAACTTCATTCAGCCAACCTTTATTACCGATTATCCGATTGAAATGTCTCCTTTGACGAAAAAACACAGAAGCAAGGAAGGTTTGACGGAACGTTTTGAATTAATGGTTTGCGGAAAAGAAATTGCGAATGCTTATTCAGAATTAAATGATCCGATTGATCAAAGAGAACGTTTTGAAGAGCAATTGAAATTAGCAGAAAAAGGAGATGATGAAGCGGGACAGTTTATTGACGAAGATTTTCTTAGAGCTCTTGAATACGGAATGCCGCCAACTTCAGGTTTAGGAATCGGAATGGACAGATTGATTATGTTCTTAACCAATAACCCGTCAATCCAGGAAGTATTGTTCTTTCCTCAAATGAAACCGGAAAAAGCAACGCCTCAAATTGAATTGGGAGAAGATGAACATTTGATTCTTGATATTTTGAAATCAGGGGAGCAAATTGCTTTGGCTGAAGTAAAAACATTAAGCAAATTATCCGGTAAAAAATGGGATAAAGCTTCAAAAACTTTAACGAAAGGAGGTTTGGTAAAAGTTGAGAAAATTGATGAGAATGTTTGGATAAAGCTGGTTTAAAACGGCTTATAATAAAATAAATATAAAAAGCGAGCTATTAGTTCGCTTTTTTCATTACCGAATGAATAATTTTTATTAAATTTACTTTGATAAAAACATATATAATGAAAAAAATAATGACCGCAGTTCTTGCGCTGTATTTTGCGTATTTTTACACGCAAATTACTCTTACAAAAGATTTAACTTCGGAAATAATGGGGTGGTAGAAATTGGTACAAGAACCAATTCGATGTTACAATTATCCTATTATAACACGCCTACATTTCAAGGAGACAAATTGTTTTTAAATCAGACTACTTATAATGGCTCTAACAATTTTATCGGACGGAAATTTTATCGGCTTAACAATAACGGAACTTTAGACTCAACGTTTGGAAACAATGGAGAGGTAAGTGTAGTAACTTCAATTCATGAATCGGATAGTTTTTATTCCGATTCAAATAAATTTTATTTAAATTCTGGAGAAAAATATCTTTCTAGCGGACAAGTAGAGACTGGATTTGGAAATATCAATTCGTCATTGACTACATCTTATCATCATTATAAAATAGTTTTACCGGACGGAAAAATAATCTCAAGAAATCAACAAAGTATTAGCAAATATGATCCAACAGGTTTGCCAGATGCCGCTTTTGGAAATAACGGAGTTCAAACCCTTATTTCATCGTTAGAGAACACTAGTACAAGTTTCGGAGATCTTGTTTATTATGATAATGATTTTTTATATGAAGTCGTTATAAATCAAGGGGGACAGCCTCACATAAGAAAGATTAATTTTAGTTCAGGAAATTTAGATTCATCATATGGACAAAGTGGTTATTCACAATTTTCAAGCACATTAAGTAATCCCGTGCTTTATTGTGGAAGTTCGGTGATTTCTCAGAATAATACATCATTTATTCACAATTATAAAAACGGTACAGATGGACAGTTAACAAAGACTAATTCTTCAGGTAATGTAGATAATACTTTTGGAATTAACGGTAAAATCGATTATTCTGATTCATATGTATTTAATGGTGACAATTACAGCAGTGCTGAAAATAAACCACTTCTATATGGTAACTATATTTTCTTGATTTCAGCTTCATACGACCTAAATGGAGCTACTACTTTAACAAAAATAGGACTTAGAGGCTATGATCAATCTGGAAATCAAATTTTTATTAACGGAAATGTTCACGATGTCTTACAAGAAATAAATTTAACTGATACTTTTTACCCAATAATTAAAGATAATTATTTGTATATTTTCTATGATAATAAAATTTCGAGATATATTTTTAATCAGTCTATATTATCAATAAATACAGTTATGAAAAATAAAGATTCAATAAATTTTAGCAATCCCTTCAAAGATGTATTGAATCTAAATAACGATGAAAAAATAAAATCTGTTGAAATTTATGATGAAACAGGAAGATTGGCTTTAAAAACTAATAAAGCGAAAAATATTGATACTTCTTCTTTGAATAAAGGAATTTATTTTATAAAAATAACTACAGAATTAAATCAAATAATTTCAAAAAAAGGAATAAAAAATTAAAACAAAAAATCCTGAACATATTTTCAGGATTTTTTCTTTAGACAAACTATAAAATAATATTTCTTCGTTATAAGGCAAACTAAAATTATGAAACTTGCTTTTTTCTTAATATTCTTATTATTTTTTATTCTTGATGATGCACAAACATTAACCTCAATTTACTTCGCAAACAACAGTTCCGAACTGAGCAATGAATCCAAAATAAAACTCGACAGTTTAGCTCAATTAAAATCAAAATATACTTTCAGAATTTTCGGAAATGCAAATCCTTTAGGAAATGAAAGTTTAAATAAAAAACTATCAGAAAACCGAGCGAAAAGAGTTACAGAATATTTGAAAAATAATATTGAGGAAAATATTCATTTAGCAAGTTCGGTGGGATTGGGAATTTCAAAGCAGATTAATGATAACAGTTCGGAAGATTTATTAGCAAGAAACAGGCGTGTAGATATTTTCATTGAGCGTTTTTTCGACAAGGGAGAGAAGATTTCCAGAAGCGTTTATCCAAGTTTTTTCGATGTGAAAATTGCTTCCATGAAAGTGAAAGATACCTTTTCGTTACCGAATGTCAATTTTATCGGTGGTCGTCACGTCTGGCTTGCAAAAGGGACTTCAAAATTGTATTTGCTTTATGAAATTTTAAAGAAAAATCCGACTCTCGAGGTAGAACTTCAGGGGCATATTTGTTGCGATTATGAAAATTTTGACGGTGAAGATTTAGATTTAAAAACATTTAATCTTTCCTTTACCAGAGCCGATGCAATCCGAAGTTTTTTAATTAAAATGGGAATCGAGCCGCATCGTATTAAAGCTGAAGGTTTAGGACATCTCAATCCTGTTATTTATCCCGAAGAAACTGAAGAAGACCGGACTAAAAACCGACGGGTGGAATTGGTTTTAATAAAAAAGTAATTCTGAGAATTTTAACGCTATGAGCGCAAAGTTATTTTAATTTCACATTTATTTTTCCGCTCGAAAAGGCACTTCGTTCAGCAAATAGGAGCAGAAATTTTGCTTGAATGAAATATTTTTGCGAAAGAAATTTATAAAGAACTTAAATGAAAATCTTTGAGTTTTTATAATTTTAAAGTATTAGTTAGCTTCTTTATTCCTAACTTTTATTTTCTCTGCTTACTAAAAGAGATCATCAGGTAAAACAAAAATGGTAAGATAAATATTGAGCCTAAAATAAGTGCCCATCCTAATGCAGAAATTGTTTTTGCAGCTGCAGAATATTCCAGTAATGAAAGATGATCACCGTTTCCGAATAATATAATATTCGGGTTGTGCTGATAAGTTGCTGCAACCAGAATCATAATGATCTGAAATCCGGCCAAAGCTCTTACTGGGAGTAATTTCCGCGTGTGCATTGCTCTAAGAATTAAAATTAAGCAAACTGAAGCAAAAGAAACAGCCATTATACCTAAAGGTTTTGAAACAACCCAATAAAGGAGAGGAATGTCTGATAAATAAGCTGTTATAAATACTAGAATTCCTGTGATAATCACAAAAATCATGGTCTGATGTGATTTTCTGATCATTAAACCTAGTTCAAAGCGGTCGATCGTTTCCCTTAAAGCAAAAACAGAAGCGAGATAAGCACATAGTGAAACTGTGAAAAGTCCAACTGCAATACCGAACCAGTTTAACCAGCTGAAAATATACAGATCAAGGAAATTTTTCGCATCAGGATTGATGGAGCGTGAAACCGTAGATGCTGCAATTAACCCAAGAAAAAATGGAGTAAGCAAACTTGAAAAATAAAATATCTGTGTATAAACTTTTTGCCAATCGTCTTTTACCGCATCGTAATGCCTGAAAGTAAAGGCGGTTCCTCTTGCAATAATTCCCACAAGCATTAAAACCAAAGGAATGTGAAGATAAGTGGAAAGAGTCGTGTAAATTTGAGGAAAACCGACAAACAGAATGACAATTGCAATGATCAGCCACATATGATTAGCTTCCCAGACCGGTGCAATCGATTCATACATAATTGTTTTTGTCTTCAGGCGGTTTTTCTTTCTGGTAAAAAGCTCAACAATTCCGGCTCCGAAATCAGCACCTCCTAAAATCAGGTATGCACAAATAGAAAGCCATAAAAAACCAATAACTACGTAAATCATGATTTTTTGTTTTTAGAATTAAACTGTTCATCTGTAGGATCATATAGCTTCGGTACCATTTTGATCTGCCTGTTTAAGAGGAAAATAATAATCAATGATAGAGACACAAAAATTGCCGTGAAGAAATAAAAGGAATATTGAATTCCGGGCATCGGAGTTACAGCATCTGCAGTTCGCATGATTCCGTAAATAATCCAGGGTTGTCGCCCAACCTCAGTTACCGTCCAGCCTGCTTCCAGAGCAATATAGCCAAAAGGTGTGGCGTATAAAAATGTTTTTAGCAGCCAGCTTTTAGAAAGCCAATCTTTTTTGAAAAAATAAGCATACAGATAAATCATTCCAATGATGATCATTACGACTCCGAAGAAAATCATAATCTGAAAGGCATAATGAACAACAGCAACAGGAGGCCATTCATCTTTAGGGAAATCTTTCAAGCCTTTTACTTCAGAATTGAAATCATTACTCACGAGAAAACTCAAGACCTTCGGAATTTTCAAAGCATATTTAATTTCTTCTTTTTCCTCATCAGGAATACCGCCGATGACAAATGATGCACCTTTTTCGGTTTCAAAATGAGCTTCCATGGCTGCTAATTTTATCGGTTGTCTTTCAGCAACAGATTTTGCGGCAATATCTCCACTCAAAGGTGCTCCAAATGCTCCGATCAAGGCAAAACCTGCAGCAATTCTGAATGCTTTTGTGTGAAATTCAACATTCTTTTTTCTCATAATTAAATAAGCATGAACTCCTGCAACCGCAAATCCTGTCGCACAAAAAGCTGCAACGGTCATGTGTAAAGCTTGTGGAAACCAGGCTTCGTTAAACATGGCTTTAATAGGATCGATATTTAAATATTGTCCGTCAACATAATCAAATCCGGCGGGAGAATTCATCCATGCATTTGCTGCAACAACCAAAATTCCTGAAGCTAAGCCGCTTAAACCGACTAAAAATCCACAAAACCAATGAAACCATTTATTGAATCTATCCCATCCGTAAAGGAAAAATCCGATAGCAATCGCTTCAATAAAAAAAGCTGTTCCTTCCAAAGAAAATGGCATTCCGAAAATGGGACCTGCATGTTTCATAAATTCAGGCCAAAGAAGTCCAAGCTCAAAAGAAAGCATTGTTCCGGAAACTGCACCTGTTGCAAAAAGTATGGCTACACCTTTACTCCAAGCTTTGGTGAGTCCTTTATAGACTTCATTTTTTGTTTTTAAGTATTTCCAGTGGGCAAAAGCCATCAGAAAAGGCATGACCATACCTACACACGAAAAGATGATATGAAAACCGAGCGACATCGCCATCTGAGCGCGCGCAGCCAGAAAATCGTCCATAATATTTCATTTTTCACCTCTAAGGTACGCATTATATGATGTGCTTTTATATGATTTAAAACATTCTGGTTAATTCATTAATCTGCTGTAACTTTATTGTTTTTTTACCATTAAATATTGACTTTGTTTTAATTACAGTTTCAAAGATTTTACATGTAATTAAACTTTTATAAGTCGAAAAAAATCACGATATTTGTAGGTCTTTGCATTTAGCAGGATTTTTAATATTTTATATGAGTCAAAAACAATATACAGCTAGTAGTATTCAGGCATTGGAAGGAATGGAGCACGTACGTATGCGTCCTTCAATGTACATTGGTGATGTGGGAGTAAGAGGTCTCCATCATTTGGTTTATGAAGTAGTAGATAACTCTATTGATGAAGCTTTGGCAGGTTACTGCGACACCATTTTCGTCAGCATTAAAGAAGGAAACGGAATCGAGGTGAGCGATAACGGTAGAGGTATTCCGGTTGACTTCCACGAAAAAGAACAAAAATCTGCTCTTGAAGTTGTAATGACAAAAATCGGAGCTGGAGGTAAGTTTGATAAAGATTCTTATAAGGTTTCCGGTGGTCTTCACGGAGTTGGGGTGTCTTGTGTGAATGCGCTTTCTAACCAAATGGTGACAACGGTTTACAGAGACGGAAATATCTATCAGCAAATTTATTCTAAAGGTAAAGCTCAGACTGAAGTTGAAGAAATCGGTCACAGTGACCATAGAGGGACCAAGCAGTTTTTCCAACCGGATGATACAATTTTCACTGATTTAGTTTACAACTACGATACATTAGCAAGCCGTTTAAGAGAACTTTCTTACCTTAATAAAGGAATTACAATAACTCTTACTGATGAAAGAGAAAAGTTGGAAGATGACTCTTTCAGAACTGAAGTTTTTCATTCTGAAGGCGGTTTAAAAGAATTTGTTGCATTCATCGACGGAAACCGTGAATCTATCATGGAAAACGTAATCTTCATGGAAGGTGAAAGAGACGATATTCCTGTTGAGGTGGCAATGCGTTACAATACATCATTTAACGAAAACCTACATTCATACGTAAATAATATTAATACTCATGAAGGGGGAACTCACTTGGCTGGTTTCAGACGAGCTTTAACGAGAACTCTGAAGAAATATGCTGATGATTTAGGAATTCCGCAAAAAGAAAAAGTGGAAATTACCGGTGATGACTTCCGTGAAGGTCTTACAGCAGTTGTTTCTGTAAAAGTAATGGAGCCTCAGTTTGAAGGACAAACCAAAACCAAATTGGGTAACTCGGAAGTTTCCGGAGCGGTTGATAAAATCGTGGGCGAGATGCTGACGAATTTCCTTGAAGAAAATCCTAACGAAGCAAAATTAATCGTACAGAAAGTTGTTTTGGCTGCAAAGGCGAGACAGGCTGCGAAAAAAGCCCGTGAAATGGTTCAGAGAAAATCTCCGATGGGAGGTTCTGGTCTTCCGGGAAAATTATCTGACTGTTCATCAAAAAGTCCTGAAGAATCTGAACTGTTCTTAGTGGAGGGAGATTCTGCAGGTGGAACGGCTAAACAAGGTCGTGACCGTCATTTTCAGGCGATTTTACCATTAAGAGGTAAGATTTTGAACGTTGAAAAATCGATGCTTCATAAAGTTTACGAAAATGAAGAGATCAAGAATATTTACACAGCTCTTGGAGTTTCTGTAGGAACAGAAGAAGACAGTAAAGCTTTAAATATGACGAAACTGAGATATCATAAAATCGTTATCATGACCGATGCTGATATCGACGGTTCTCACATCTCAACATTGATTTTGACTTTCTTCTTCAGATACATGAAAGAACTGATTGAGAACGGATATATTTATATCGCCCAACCACCTTTATATCTATTGAAAAAAGGAAACAAGAAAATTTATGCTTACAATGAAAAAGAGCGTGAAGAGTTTACTTTAGAAATGTCTCCGGATGGAAAAGGAGTAGAAGTTCAGCGTTACAAAGGTCTTGGAGAGATGAACCCGGAACAGCTTTGGGAAACTACTCTAAATCCTGAACACAGAATTTTGAAACAAGTAACAATCGATAATGCGGTTGAAGCAGACGGAGTTTTCTCGATGTTGATGGGAGATGAGGTTCCGCCAAGAAGAGAATTTATCGAGAAGAATGCTAAATATGCTAAGATTGATGCTTAATTAGTTATTTTAAAAATATTATATAAAGACTTCATTATTGTAATGGAGTCTTTTTTTGTTAATAAATCTCATGATGATGAAAATATATTAACATTTTATTAAGATTTTTTATATTTTTGAAAAAATTAATAACGATGATGAAATTATGGTGCATTGGTGCTCTCTCATTAACCTCAGTATATTATGCACAAAGTTATCCTGTATCTGAAATCAGTGATGTTTTAAAGAAAAATGCAAGTGCAGTTATAAGAAACGAAAGTACAGTTTTGGAAATTAATAAAATTGATGAAATTGTTTACCGGAATTCTTCTGCAATCACTGTAATCAATAAAGATGCAGTAGGTTTTGCTATTCCCAGAATTTATTATGAAAAAGGAAATACGGCTTCCAATATCAAAGTAACGGTTTATGATGAGAAAGGCGTAAAAATTAAAAGCTATTCAAAAAGTGATTTCACAGATGTAGCTGCCAATTCCCAAGGTGCATTTTATTCGGATAACAGAGTGATGTATCTTTCTTATACTCCGACAACTTATCCTTATACCATAGAATTCAGTTATGATCAAAAAGATCCGAATACGGTTTTTATTCCTGATTTTATGCCTTACCAGGATTTTAATATTTCTCTGCAGAAAAGCAGTTTTAAAATTATCAATAAATCTGGGATCAACCTACGCTCAAAAACTTATGAATCACCATATGGTTTTGCTGCTGTAAAAGTTTCTGATGAAGATGGAGGAAAATTATACACCTACGAGAATATTCCTGCTATTGATCATGAAGATATGACACCAAATCCTCAGAAAATATTGCCAAAAGTAAGCTTCTCTCTCGATCAGTTTAGTCTTGTGGGGAAAAAGGGAAACATTACAACATGGAAAGACTTTGGTTTATGGTATTACAACAATCTTCTGACGCCTGTTTCGGTTTCAACACCTCAGATAAAATCGGAAATTGCCTCACTTAATCTTTCAGGTTCTACAGAAGAAAAAGTAAAGAAAATTTATCAGTACATGCAAAGTAAGACAAGATATGTTTTCGTGGCTTTAGGAATCGGAGGGTGGCAACCGATGTTACCAGATGAAGTTCAGAAGAAGGGGTATGGGGATTGTAAAGGACTTACGAATTATATGAAAACACTCCTTGATGAAGCAGGGATACCTTCTTATTATGCGATTATCAATTCCAATTCTTCGCCGATAAGTTTTGATACCGATTTTCCAAAAATGGGTGGAAATCATGCTATTCTGGTTGTTCCGACGGAGAAAGGTAATATCTGGTTAGAAAATACCTCTCAGGAGATTGCCTATAATCATTTGAGTTACAGCACGACAGATAGAAATGTTTTGGCGGTAAAGCCAACAGGAATCGAGATTATGCAGACTCCGGTCTATTCTTCTGAGCAGAATAAAGAAAAGCAGATTTTAAATATCCAATTGAATCCTGACAAAACAATAAATGGTAAAGGGAAATTTACCTATACAGGAAATCAATACGATTTTAATTTATCTTACTCAGGATTAGCGCAAACTGAAAGAAACAATGCTGTTAAAAACAGTTTTTCAACTTTAAATTTCGAAAAAGTGGAAATGTCCGGTTTTAAAAATAACAGAGACATTGCTGCAGTTGATTTTGATTTGGATTTTAAGGCAGTTAACTATTCCAAAATGGTGGGCTCAAGTTACATTTTCAGAGCTGTACCTATCTATTCAGATGCTACTTATCATCAGGATGAAAATAGAAAACTTCCTTTCGAAAATCGTTTCTCATTTGAAGATGAATACGAGATTATCTATAAACTTCCTGCGGGATATTTTATAGAAGAAATGCCGGAAAATGGCACTATAAATTCGGATTTCGGAACATATAATATTTCATTTGAGAAAAAAGATGATCAATTGATTGTAAAAAGATTTTTACAGATGAAAAAAGGCCTTCACCCGAAAGAAAAGTACAATGATTATATCGGTTTCAGAAAAAAAATCATGAATGCCGATAACTCTAAAATTTTAATTTCTAAAAAATCATAAATGAAGAAAATATTTTTTGCATTATCTTTTACAGTTTCTACTGTTGCTGTCTATGCACAAAAACATGAGTTTCTGAAAATGCCGAAATTCGATATTGAGGATTTGAAAAAAACAAAATCTGAGATCGATGAAAAAGCTCCGGCAGAAACTTTATATCGCTCAATACACTATCATATTGATAACTCTACAGGTAATTTCATTAAAAAAGTTAAATATAGAGTTAAAATTTATGACAAAGATAAATCAGAAGACTGGATGAATCTGGAGATTCCGCTTTACGATAATAACCAAGGGAGCAGAGAAACTCTTAATTCAATGAAAGCCTATGTTTATAATCTTGAAGATGGTAAAATAGCTGAAACAAAGGTAGATAAAAGCTCGAAATTCAGATCTAAAGAAAACAAATATATAACGACCAGCAAATTTGCTTTTCCTAACATCAAGAATGGCTCTGTCATTGAATTTCAATATGAAATCACTTCACCTTTCTCTTATGAAATTCCTCTAACCTATATTGAAACAGATACCCCTTCAGAATATACCGAATATGTTTTTGAATCACCGATAAATATGTCGTATAATATTGATTTCAGAGGCTCTCTGATTCCGAAATACAAAAAAGTAGCAGAAGAAAACAGTTATGGGGCTCAATATAAGACATACAGATTTGCTTATGAGAATTTAAAAAGTTTTAAAAAAGAAAAATTTGTAAAAAACAACGATAATTACAGAACCCAGATCAGGGCAGAATTACATTCTACATTTTTCAATAATGGTTTGAAAAACTACACATCAACCTGGGAAGATATCAGGAAAAAACTCTGGGAAGATGATGAGTTCGGGAATCAGTATAAAAAAGATCGATTGGTAAAAGAAATCATTCCCAAAAATATTTCAGAAGAAAAAGATCTGCATAAGAAGGCGAATCTTTTATTAGATTTCGTTAAAAACAATTACACATGGAATGAGCGTTACGGTTTTAGAACAGACAACGGAATCAAAGATTTGATTAAAAATAAAACAGGTAATGTTGCAGACCTAAACTTACTTTTGTTAAATACCTTGAGAAGCGAAGGCATCAAAGCATATCCTATCCTGATTTCTACAATAGGGCATGGCTTTGTAAATCTTACTTTCCCAAATTTGGGTAATTTCAATTATGTTATTGTATGTACAGAAATTGATAAGAAAATATACCTTTATGATGCAACATCCAAACAGGCAAAAGAAGATCTTCTTCCGGCAAGAGTCTGGAACAATAATGGGCTGCTTCTGAGAGATGATAAAGCCGAACTTATTTCTCTTACCAATATTAAGGAAAGTTATAACAGTCATACGGTTAAAGCAAAGATAAATCCTGATGGTACAGTTTCCGGTGTTTATCAGGATCAGGATGAAGGAATGGGAGCTCTTAATGCGAAAGAACGGTTTGATGAAAATCAGGATAAATATAAAAAAGAATACAAGGAAGTTTTCTCTGTTGATTTTGATAATATCAATTCAAGAGCTTTAGATGGAGGTGAATTCCGTTCTACGATGAGCTTTAGCTCAGGCAATATGATTGATAATTTAGGAAAAAGAAAAATCATCAATCCACTTTTATTTTTGTATCAGACCAAGAATGATTTTGATCAGGAAGAAGAAAGAAAATATATGATTGATTTTATTTCTCCAATGAGCAAAACTAAAGTTGTAGAAATAGAAATTCCAGAAGGTTATGAGGTCGCTGAGCTGCCAAAAAGTAAAAAAATTGTAACTGAAGATAAAGAAATCAGTTATTCTTATACCGTAGAGAAAAAAGATAACAGAATAGTAACAGTTTCGGAATATAAAATTGCCAGCGCAGATTATCCCAAAGAATACTATCCTGCCTTCAAGCAGATTTGGAAGGTAATTTCGGATTCTGAAAGTCAGGTAATGAGTTTAATTAAAAAATAAACAATTATTTTAACAAAATATCCAAAACCATTCATTTTGTGAATGGTTTTTGCATTCTAGTCGGAAATAAATAATTATGAAAAATACATTTGTTCTATTTGTGCTGCTTTCAGCTTTTCTTTTATCTGCCTGTAAAAAGACAGAGGCTAAAAATACAGAAACAAAAAACGAAACTAAAACACCAGAAAAATTTGTGGTAGATTCTATTAAACTGAATGATTCTGTAAAGATTGGAGAAATGCTTTCGGTAGATTATTCAGCAAAGATGCTGGTTTTCCCCACAATAAAAGATAAAGCGCTTCTGGATAGTATTTATTATGATAAAAAAGGGATTACAGATTATTCTAAGCAGGGATTGCAAAACTTTTTAAATAAAGATAAAGCAGAATTCTTTTCTCATGTAAAAGAAGAAAGTAAAGAATGGATTTCTGATATTGACCGAACGCAAACCTGGGAATCGGGATCATTCATGAAGCTGCTTTCACAAACTGATGATTTTTTACAGATTGAATATTTATATACTTCTTATGAAGGCGGTGCGCACGGAAATTATTCTTTTAATACAAGAGTTTTTGATCTTAAAAATAATAGAAAATTTGATTTAAAAGATATTACAACGATTTCAAAAGAAAAATTAGAAGCTCTTTTAATGAAAAATATCAACAAAATCCCAAGCGGAACAACCAATTCTGATGGTGTGGTAAATAATTCCGAAATGCTTTTGGTGGATGTAATACCTCCAAATAAGGACTTTTATTTTGATGACAAAAACCTTTATTTTCATTATAGTCCTTACGAAATTGCAGCTTTTGCAGCAGGAGATATTGTGATTCCCGTTTCGTGGAAAGAATTGGAAGGTACAATTAACCCTGAATTTAAAAAAAGACTCAAAATTAACTAATATTAATGCTTCCGGATCAGGAAGCATTTTTTATTTTTGTAGCAATGGAAAAAGTTGCTTTCATCATCAATCCTTTTTCGGCAAAAAAGAATTACCAGCCATTTCTGAATGAGCTTAAAGCCAAAGTGCAAAATCCTTTGTACTACATCTCTGAATCGATTGCCGGAACAGATGATTTCATTCAACAGCATATCAACAATGTTAGTATTTTTGTAGCAATCGGCGGTGACGGAACAATTTCAACCGTAGCAAAAAATTTAATACATACCAACAAGATTTTGGCCATTTTTCCGGCAGGATCTGGTAATGGATTTTCGAACGAAACACAATTCAGTAAAAATTTAGATGAACTTTTAGAAAAGCTGAAATCAGGAAAATCCCGTAAAATTGATACATTCACGGTTAACGAAAGGCTCTCGATCAACGTTTCTGGAACAGGTTTCGACGGAAAAGTGGTGAAAGAATTTGAAAAAACCAGTCGTGGGTTTAAAAATTACATCAAAGTTTCATTAAAAACCTTTTTTAAATACAAGCCCATTAAGCTGAAGTTTTTTGATGAAAATTATAAGCAGTATAATGGTAAATATTTAATGGTGAATATTGCAAACACGCGTCAATTCGGGAATAATGCTTACATTGCGCCGATGGCAAGTAAAAGTGACGGCTTGGTAGATATGGTTTTGGTAAAAAAGTTTCCACTGACGTATTCGCCGCTTTTTGCATTCAGGATGTTTACCAAAAAACTTAAAGAAGACGATTACATTACGTATCTGCCGGTTTCCGAGATCGAATTTAAAGTCAATACCAAAAATTGGCATCTTGATGGGGAATTCAATAAAATAAAATCTCCGATTCATGTAAAAGTTCATCCTTCAAGTCTGAATATTCTTATTTAAATCATTTAGAATAAAAAAGCCTCCCATAAAGGAAGGCCTAAAAAAACACAAATGATGAAAAAAATTATCATTACGATAATAAATCTGTTACAAAAATAAGTAATACTATCCTAAAACTTTTATGGCTGTAATCATAGAACAGCATTTTATTTAGAATTTTCACTTTTTATCTTTTCGTGAAGTGCAATGCGGTTGCCTTCAGTTTCTTCAAACTCAGCAACTGCAAAACCGTATTTTTCGTTTACCGTTTTCGGATAAAGAATTTTTCCTTTATTTTCCAAAACTTTTTTCAGAGTAGAATTTATATTTTCGGTTTTGAAATAAATAATAATACCGTCTTTAGCAGGTTTATATACATCACCTTTTGCCAAAGCTCCGGAAATCCCTGTGTGTTTCTTCGAAAGGAAAAAGCAACATTTCATAATGATCAATGATTTCTTTTTCAAATTTGAAACCGAAAACGTTTTTATAGAATATTTCTGCTCTGTCAATATCGGTAACAGGGATTTCAAAATAAACAGCAGGATTGTGTCCGCTCATCTTTTTATCTTTATTTTGCTGATCACAAGATATTAAAATTAAAATAATCCCTATTAATTTAAATTTTGTGAAGATCATCATGAGTATAAACTAAATTTCCAGTTTTTTTTCAATTTTATTAGGATTTGCCAAACAATATTTCAGCTGTTCTTTATCAAGTTGTTTTTCCCAATTCGCTACGACCACTGTTGCTACAGAATTCCCGATCACATTGGTTAAGGCACGACATTCACTCATAAATTTATCGATCCCTAAAATCAAAGTCATTCCTGCAATCGGAATTTCAGGAACAACAGCCAGAGTTGCTGCCAATGTCACAAAACCTGCTCCCGTAACTCCTGCTGCACCTTTTGAGCTTAACATCGCAACCAAAAGCAACATAATTTGTTTCTCAATAGAAAGATCAATATTCAGAGCCTGCGCAATGAACAAAGAAGCTAAGGTCATATAGATATTTGTACCGTCAAGATTAAAAGAATATCCTGTGGGAACTACTAAACCAACAATTGCCTTTGAGCAGCCTGCTTTTTCAAGTTTTTCCATAATTCCGGGAAGTGCAGATTCGGAAGAGCTTGTTCCCAAAACCAAAAGAAGTTCTTCTTTCAGATAGTACATCAGTTTAAAAATATTAAAACCATTATACCATGCAACAGCTCCTAAAACCAAAACGACAAATAGGATAGAAGTCATATAGAATGTTCCTACAAGAAAAATTAAGTTTAAAACGGATGCCAAACCATATTTTCCAATCGTAAAAGCCATCGCTCCAAAAGCACCAACCGGAGCTAATTTCATGAGTATATGAACGATTTTGAAAACAGGAGCAGCCAAAACCTGCAAAAATTCTGTGACCTTGCTGCTTTTTTCTTTGGTTAATACCAAAGCAACACCCATTAAAATGGCAACCAAAAGTACCTGAAGAATATTTTCGCCAACCAACGGACTGAACAACGTCTCAGGAATAATATTCATAATAAAACCCGTCAATGTAGTTTCATGAGCTTTTTGCTGATATTGTGAAACGTCACCTGATAAACTTGATGGATCTATATTTAAACCAGCTCCAGGCTGCAACATATTTCCTACAACTAATCCGATAATTAAAGCTAAAGTTGAAAATGTGAAGAAATAGAGCATTGCTTTTACTGCAATTCTTCCTACTTTTTTCAGATCGGTCATATGAGCGATTCCTAAAGTAAGCGTGATGAAAATTACAGGTGCAATGATCATTTTAACAAGTTTGATAAAGCCATCGCCTAAAGGTTTCATTTTTTCACCCAGCTCAGGATAAAAATACCCCAGAAGAATTCCTAAAGTGATTGCGATAATGACCTGAAAATATAATTGTTGGTGGATTTTTTTCTTTTTCAAAAAAATATAAAATTTAAGCAGCGAAAATAGTGAAATTTGCTATAAAAACATGATAAAAGTCATGATGGTTTTCGGCGAGGCTGAAAGCCTCGCCGAAAATGGTTTCTCTATGAATATTGAATTATTCTACAGCAACAGAATCATCGCCACGACCATCCGCAACCGCATGAATATTTCCGTTTTCTTCGATCAGAATTATTTCCGTTCTTCCGATTTGGTTCCATTTTTCGGTTTTGTAACCTAATTTCTCCAAGTCTTTAATAGTAGTTTCAGGAAAGTTTTTTTCAAAAGCAACTGTTTCAGGAAGCCACTGATGATGAAATTTCGGAGCATTTACTGAAATATTGGCATTTAATTTAAAATCAATAACGTTAACAATTGACTGAAAAACAGAAGTTGGAATGGTTGTTCCGCCTGGGGTTCCGACAACCATGTAAGGTTTTCCCTTTTTAAGGATAATCGTTGGGGTCATGGAAGAAAGCATTCTTTTGTTCGGCTGGATAGCATTGGCTTCTCCGCCTACCGCACCGAACATATTGGGAACACCGGGTTTTATGGAAAAATCATCCATTTCATTATTCAGGAAAAATCCTGCTCCCGAAACTACGACTTTGCTTCCGTATAAACCGTTCAAAGTAGTGGTAACAGCGGCTGTGTTTCCTTCTTTGTCAATAACGGAAATATGTGTGGTTTCCGTAGATTCTTTGGTTTGTTTTATGATTTTTCCTACTTCAGAGCTTGACGTTGCTTTATTAAAACTGAAATTTTTCCATCTGTTTTTTAGATATTCATCAGAAATTAAATAAGAGGTTTTATCCTGAATAAAATCAGGATCACCCATATACTCGGCTCTGTCGGCAAAAGCTCTTCTTTCTGCT
The DNA here is from genome assembly GCF_051011795.1 of Chryseobacterium sp. RLHN22. Classification (NCBI taxonomy): domain Bacteria; kingdom Pseudomonadati; phylum Bacteroidota; class Flavobacteriia; order Flavobacteriales; family Weeksellaceae; genus Chryseobacterium; species Chryseobacterium sp. RLHN22. The sequence goes on from NZ_JBPCHW010000014.1 coordinate 19,557, forward strand.
TCTGTCATGATCTGTACTGTCTGTGTAGAATTTTGCTGATATTTTTCAAGATTTTCGTAACCTGACATTTTCAGCATTTGAGCCAGTAAAATTCCGCCGCTTGAAGGTAACGGCATAGATATGACGGTATTACCTTTATACTCAAACTCCAATGCTTTTCTTTCTGCAACTTTATAATTCTTCAGATCTTCGGCCGTAATTATTCCGTTACCCCTTTTCATTTCAGAAACGAGAAGTTCTGCTGTTTTTCCTTCATAAAATCCTTTTGCCCCGGATTTCTGAATTAGTTTTAAAGTTTCCGCCAATTCTTTTTGCACTAAAAGATCTCCTGCCTTCCAAGGAATATCTTTTACAAAAACTGTAGCTGTCTGATTGTGTTTTTGAAAATTGGCTTTATGAGCATTCAGTAAACTGGCTTCCTGTTCTGTGATGGCAAATCCTTTTTCTGCAAGATCAATGGCAGGCTGAATGATTTTTTCCATCGGAAGCTTTCCGTGCTTTAAAGTAGCAAAAAAACCGGCAACACTTCCGGGAATTCCTACTGCTAATCTCCCATTTTGTGACAGATCCGTATCCGCTTTACCGGTTTTGTCAAGATACATGTCTCTTGATGCCTTTTTAGGAGCTGTTTCCCGATAATCTATCGTGAATTTTTCGCCATTATTCTTTACACCGACCAGAAAACCGCCGCCTCCAATATTTCCGGCTTGGGGATAGACAACAGCTAAAGCATATTGAGTCGCAATGACAGCATCATACGCATTTCCTCCAATTCTAAGGACTTTTGCCCCGGCTTCACTGGCGAGAGGATGAGCAGAGACGACCACTCCTTTATTTTTTACTTTGACTTCTTTTATAATATTAATGTCCGTGTATTGTGCTGAAACAGAGAAAGAAAAAAGGATAAATATGATGGTGATCTTTTTCATTTACAAATTTTATATCCGAATTTACAATTTTGTTTTAAGATAGGGTTGAAAATATTTACTTTTGCTTTCAATCAACTAATAATAAATAAAAATGGAGTCCTATACGGAAAAAATATTGATTACAGGTGCTTTAGGGCAGATTGGAACTGAGCTTACAAACCGATTAGTAGAAATTCATGGAGCTGAAAATGTGGTTGCTTCGGGTCTTGACAGATATCAAAAAGGTCTTACTTCAGCAGGATATTATGAAAGAATGGATGTTACCAATACACAGTTGGTAAGACAAGTGATTAAAGATTACGAAATTACTACAGTATATCACTTAGCTTCACTTTTGTCAGGGACGTCTGAAAAACAGCCGATTTTCGCATGGAAGTTAAATCTTGAACCACTTCTTCATTTTTGTGAACTAGCAAAAGAAGGTCTACTTAAAAAGATTTTCTGGCCTAGTTCAATTGCTGTTTTCGGGAAAGGAATTCCAAAAGAAAATGTTGGTCAGGATGTAGTATTGAATCCTACGACGGTTTACGGAATTTCTAAAATGGCAGGAGAAAAATGGTGCGAATATTATTTTGATAAGCATGGAGTAGACGTAAGAAGTATCAGATATCCGGGACTGATTTCATGGAAAACTCCTGCCGGTGGAGGAACTACCGATTATGCCGTTGAAATTTTCTACGAAGCCATTGAAGAAGGAAAATATACCAGCTTTATTTCCGAAAATACAGGAATGCCTATGCTGTACATGGATGACGCTATCAACGCAACTTTGAAATTAATGGAAGCTCCGAAAGAAAATTTAACGGTTCGTTCATCTTATAATTTAGGTGGAATGTCTTTTACTCCGAAAGAATTATCTGAGGAAATTAAGAAAGAAATTCCTGAATTTACGATCGATTATAAACCGGATTTCAGACAGCAGATTGCAGATTCATGGCCGGCTTCGATTGATGATTCTGTAGCTAAAAAAGATTGGGGACTGACTTATGATTTCGGAATTTCTGAAATGACTAAAGATATGATCAAGAATCTTAGAGTGAAACTGAATAAGAACTAATTACAATTTATTTTAAGTATAAATTTTATCTAAATTATCCTGAATGATATTGCTGACATTTAACATTCTGAATATTGAAGCCGAAACTAAAAACGGTACAATTGTCTCTAATGAAGAGAGACTGAAAATTACAGAAAGCAATATCAAAGCAATTCTCAGAATTTTAGATATTCACGATATAAAAGCAAGTTTTTTTGTGGAAGTTTCTATTGCAGAAAAACTTCAGAATTTACTAAAAGCAATTTCTGCTCAAGGGCATGAAATTGCTTTTTTCAATAAAGATTTCAGCCTTGCAAATGTAGAAGACGTAAAGAGAGCTACTCAGGATTTTCTTGAAAAGCAAATTAAAGGAATCCGTCAAAAAGACCTGCAGTTTTCTTTGGAAGAATTAAAATCAATCGGTTTTAACTATATTTCAAATGTCGACAATGCAGATATTCTTTTTCCTTTTAAAAGATTAAAAAGGAGCTCAGAAATCGTAGAAGATAATGGGATGAGTATTGTTCCGGAAAGTATTTCTCCTTACAGTCAGCTTCCATACAATGATTTCGTTTTTCAGGTTTTGCCGATGGAGTATTATCAGAATATGGTTTTTGAAACTTTGAAGAAAGACGATTTTGTTTTGGTTTATCTTGATTCCTGGCAATTTACCGATATTCAAAAATATCAGTTTAAAATTCCCTTTTACAGAAAGTATAATTTAGGTAAAAAAATGGAAGATAAGCTGGAAGCCTTCCTTTCTTGGATTAATGAGAAAGAACTGGCTACATCAAGAATGAAAGATTATATATTTTGATTATGAAACCAACTTTAGAATTACCAAAAACGATAAGATTTTTATATGAAGACGAAATTCCCAGAAACTCTTCAGTCTTAAAAAGATGGGAAGAAAGCAAAACTGCAAATATTGTGGAAGGTTATACTTTTAGTTTGAATGAAAATAATAGTAAAAACGATTTAATAGGCTTTGATTTTTATTGTGAAATTAATATAAATAATTCCAAGCTTTGGAATTTAATTTTGGCACTATCGCAAACATTGCCTGATGTTGCTGCTGTTTTATTTGGTCATATTGATTTTGATCTTAATTACGGAAATTACGCTGAAAAAGATTCTATATTAGAATTTATTGATCAATACAAAAAAGAACTAACACAAGATTCTTTCATTAATTTTGGGTTGATTTTTAATGATGAAAAAAGCTTAGTTGAAATATTTATTGATGAAGCTAAGTATGTTAGATATTGGGGCGTTGATGAAGTTTTTTTCAGAGAAATAATGAATGAATTTGGGCTTAAAGAAATTAAAAATCTTGAATTTATAGATGAATATCCTAAAGTTCGTGAAGTTTTAACTAGATTTGATAATAATGCGATTGATTCAAAAACACTTATCGAAATATTTAGCGAAAAGTATCTTTAAATCAATGCATAAATATCTAATTTTACGAAAGTTCCAAAAGCGTAATTTCCGGTAAAACACCCACTCTTCCAGGATAACCTAAAACCCCGAAACCACGGTTTACATATAATAACTTCCCTTCGCTTTCATATAAATCTGCCCATTTCGGATATTTGTATTGTACAGGCGACCATTTCACATTTTTTAAATCCAAACCGAACTGCATTCCGTGAGTGTGTCCTGAAAGGGTTAAAGAAATATTGGCCGGATGTTTTTTTACTACATAATCAAAATGAGTAGGGTCGTGGCTCATTAAAATTTTAGCAGCATTCTGCGGAACGTTCTGCAAAGCTTTATCAATTTGTCCAAACTGTGGAAATGGCTTTAATCCCCAGTTTTCAACACCTAAAATGTATAATTTTTCACCATTTTTTTCGATAACTCGGTGCTCATTTCGCATCATATCAAAACCTGCCTGTTTTTGATAATCAATTAAGGTATCGAGATTTTGTTTCTTTTCATCAAGAGATTTCCAGGTTACATAATCGCCGTAATCGTGGTTTCCTAAAACTGAAAACTTACCGTCTTTCGCTGTTATTTTAGAAAATAAAGGAATAAAAGGTTTAAATTCATCAGCGACATTGTTTACCATATCTCCGGTAAATAAAACCAAATCGGGCTTCTGTTTGTTGATTAAATCAATGGCATGAGCCAATTTATTAGGATCATCAAAACTTCCGCTATGCACATCAGAAATCTGAATAATTTTGTAACCTTTAAAGCTCTTAGGAAGATTGGCAATTTTTACCTTTACTTTTCTTACTTTGTGTCTGTATTTTCCGAAAGTGATCCCGTCAATAAATAACCCTGACAGAACTCCGCCTAAACCTAATCCGACAAGACTTAAAAACTTACGCCTTTCCGGGAAAAAGTTTTCTGATGATCTTGTAAATCCTACAGCATAGCTTCCAAGTCTGAAAATATCATCAATTAAAAGAAACAGAACAATAAATATCTTAGGAAGAATAAATACCAGAAGTAAAATACTGATAAGATGAGGTTTGTGCGCATCTCTGTCACCTCTTTGGAAAGTGAGGATTTCGTAAGCGAATAATCCGTAAATACCAAGATAAAGGATGCAGTATCCAAACTTGATCCAAAAATTATCGGTGAGTGTTCTTATTGCCTGGTAAATATAGATTTCCATTAAAAGGAAAATTCCGGCAATAATTAAAAAATTTCTCTGCATAACTGAATTTTATAAAAAAGCACAAAAGAAAATTTCCCTTTGTGCTTCAATATCTTTGTTTAATGACTTAAATCCTAAGGAAATTTATAAACGATAGCATTAATGTTCATTCCGGCTCCAACCGAAGTCATTACAATGTTACCTTTATCTTTAAACGAATGACCACTCATATTTCCTTTAATTATTAAATCAAACATGGTAGGAATTGTTGCCACAGAAGAATTTCCGAAATCCTGAATCGTCATTGGTGAGATTGCATGATCGTAATCTTTGATGTCGTAAAGCTTGTGAAGTCTTTCGATCATGGCATAATCCATTTTAGCATTTGCCTGATGAATTAGAATTTTGTCGATATCTTCAATGGAAAGTCCTGCATCGTCAATCGTTTCCTTGATGGCAACAGGAACATTTTTAAGAGCGTATTCGTAGATTTTTCTTCCCTGCATTCTTACGAAAAGGCGAGTTTGGTCAGAATCTTTATTTATAGATGGTCCGTTTGCTAAATAATCAAGCTCTGGTCCGTTGTCACAAATTGTATTGTGAGCGATAATTCCTACATTTTCTTCGTCGGTTGATTTTACAACAACAGCGCCTGCTCCGTCTGCAAAAATCATTCTGTTTCTGTCGTGCGGATCGGTTACCCTGCTCAATGTTTCTGCACCGATGACCAAAATTGTCTTGGCAACTTTAGCTTTAATTAAATTATCAGCCAAAATCATTGCTTCAACCCATCCCGGACAACCGAAAAGCATATCGTAAGTAATACATTTTCTGTTTTTGATGCCCAGTTTATTTTTTACACGGGCCGCCATAGTAGGCATAAAATCAGCATAACCGTTTACGGTGACTTCACCGAAATTACTTGCATAGATAATATAATCAAGTTCTTCCTGATCTATATTTGCGTCTGCGATGGCAATTTTTGCAGCTTCATAACCGATTTGTGAGTTTGAAAGATCTTCATCTATAAACCTCCTGTTTTCTATTTCTGTGATTTCTACAAATTTCGCAATGGTTTCTTCAGCAGGTTTGTCAATCTTCACTCCGTCCTCTGAATAAAACTCTGAATCTAAGAAAAAATCTCTTCCAATTACTCTGTTCGGAAGGTAAGATCCGGAACCAATAATGATCGTATTCGGCATTCGTTTGTATAATTTTTTAAAGATGCAAAGTTAATAATTAATATTAATAAGAAAGAATTAAAAATATTATTAAATTTGCAAAAATTGTTTCTGTCAATCTATGAAAAACAATCCGTCATTAAAAGGCTTACTGGTTGCAGTTGTGGTATTTGTGGGGGCCTTTGCTGTTTACAACTTCTTGCTTGCCAAAAAAAATTATTACGTAGTAGATAACCCTACTCCCAATACATATTATTATAAAATAAATAATGGCGATGAGGGAATTGTTTCAGCAGGGCAGTTTGTATATGTTGATTTGAAAAAAGGCAAAAACTCAATAAAAGTTTTTGACCAGAATAAAAAAATGCTTTACGATTCTGCATTTGAAGTAAATAAAATCCGTGGTCTTATTAATATCGCACACAAAGATTATTATATCAATGATCAATATTATGGGTACAACCTAAAAAAAGATTCATTACTTTTGGCATTGGATAAAATAAAGATAGACGGAAAAGAATATTACGGAGGAGCAAAACACTTTAATAAACTCTATACAGAAGACTTTTATTATAATGTGGATGAAGATTACGATCAGCTGATTAAGAATATTCAGAAAGTAGAATCTAGATCAAAGATTTTCCGTAAGCAGGATTACCTAAATTATTATAAAGAATATTACAAGTTTTAAGTTTTGACAAAAGATATCAACCAAGTAACACCCTACAATACTGAATCTAGTAAAAAGAGTCAGGTAGAGGATATGTTCGACAATATTGCACCGAAATACGATTTATTAAACCATGTATTGTCTATGAAAATAGACGTTCTTTGGAGAAATAAGCTGGTAAAATGGATGAATAACGATCAGCCTAAAGAAACGCTGGATGTTGCTACAGGAACAGGTGATTTAGCCATTGCTGTTGAAAAAGGAACAGGTGCAAAAGTAGTAGGATTAGATTTATCGCAACAAATGTTAAATGTTGGCGTTATTAAAATAAAAAAACTTAATTTAGACGGCAAAATTTCCATGCAAAAGGGTGATGCAGAAAATTTACCTTTCGAGGACAATAGATTTGATGCAGTTTCCGTTGCTTTTGGAGTGAGAAATTTTGAAAACCTGAATAAAGGTTTATCAGAACTGAGAAGAGTAGTGAAAGAAAACAAGAGTGTTTATATTCTTGAATTTTCAAAAGTAGAAGGTTTTTTAGGGCCATTTTATATGTTTTATTTCAAAAACATTTTGCCGGCAATCGGCAGGCTGGTTTCTAAGGATAACAGGGCGTATACTTATCTTCCCGATTCTGTAAATGCTTTTCCGTTTGGAGAAAAAATGAAACAAATTCTTTTAGATACAGGATTTAAAAAAGTAGAATACAAAAAACTAAGTTTAGGTATAGCCACAATTTATAAAGCAACAAAATAACCTATGAATAAATTTCTATTAAAAGCTCTGGTTTTAGCCTCAGTAAGTATTGCAACAGTTGCAAATGCTCAATTTAGAACTCGTAACAGAATGGACAGGTTGGAAGACTTTGACCAGAAAAAAGTAAGTTGGGGTTTTTACTTGAATGGAAATAGGCTGGATTATAAAATTGTGCTTGACCCACGTTACGGGATGTATGAGAATCACAACCTTGTACATTCTAAAGAAAGCTATAGTTTCGGAGCTGGTCTTATTGCTAAATTCAGATTAAATGATTATTTGGACGTAAGAGTAGAGCCGGGGTTACAATTTGCGCAGAGACAATTGACTTTTAATACAGACACTAATTCAATGTATCAGGATGGCAGTTTAACAAATCCTCCTTTTGCTCCTCTTGTATTAACTGAGAAAGACAGAGTGAGAGATATTAAATCTACTTTAGTGGATGTACCTGTTCTATTGGAATTACATGGTGAAAGATGGTATAATTCAAGACCATATGTTGCTGCAGGGGTAAATTATATAGTTAATTTGCAGTCTAATTCAGATTCAGCGGATGATAACTTACAACAGACTTTCAGATCTACAACACACAACTTTGCATGGTCTGCAGAAATGGGTATTCAGTTTTACTTTAATAAATTTAAGCTGACTCCGGCAATCAGAGGAACTTTCTTTATGAATAATGAAATGGTTTCCGATAATGCTGCAACACCACCTTATTGGTCTGCCGCAGTTTCTACTTTACAGACAAGAGCGATCATGTTTGTACTGAAATTTGAATAATGTTAATATAAAATTAATATAACAGGGAGGTGCTTGGCATCTCCTTTTTCGTTTTTATCAAAATATAAAGATTTTTATTTTTGTTAGTACCAATATTTTCCTATTTTTGCTAATAGTTAGAATATCACAACCTGAAATGCTTCAAGAATTAGAAAATAATTTTTCAGAACTGGAAAAGAAGATTACAAGCTTATACAAAAGCTACCAGAATCTCTCTGAAAAATATTCGGAATTAAGCAAAGAGCATAGTGAGCTGAAGATGAAATATAATGAGGAGAGAAAAAAAAATCAGGTATTAGCAGAAGAACAGAAAAATATAAAACTTTATTCAGCAATATCAGGAAATCCTGAGCACAACAGACTTATGAAAAACCATATCAACAGATTGGTAAAAGAAGTAGACTTTTGTATTGCACAGCTTCAAAACAGTGGATTATAATGGAGGTAAGGAGAATAACCATCAACATTGCAGGAAGAATATATCCGCTGAACGTACCCGCAGCAGAAGAGGAAACTCTGCGTAAGGTGGGGAAGCAAATTGAAAATATGATTAAAGATTTTGAACAGAACTTTGATGTAAGAGACAAACAGGATGCTTTGGCAATGTGTGCCCTCAAGCTGGGAACCAATGCAGAAGTAGTTTCTCTTAATCATGAAAAGAATATAAAATCAGCCAACGAAAGATTAGTAAAAATCAATCAAACGCTGGATGGTATGGAAAAATAAGAATTTTTCCAGAAAATCTGCCCACAGTAATTCTAACACATTAAAGGTAAACTCAACGCTAAACAATTACCGAACAAATGTCTATTGAATGGCGCGCCGGATTTCCGGATTACAGACAGTAGAAATCAGTTCAAATCGTGTTGATTAGGAGTTTACTCTCAATCTCTGAATTACTGTGGGCTTTTTTATTTTATAACAAGACAATTAAAACTCAATATATATGACAACAACCGCTATTATTATAGGCGTTATTTGCTTAGTAATCGGTGCAGTAGCAGGGATGTTTTTCTCTAAAAGCTCTCTCAATACCAAGGCGAAATTTATTATAGATGATGCAAAGAAAAATGCAGATAATTTACTTGAAAAAGCCACAGTACAGGCAGAATCAATAAAAAAGGAAAAAAACCTTCAGGCAAAAGAAAAATTTCTTGAACTAAAATCCCAGCATGATGCAGATATTCAGTCAAGAGAGAAGAAAATGCAGGAGGCTGAAAAAAGAATCAAAGACAAAGAAAATAAGCTGAATGACGAGCTTAGCAAAACAGGAAAATTAGAGAAAGATTTAGACAAGCAAATCGCTGATTACGCCAAGAAAAACGAAATTTTAGAGAAAAAACAACAAGATTTAGACTCAGCAACTGCCAGAAAGGTAGAAATGCTTGAGAAAATCTCAAATTATACAGCAGAAGAAGCGAAAGCAGAGTTGGTAGAAACCATGAGAGCGGAAGCGAAAACAAGAGCTCAGGCACACGTTCAGAGTATCATGGAAGAAGCCCAGCTGAATGCTAAAAGCGAAGCCAGAAAAATTGTTATCCAAACGATCCAGAGAATCGGTACCGAGCAGGCGATCGAAAATTCAGTTTCTGTTTTCAACATTGAATCTGATGAGGTGAAAGGTAGAATTATCGGTAGAGAAGGTAGAAATATTCGTGCCTTAGAAGCGGTTACTGGTGTAGAAATTATCGTTGATGATACTCCTGAAGCTATTCTTCTTTCTTGTTTTGATCCTGTAAGAAGAGAAATCGCAAGACTATCACTTCACAGATTGGTTACCGACGGAAGAATTCACCCGGCAAGAATCGAAGAAGTTGTTGAAAAAACAAGAAAGCAGATCGAGGAAGAAATTATTGAAGTAGGTAAAAGGACCATTATCGATTTAGGAATCCACGGATTACACCCGGAACTGGTGAAGATTGTTGGTAGAATGAAATACCGTTCTTCTTACGGACAAAACCTTTTACAGCACTCAAGAGAAGTGGCAAACATCGCTGCGACAATGGCTGCCGAATTAGGCTTAAATGTGAAACTTGCAAAAAGAGCAGGTCTTCTACACGATATCGGTAAAGTTCCTGAGCAAGAATCTGAACTTCCACACGCTCTTTTAGGAATGCAGTGGGCTGAAAAATATGGTGAAAACGCAGAAGTGATCAATGCTATTGGAGCTCACCACGACGAAGTAGAAATGACGTCATTATTATCTCCAATCATTCAGGTTGCCGATGCGATTTCAGGAGCAAGACCGGGAGCAAGAAGACAGGTTTTGGAATCTTATATCCAGAGACTGAAAGATCTTGAATCTGCAGCATTAAGCTTCGAAGGTGTTTCTTCAGCTTATGCCATTCAGGCAGGAAGAGAATTGAGAGTAATGGTAGAAAGCGGAAAAGTAAATGATGAAGTAGCTTCCCAACTTTCTTATGATATCTCAGAAAAAATCCAAAATGAACTGACTTATCCAGGACAGGTAAAAGTTACCGTAATTAGAGAAACAAGAGCCGTAAATATCGCAAGATAATACGTTTTTAAATAAATATAAAAAAGCCTTTCAAACATTTTGAAAGGTTTTTTCGTTTAATTTAGAGTTGCAATAATTACTTTTTTATTTAAGGCTAAATGCAAATCCGATCAAATTAAATCATAGCATTATTTAAAGAAAAATCCATTCTCTTTAATATATTTTGTACTCATCGAAATACTCTCAAAAATATCTTTATCACTGGAATCCTGCTCCAAAAACCAATGCTTTAAACCTGCTTTTTCTTTGGCCTCAAAAATCTTTTTAAAATCTACAGTACCATTTCCTATTTCTGTGAAATCTTTTGTTTCTGCCTTCATATCTTTCACGTGCCATAAAGGAAATCGGTTAGGATACTTTTCAAAATAAACTAATGGATCCAGACCTGCTTTCGAAATCCAGTACAGATCCAATTCCATCTTTACTAAATCTGAAGACGTATTTTTAAGAATAAAATCATAAAAATTATTCTCATCATTCATTTTCAAAAATTCAAAATCATGATTGTGATAAGCCAATTGAATACCATTTTGTTTTGAAATTTTTCCCTTATTTTCTAATATTTCAGGGAGCTTTTGATAGGCTTCGATCGTTCTTTCTGCTTCCGGAAGATAGGAACAGACAGCATATGTTGCTCCGATAAAATTTAAATCTTCTAAAGTTTGTTCCCAGTTTTGAAGCAGAGTTCCGTCGTGAAGGTCGGTTCTTCCGGTAGTATGATGAGAACTGATCACCTGCAAACCGTTGTTTTTTAAAATTGTCTGAAATTCTGACTTTGTTTTGCCGAAAAATCTTCCGTTGTAACCATAGATTTCGAGATTTTTGAAACCTAAATAAGCAAGTTTCTCTAATGTCTTTTCTAAATCTTTTGAAATTGAATCCCGAACGGTATATAATTGGATAGCCATATTTTTTTGATAAGAATGCCTTCCTGAAATTCCACAGGAAATTCCAAGAAATCCCAATGAAGAAAGTGCTAAAAATTCTTTACGTCTCATAAACTTTAAAGAAAAGGTTTCATTTCGTCTTCAATCTGTGTTCTCAGTTGCATCAGACGTTTTGCATATTGTTCCTGCTGTTTTTCCTCTTCAGTTTCGGGAATCCATTTGGGAACGGGAAGCTTTTTTCCGTTTTCATCAACGGCTACAAAGACAATAATACAATGTGTTTTCTTATCAAATTGAGGCTGTTTTAAATTTCTTGAGAACACATTGATAGAAATATGCATACTCGAAGAACCGGTGTAAATAACCTGTGCTTCAACCTTCACAATCTCACCAATTTTTATTGGTTCATAAAAACGGATTCCGCCTACATAAACCGTTACAGAATAATTTCCGCTCCATGTTGTTGCACATGCATACCCTGCCTGATCGATCCACTTCATTACACTTCCGCCGTGTACATTTCCTCCATAATTAACGTCTGAAGGCTCAGAAATAAACTGAAAAGTAATAGGTTTGTTTTCCATTTTCAAATTTTTACTAAAGGTATTTAATAATTTTTAAAATCCTTCTCCTAAAAGTCATTTTACTCATTTATTAGAAATAGACTTTTATTATTTTATAAATGAAACGTCTTTGCCTAAAGTATAAATTTAAATTTATTGGAATCGGCGAAACTTCGTTTTGCGAACTTAAAAACAGGTAGTAGTTAAAAGAATCTTTACGGACTTTGCGTTAAAAGAAAAATATCATTAAATGATATTTTAAATTTTGCCTTATTTTTGGGATAAATTTAATTTATGAAGAAAGTTTTTCATCTTAATACCTGCGATACCTGCAGAAAAATCTTAGCACAGTTTGATTTAACCGATTGGGAAAAAAGAGAAATCAGAAAAGAACCGATTACCAAAGAGGAGCTTGAAGAAATGCATAAGCATACCAATTCTTATGAAGCTTTGTTCAGTAAAAAATCGACTCAGATTAAATTGAGAGGACTGGATGTAAAATTATTGAAAGAAGAAGATTTTAAAGAGCTTATTCTGGATCATTATACGTTTTTAAAGCGTCCGGTTTTTATCACGGATAAAGAAATTTTTGTTGGAAATGATAAAAAGAATGTAGAAGCTTTGAAATCATTTTTTGGAGGGGTATAGTTTCCACAGATTTCAGATTCTCGAACAGGATCAAACCTCATAGGTTTTTAAAACCTATGAGGTTTTTTGTGTGATTAATAGAAAATTTTTTTGCAGAATTTTGAAGCAATTTGCTTTAAAAGTAAAAGTTGTTTTGTTCCAAACAAATTGCGGGAAACAAAACAACATTGACGGAAGTTTCAAACAAGTTGTGGGGAACAAAATGCAATCTCAGGAAGTCTCAAACAGATTGTGGGGAACAAATTGCAATCGCAGAAAGTTTCAAACAAATTGCAGGAAACAAAAAGCAATTGCAGGAAGTTTCAAACAAGTTGCAAGAAACAAAATACAATCGAAGAAAGTCTCAAACAGTTTGCATGAAATAAAATGCGTTGTGTCCCTTGTTAAAAGCATTGTGAACTTAGTGGTAAAATTCATACTTTTTTTAACACAAAGGTCACCAAGAAATGCACGAAATACACAATTAAAAACCGCTTCATCAAAAATGATAAAGCGGTTTTTGTATAATTAAAAATTTTTTGCTTAAACAAATGGCATTTTCACCACTTTTGCAGGAATATTTTTGTTTCTTACCTGAATAAAGATCTCAGAACCTAATTTGAAGTGAGGTTTGTCTACATAAGCAAGGCCCAATCCAACTTTTTTCATCGGAGACTGAGTTCCTGAAGTTACCTTTCCGATTACGTTTCCTTCTGCATCCACAACAGGATAATCATGTCTTGGAACACCTTTGTCCGTTAATTCAAAACCAACTAATTTTCTTGTAACACCTTCTTCTTTCTGCTTTGCAAAAGTTTCTTTAGAAACAAAATCTTTATCAAATTTTGTAATCCATCCTAAACCAGCTTCAATTGGTGAAGTAGTATCGTCGATGTCATTTCCGTAAAGGCAGAATCCTTTTTCCAGTCTTAAAGTGTCTCTTGCAGCCAATCCGCAAGGAATAATTCCTTCTTCAGCTCCGGCTTCGATAATCGCATCCCAAAGTTTTTCGGCTGCGTCATTTTTAAAATAAATTTCAAAACCACCGCTTCCTGTATATCCTGTGTTTGAAATAATTACATCATTTACTCCTGCAACGGAACCAACTGTGAAATTGTAATAAGGGATTTCAGAAAGATTGGTTTCTGTAAGTTTCTGAAGAATTTCAGTAGCTTTCGGTCCCTGAACCGCCAATAAAGACATATCGTCTGAAGCGTTCGTCATTTTCGCACCGAAAGTGTTGTATTTTGAGATGTGATCCCAGTCTTTATCGATGTTTGAAGCATTTACGACCACAAAGTATTTTTCGTCATCCATTTTGTAAACGATCAAATCATCCACAATTCCTCCGTTTTCGTTTGGAAGGCAAGAATACTGCGCTTTTCCGTTTTCTAAAACATCTACATTGTTTGTCGTTACAAACTGCAAAAGATCTTTTGCACCTGCTCCTTCAATGAAAAACTGTCCCATATGAGAAACATCAAATAAACCTGCTTTTTCTCTTACTGCAAAGTGTTCTTCCGTTACTCCGGAATATTGTACAGGCATTTCAAATCCTGCAAAAGGTACTATTTTCGCTCCCAAAGAAACGTGTTTGTCGTACAATGCTGTTTTTTTCATTTCTAAATTTTATTTCTATTTTTTTATTTTAAAACTGTCAAATGTTTCATTGAACACTTTCATGTAATTGCCGTTCCAGTGCTTTTCCTGACAATTGATGCTTATAATGAACATGTCTTTATTTTTCTGATACAGCTTGGTGATCCAGAAAAGTTTTTCTTTTTCATCAAAATATTCGTACAGATATTCAGAATAACCTTTTTTGCTGCCTGTATTTTTTACTTTTTTCTCGTCGTCTGTAGAGTTGTACAATGCCAGAATAAATTTCTTAACTTCAGATTTGGGTAAATCCAGATCATGATATTCCGAAATGGTAATGGCTCCGATCTCATTGGTCGGAAAAATGTTTACAATTCCTTCATCATTGGTTGCTTTCCAGGTATCGGGCATTACAATCGAGTAATTTTCACTTTCATAAAGCTCAGTTCCCAACTGTTGCGAAAAAAGACAGCTTGTTGCAAAGATAAAAGCGGCGAATAAAATTTTTTTCATCTGTGTTATTATAAATTGTGTTTATATTCTTCCAAAATAATTTTGAACCATTCGGTAAACTGTTCAGGATGTTGTGCAATTTCAGCTTCTAAATCTTCCAACGAAATGAAACGTATTTCTTCCACTTCATCTGCATTAAGATTAAAATCCAAATTATAAACTCCTGTAAAAACATGATCGAGCTCATGCTCCCAAAGACTGTCTCCTACATTTGCTTTGTATATAAAATGAAACTTTTCTAAAAGCTCGGCCTTAATTCCTAATTCTTCATATAGTCTTCTGTTTGCCCCTTCAAGATAGGTTTCTCCGTTTCTTGGATGTGAGCAGACTGCATTGGTCCATTTTCCTGGAGAATGATATTTTTTTTTCGCACGTTTTTGTAAGAGCATTTCTCCTTTTTCATTAAATATAAAAACTGAGAAAGCACGGTGCAGCAAACCGTTGATGTGAGCCTGCTGTTTTTCCATCAGACCTAAAACCTGATCTTCGTGGTTGACTAAAACTACCAATTCTTCCATTCCTACAAATTTAAGTTTAATAAATGTATTTTGGAAATTTTTGGTAAAACATCATGATGAAAAGTAAAACTTAGACATTATTGTTTGTTTAAAGCCTTACCAACCCGGATGAAAATTACCGATAACAGAATGAAAAAGATCAAAATAAAAAAAGAATTTGTCAACACTTTAGAATAACTTAATGTAATAGCATCTATAAAAGGATAAGGATAAAAGCCGGCAAAGTTCCCTCGTATAAGAATAAAAGCCAGATAAAGTAATGGGTAAATTGTCCATCGAGGAATCAGTTTGTATGATAAATTTTTTTTATTTGCAATGAAAATCCAGAACAATAAAGCAAGAAACGGGATAATCGTATGCAAAAGTTCGTCGACAATTTTCTGCATTCCTACAGGACTCCATGTTGATCGTAAAATCCCCTGATAAATTAAGCCCACTACCAAAATATAAATAGTAATTGCAGTTATGATTCCTGAATTTTCTGTCTTTTGAGAATTTCCGAATAATTGCAATGTAAAGTATGTTGCAACAATAATATTGGTAAGAATGGTAAAATAACTGAAAAAACGCATCGTCATTTCTGCTAAAGTAAGTTCTGAATTATTGTACATCAAAATATATTGCATGATGACAGCAAACCACCCCAAAACAACAAAAACCAAAGAAAAAAATCTTTTCATAATCTCTTTTTTAAGTCGTATTTAAATATAACTAAAAATTGAGTATTTGCTTTCAAAAAAAAAATAATAAACGGATAATTTTTACTCCTACATTAGCTTTTATGTTAAATGATTTTTAAATTTTGTAGAATTTATGACGTAATTTGATTGTTTTAAAAAGAAAAATTTTAATTAAATATACAGAAATTGTAAATTAAATGTTAAAAATATTCTCTTATTCGTAACGTTTTTGATTGATTTTTCAGATAAATAAATATTAATGCTCCTATATGAATGATATTGTGTAACTTTGCACTTTAAAATTTTTGAACGATGGAACTAGATTATATTGAGCATATCAGTCCGATTCTAAAAGACGGAATTAAAAATTATCTGATCGATATCGACGGAACAATTACTGATGATGTTCCTAATGAAGAGCCGGAAAGAATGGTAACTTGCGAACCTTTTCCGGATGCACTGGAAACCATCAACAAATGGTATGATGAAGGTCACCAGATCTGTTTTTTTACTTCAAGAACAGAAAATCTGAAGCAGATTACCATCGATTGGTTAGACAAACACGGATTCAAATATCACAGTGTATTGTGCGGAAAACCAAGAGGCGGAAACTACCACTGGATCGACAATCACCTTGTAAGAGCGACCAGATATAAAGGTAAATTTACCGACCTTATCGAAAAACAGGTAACCATCGAAGTTTTTAAAGAAGATTAAATCATAGAAAAGGTTTAAAGATTAAATAGAAAAAGCATCAGCCTACATCTTTTAGTTTTTAAATCTTTTTGCATTTTAAATATTATTAAGCAGTATGAAAGTTTTAGCAAACGACGGTTTAGACCAGTCAGGAATCGATGCATTAACAGACAAAGGATTTGAAGTGATTACTACCAAAGTCCCTCAGGAATTTTTATTAGATTACATCAACGAAAACCAGATCAAAACTCTTTTGGTAAGAAGCGCAACACAGGTAAGAAAAGATATTATCGATAATTGTCCTTCTTTGGAAATCATCGGAAGAGGTGGAGTAGGAATGGATAATATCGATGTAGATTATGCCAGAGAAAAAGGAATTCATGTCATCAATACACCGGCTGCGTCGTCAGAATCTGTTGCTGAACTTGTTTTTGCCCATTTGTTTTCCGGTGCAAGATTTTTGCAGGATTCCAACAGAAAAATGCCTTTGGTAGGAGATACTGAGTTTGCTTCGCTTAAGAAAGCTTATGCAGCAGGAATTGAGCTGAAAGGAAAAACCATTGGAATCATAGGGATGGGAAGAATCGGGCAGGAAGTTGCAAAAATTGCTTTAGGATTAGGAATGCGTGTAATTGCTGCCGATAACATGGTGGGAAGAGCAAGCATTAAAGTAACGTTCTACAACAACCAGTTTATTAATGTTGACATTGAAACTGAACCATTGCATGATGTTTTAAAGCATGCAGATTTTATCACCCTTCACGTTCCGGCTCAGAAAGACGGTTACATGATCGGAAAAGCAGAATTTGAAATGATGAAAGACGGTGTAGCTGTTGTTAACTGTTCAAGAGGTGGTGTAATCGACGAAACAGCTTTAGTGGAAGCATTAAATTCCGGAAAAGTACGATTTGCAGGTCTTGATGTATTCATTAATGAACCAACTCCTTCAAAAGAAGTAATCACCCATTCGAAAATTTCGGTTACTCCGCATACAGGAGCTTCAACTTTGGAGGCGCAGGACAGAATCGGATTGTCTTTGGCTGAACAAATTTCGAGTATTTTACAAATTCAGTAATCTACCTGGGTTTATAGATAAAAACGCCGCAAAGTTTGCGGCGTTTCTGTTATATATTGTTTTTTGCTTTCAATAAATCTCTGATTTCCATTAATAATTTCTGGTCTTCAGTTGGTCCTGCAGGAGCAGCCGGAGCTTCCTCTTTCTTTTTACCAAGGCTGTTGATTCCTTTAATCATCATAAACAAAACGAATGCAACAATCAGGAAGCTGATGACGGAAGACAAAAAATTACCATACTTTACACCTTCCCAGGAAAGTTCTGCAATATTCTTCACATTTGCTTTTTCTAATGCTGGATTCAAAATCAAAGGAGTGATAATATCATCCACCAAAGATTTTACAATAGCACTGAAAGCAGCACCGATGATTACACCGACAGCAAGGTCTACTACGTTGCCTTTAAACGCAAATTCTTTAAATTCTTTAGCAAATCCCATAATTTATATTTTTAATTGTTTTAGACAAAAGTATCATTTAATAATAGTAATCTTAAAAATTTTCGGCATTTTTTTGAATTAAATTATTATTATTTTTAAATAATTATGGTTAAATTTAATAAAAATCGCCATCAATGAAAATATTTACAGCAGAAAATATCCGTAAAGCAGACGCTTATACCATTCAAAATGAGCCGATTTCTTCAATACAGTTGATGGAAAGAGCTGCTTCAGCCTGTGTAGAATGGATTTCGACAAATTGTAAACAGCACACGAAATTTATCATTTTCTGCGGTAACGGAAACAACGGCGGTGATGGTTTTGCGATAGCAAGAATGCTTTATCTGAAAGGCTTTGATGTAGATGTGTTTATTAATAAAGATAAATCATATTTTTCTGATGATGCTTTAATTAATTATAAATGGCTAAGAGATATTTCGGGAATTGCTCTTAAAGATTTTGGTGAAATCGAGAAATACAATTTTGAGAAAGCAATTATTGTTGATGCGATCTTCGGAACAGGTTTATCAAGAAGTTTAGAAGGAAATTATAAAGATTTGGTTGAAAATTTAAATTTGAAAAACAATCCGAAAATTTCGATTGATGTGCCTACAGGAATGTTCACCGATCAATTGAATGAAAAAAAAGATGTGATTTTTAAGACGGATTACACATTAACCTTTCAGTTTTGGAAAAAAGCATTTCTTCATCCCGAAACCGGAAAATTTGCCGGAAAAGTTTTTGTTTTAGATATAAAATTAAATCAGGAATTCATAGATAACACCGAATCTGATGATTTTGTAATTGATGATGAGTTAATTTTAAAAATTTTTAAGCCACGTGAAGATTTTACCCACAAAGGAATTTACGGAAAATCAATTATCGTTGGGGGAAGCTATGGAAAAATCGGAGCAGCTGTCTTGGCAATAAAATCTGCGCTGAAGACAGGATCTGGATTAACATTTGTTCTGGCTCCGAAATGCGGATATGAAATTCTGCAAACCTCTTCTCCTGAAGCGATGTTTATAGAAGGGGGTGAAAAAAATATCAACCAAATTGATGAAGTAGAAAATGCAGTTTACGGAATTGGTCCGGGTTTGGGAACTGAAGAAAAAACAGAAAAAGAATTGTTGAAATTTCTAAGAAATCATGATTCTCCCGTAATTTTAGATGCAGATGCACTTAATATCATTTCTAAAAATGAAGATCATTTGAAATCAATTCCCAAAAATTCGGTTATTACTCCGCATCCGAAAGAATTTGAAAGACTTTTCGGAAATACAGAAAACTCTTTTGGAAGGTTAGATTTAGCCAAAACTATAGCAAAACAGCTCGGTATTTTTATTGTTTTGAAAGATCATCACACACAGATTATTATTCCTGACGGAAAAGTATTTTACAACATTACAGGAAATTCTGGCTTGGCAAAAGGTGGAAGTGGCGATATTCTTACCGGAATAATTACTTCACTTTTAGCTCAAAACTATTCTTCTCAGGAAGCTGCCATTTTGGGAGTCTGGCTTCACGGGAAAGCTGCTGATTTTGCTGCTGAAAAAAACTCAAAGGAATCAATGCAACCTACGAATGTGATTGATGAAATTGGAAATGTCTTTCTTGACTTAAATAAAAAAGCCACAACTTTGTTGTGACTTTCTGATTTTATAGCTCCGAAATTATTCTGGTTTTGCGTTTTCAGCTTCTGTGATTTTAAACTTTTTAGAGTAAATCATAATAATGACTCCTGCAATCATAAACGGAATGGAAAGAATCTGACCTGTATTTAATCCTGCAAAGGAAATAAATTCGTCACCTTGAGGCTCTTTCAGGAATTCTACAAAGAATCGGATTGCCCAAAGAATGATGAAAAATAGACCGAATAACCATCCTTGCTGATATTTTTTATTGGTTTTTCTATACAAAATCCAAAGCAAAATAAATAGAAGAACGTAGCCAACTGCCTCAAACAATTGTGAAGGGAAACGTGGAATTGTTACACCATATTCTCTGCTTTGCTGTGGGAAAAGTAATGCAAACGGAGAATTCGGATCTGCAGGCTTACCAATGATTTCAGAATTGAAAAAATTACCCATTCTTACAAAAGCACCGCCTAAAGCAACCACAATTCCTAATCTGTCATACACCCAGAACGGATTTTTCTTGATGATTTTGAATGAATAATAAAGCGTTGTGAAAATCAAAGCGATCGTAGCTCCATGACTTGCCAATCCTGAAAATCCAGTAAATTTTAAGCCATTTTTCGTACTTATCGGTAAGAAAACGCTCCAGAAATCTTCCTTGAATAATTCAGGCTGATAAAAAATAACATGTCCCATTCTTGCTCCCAAAATTGTTCCAATCAAAGTCCATGTAAAAAGTGGTTCAAGATATTTTTGGTTAACGTTATCAGTTTTGAATATTTTGGTCATCAGAATATAGCCAAAACCAAATGCAAAGATGAACATCAAGCTATAAAAATGCAATGTTACCGGACCTAACTGAATTCCTGAAGTGGGATCCCAGATTTTAAAAGGTGTTTCTAATGATAAAGTATCTGTAGGATTGATTGGCTTTTTTGCTTTTAGAGCATATTTCAGCGTTTCGATTTTATCGTCAGGAATATTTGATGCATCTACAACTTTAAAATCTTTATCAAAAAATTGATAACCGGCATTTTTGTAGCTGTTGACAAGAATTGAATTCGAATGATAAGGATCAGCTTCTACATTGCTTTTATTAAAAATAACCAAAGTATTTTCCGTTGTATTTACTGAAGCAAATTTGTTTAAGTAACTAAATTCTGTGCTTGCATAAATTTTTACAGGAAATTCTGATGAATTGATTTTTAATGTTCCGTCAGATAAACTGTCTTGGTAATTCTGTGCAAAAAAACATTGGGTAACCAATGCAAATATCACAAGATAAATTCGAAAGAAAATATTGCTCATTTCTATATTTTTAATTGAATATTTTTTATTTTTTTGGAGGAACAGGATCGTAGCCGCTTCCGCCCCATGGATGACATTTTGAAATTCTTTTTACACCCAGCCAAAAACCTTTGAAAATGCCGTGAACCTGCAAAGATTCTACCATATAATGCGAACAAGTTGGCTCATAACGGCAGTTTTTAGGAAGCAATGGCGAGATGAACCACTGGTAAAATCTGATGAGAATTACCAACGGTGATGTAACGATTTTATTGAAGGTGAGTTTCAAAACAATGCAAAAATAGAGTAAAAAAATGAAAATTAGTTTAAATTTGTTAGAAGTTTCAAGCGATAAACAGATCATCTACCAGACGTGTCATAAGGTTTTGATCTACTCTTTACTGAAGATCTGATTTGATAATCTTATCGTTTGCGATTTTATATAAACCTCAAATTAGAAATCTTGAATCAAAATATTCCATTAGCTGAACGATTAAGACCTAAAACATTAGATGACGTTTTGGGGCAGGAGCATCTTACCGGAGAAAAAGGTACTATCAGAAAAATGCTGCAGAATGACACGCTTAATTCTCTCATTCTTTGGGGACCACCCGGAACAGGAAAAACAACGCTGGCTGAGATTATTTCAGAAAAATCAGGAAGAAAGTTTTTTAAGCTTTCTGCAGTTTCCTCGGGTGTGAAAGATGTACGTGATGTGATTGAAGATGCCAAAAAGCAAAATCTTTTTTCGGGAAAATCGCCGATTCTTTTTATTGATGAAATTCACCGCTTTAACAAGTCTCAACAGGATTCTTTGCTCCATGCCGTTGAAAAAGGCTGGGTGGTTCTGATTGGGGCAACAACGGAAAACCCAAGTTTTGAAGTTGTTTCGGCATTGCTTTCAAGAAGTCAGGTGTATATTTTGAAAGCTTTAAGTTATGAAAAACTGGAAGAACTGATTGATATTGCCTCTGAAAGATTTAATAACGATGAGAAAACAGATTTTATCATTAAAGAAAAAGAAGCATTCATCCAATATTCAGGAGGTGACGGCAGGAAGCTGATCAATTCAGTTGAATTGGTTTTAAATCAGTTTAAAAATTCTTCAACCAAAGAAGTTACTAACGATGATGTCATGTCGGTTCTTCAGGAAACGATGGCGCTTTATGATAAAAACGGGGAACAGCATTATGATATTATTTCAGCCTTCATCAAATCTATGCGTGGAAGTGATCCGAACGGTGCGGTGTATTGGTTGGCAAGAATGATTGCAGGTGGAGAAGATATTAAGTTTATAGCAAGAAGAATGTTAATTCTTGCTTCTGAAGATATTGGTTTGGCAAACCCGAATGCTTTGGTGATTGCGAACAACTGTTTTCAGGCAATTAATGTCATTGGAAATCCTGAAGCGAGAATTTTACTGAGTGAAACAGCTATTTATCTTGCAGTTTCTCCTAAAAGCAATTCAGCGTATGCTGCTATTAATGAGGCTTTGGCTTTTGTAAAGAAAACCGGCAATCTTCCCGTTCCGCTTCATTTAAGAAATGCGCCAACAAAATTCATGAAAGATCTTGATTACGGAAAAGAATATAAATATGCCCATTCGTATGAAGGAAACTTCGTTGATCAGGATTTTTTACCGGAAGAAATTAAAGAAATTAAATTTTATGAGCCCGGCAATAATGCTACGGAAAAAAAGATTCATGAAGAGCTCAAAAAGAAATGGGGTAACAAGTATTAATAAAAAACGGATGTCTAAAAAGTCATCCGTTTTTTAATGTAGAATTATTTAAATCATTGTTTTCTTGTAGTTGTAATAAATAATGTTTTTACACCATTATAATCTTTTACTTCCAAATCTTGCGCAATTTCAGAGTAGACTCTCATATTGGTGTCTTTAAATTCATATCCTTCAATAAAAACAGGAGTATCTTTTGGAAGATTACTTTGTTCATTAAAAGAAGCTAAGCTGATATTATCGAAAGGACTATTGTTGTTTTTGAATTTAACTTCAGTAAGACCTTGATCAGCTATAAAGCTGAATTTTTTTAGCTTTTGAGGTAAGCTGGCTGCAGTTTTATAAACTTGTGTGCTTTGAATAAAATCTTTTTGACTTTCAAACATGGCAACCGTACCTATCATATCTCCCGATACCGCAAATTTTACATTAGTATTTTTCTGAGCAAACAATGTTGCAGAAGCAAAAATTAATAGAGAATATAGAATTTTTTTCATAATTAATAATATGAGCGTTAAAAACGTGATAAATATACTTATATTTTATGAATCGTCAATGAAATTTTTAAATAAATTGTAAAATATTGATGAATAATAGTCTT
This sequence comes from Chryseobacterium sp. RLHN22, assembly GCF_051011795.1. Classification (NCBI taxonomy): domain Bacteria; kingdom Pseudomonadati; phylum Bacteroidota; class Flavobacteriia; order Flavobacteriales; family Weeksellaceae; genus Chryseobacterium; species Chryseobacterium sp. RLHN22. The sequence goes on from NZ_JBPCHW010000014.1 coordinate 42,904, forward strand.
TAAATTATGTAACTTTCCAGTATTCATATATTTTCAAAGAGATTGATAAATTTGAAGTATTATATAATATATCTTTTAAACAATTTATAGAACAGTGATTATCTTTAAAAATTTAAACATAATAATTTTAAAGAGCTTTTTCCTCCCAGTTTTCATCAATAAGCTTCATTAAAAAGTCAGGACATTTGATGACCTTATTTGTTTCTGCGTTCAAAAAGAAAAGGGTAGTAGAAGCTTCTGTAATTTTAATTCCTTCTTCATTATAAATTTCATATTCAAATTCAATTCTCACTCCCGGAATTTTTCTCATATAGGTGTGAATTTCTAATTTTTGATCGTATAGTGCTGGTTTTAAATACTTAATTTTATAATCGGAAACCGGAAGCCAGATTCCCTGTTTTTCGATCTCATCATAAGAGATTCCGATACTGCGAAAAAGTTCCACGCGCCCAAGTTCGAAATACGTTGCGTAATTTCCGTAATAAACATATTTCATGGGGTCTGTTTCTGCGTAACGTACTCGTAATGAGTGTTTTGAATGTATCATTTTAAGCTTTGAATTATACATACAAATATATTTTTAAATAATCAATATGAGAAATATTTTTTTTTGAAAATAAAAAATTGGACCTTTGTCTTCCTTCTAAAAACAACTAACCAAAGAATTAATCGGGGCATAAAAATGAACGAAAATTTAATGATGATATGGCAGAAGTGCCTTCAGTTTATGCGTGATAATCTTAACGCAGCTGAAGATAATTCTGATCTTAAAAAACTTGAAAAATCTTTTGATTTACTATTCGACAAAGTACAGCCGGTTTCATTGGTTGACAATAATCTTACGTTGATGGTTCCAAGTGATTTTTATAAAGAATATATTGAAGATAACTATCTGTCATTGCTTTCTGCTGCCCTGAAGAAAAACATTGGTAAAGGTGTTAAACTTTGGTATTCGGTGATGGAAAATAAGCCGAGCGGTTTGGAAAAGCCGGTTACCATGAATATGAAGGGGAAATCTGTTCCTACACCAAAAATTCAGGAGACTATGCCGCAAGGCTTTTCGGGCAATATTGTTAATCCTTTCGTCGTACCGGGAATCAAAAAAGTAAATATCGATTCAAATCTTAAAGCAGATTTCTCTTTTGATAATTATGTTGAAGGAGAAAGCAATAAATTTGCATCAACTGTTGCAAGATCAATTGCTAAAAGACCAGGAGCAACTGCATTCAATCCCTTATTTTTATACGGTGGTTATGGAGTTGGTAAAACGCACTTAGGGCAGGCTGTAGGATTGGAAGTGAAAAATCAATTTCCTGATAAGGTCGTTCTTTATTTGTCATCTGAAAAATTTATTCAGCAGTTCATCTCTGCGGCTAAAGCTCATAAACAGACTGAATTTGCCAATTTTTATCAGATGGTAGATGTACTGATTATTGATGATATTCAGTTCCTTTCAGGCAAATCTGCAACACAGGACAGCTTCTTCCATATTTTTGATTATCTGCATCAAAATGGGAAGCAGATTATTCTTACTTCAGATAAAGCTCCTGTTGATATTATGGATATTCAGGACAGGATTGTTTCCCGTTTCAAATGGGGACTTTCTGCAGAGATCAAATCTCCGGATCTTGAAACCAGAAAAAAAATCATTGAAGATAAATTAAGCAGAGACGGTATTGTTCTTACTGATGATATGCTGGATTTCCTTGCTGCGGAAGCAAAAACCAATGTAAGAGAATTGATCGGTGTAATCAACTCGGTAATTGCCTATTCTACAATTTATAAATCTGATTTGAGTCTTGAATTATTAAAAGAAACCATCAATAAGATTGCGGCCAATCAGAAAAAGATCATCAATATTCCTTATATTCAGGAAGTGGTTTGCGATTATTTCGGAATTAAAAGAGAACAGCTTTTATCGAAAACAAGAAAAAGAGAAATTGCTCTTCCCAGACAATTGGCAATGTATTTTGCAAAAGAGTTTACCAACGCTACTTTTACCAAAATTGGCGAGGAAATGGGCGGTAAAGACCATTCTACAGTAATGTATGCTTGTGAAACGATAAAAGATGTTTCTAAAATTGATAAAGAAGTCAAAAAATATGTAAAAGAGCTTACAGAGAAAATCAAAAGTTAATTCTGTATAGAAGATATTTATAGAAGGAGAATAAATGTATTCTCCTTTTTTTATTTAGTTTTAATATTCAATAAGAACCTTTTAAATTATATTAGATGAAAATCTTAATGGTTTGCCTCGGTAATATCTGCAGAAGTCCGTTGGCAGAAGGAATAATGAAGTCTAAACTTCCTGAAAATTTTCATATAGATTCAGCAGGAACAATTAATATGCATGAAGGCAGTCGTCCTGATAAAAGATCCGTAGAAGTGGCCTTAAAATATGGGATTGATATCACAGAACAATGCTCAAGACCCATTCAGTCGTCAGATTTAGATGATTATGATAAAATTTTCTGTATGGATAAGAATAATCTTCGTGATGTACTTTCATTGGCGAAAACTGATGAGCAGAAAAACAAAATTTCTTTATTGATGCAGGATTTAGATTTAAAACATTTTCCTCTTGAAGTTCCTGATCCCTATTGGAGCGGTTCAGAAGGATTTGATGAGGTTTTCAGACAAATCGATGAAGCCTGCGAAATTATCTCAAAAGACTTACTGAAATATCAAACTCAATCAAAACCTTAGTCTAAATCATGCTTTTCCTACTTCCAGCTTATCTTTCAGAAAACACTTCGATCAGTCATTTTTCTCCTGTGATTAAAGAATACATCATGCAGACTGATTATTTCTTCGTTGAAAACGAAAAAACGGCAAGAAAAGTCGTAAAGTTTTTTGCACCTGAAAAAAAACAGTCAGATTTAAAGCTTTTTCTTTTAGATAAATACACAGAAAATGCAGATATTAAAGAAGCACAGGAGATGATGTTGAAAGGCCAAGATTTTGGATTACTTTCAGAAGCGGGACTTCCGTGTATTGCAGACCCTGGAAATCTAATGGTAAAATGGTGTCATGAAAAAAATATCAGAGTCATTCCGATTTCAGGACCATCTTCTATTATTCTCGCATTGATTTCAAGTGGTTTTAACGGACAGGAATTTACGTTTAACGGATATTTGCCGATTGATAAAAGCGAAAAGAAAAAGCAGATACTGCATTTGGAATCAATGGTTCAGAAAACAGGATATTCTCAGATCTTCATGGAAACACCTTACAGGAATAATGTGCTTTTCGAAGATTTAATGAAATTTCTATCACCGAATACGAAGCTCTGTATTGCAGCAAATATCAATGATCCGGAACATGAGTTTATTAAAACTAAAACGATCAAAGACTGGCAAAAAAATAAACCGGAACTACATAAAGTTCCGGCTGTATTTGTTTTAGGAAAGTGATTTTTTTCTTTCACTGATTTTTCAAATTTTAAATTAAATTCTTGCAACAGATATGCTTGGAATTTAAAATCTGCGTAATCTACAAAATCAGCGAGAGAAAAAAATTAGTTATTTTCTATTGTTTTTTTCTTTCTGTTTTTCCATTTTCTCCAAATTAAAATAACAATCGGAACGAGTAAAAAGAATGGCCAAAGAGAAATAATTCCAAGGAAAAAAACGACAAAACTATTCCAACCTTCTGTAAAAGAATCTCCGAAACGACTTCCAAAACCTATTTTTGAAGTTGTCGAGCTTCTTACTTTTTCTTTATATAAAACTAAATTCAAAGTGCTGTAATTTACACGGTCATCTATAAAACGCAATCTCCCTTCAGCAATATCAATTTCATCTTCAAGTTCACGAATGTTTTCTTGAATTTCGAGCATATCTTTCGTAGTTTTTGCACTTCGAAGCATATCCCGATACTTTTCAAGATAGATTTTTTTATTTCCTAATTTTATTGAGACATCAGTGTATTCTTCAGTCACATCATCCGAAGAAATGCTTTTAGATAAAACCGAACCAATTCCATTTGAGAATGAATTAATTAAACCATCAAAATTTTTATGAGGAACACGAATTGTTAAAAGTAATTTTTCATCAACATCAGTATTATTAAAACGTTCAGTTTGAATATAAGCATTATTCTTTTTTACAATTTCACTGGTTTGATTTTGAGCTTTTTTAATATCTCCAACCTGAATTTCTATTTCGCCATTTTTAATGATTTTCTTTGCAATAATATTGTTCTCCGGCGCTGAAACTTTAGGTTCGCTATTTTCTTCTTTAGAAGAAACCATTGCACTTATGGGAACTTCTTGCTTTGGTGGAGGTGGAGGAGGAATGTTATAATTAACTACTTTGTCTTCATCAACTACATCTACTAATTGAGCACTTACTTCATGCTGATTCTCAGATTTGCTGCAATTAAATAATATTAATAAGAATAAAGAGATAAATATTTTTTTCATAATTAGATTTTTGTGAGTTTCATCAAAAACTATGCTTAAATTTTAAAATTACTTTTCTATTTTTATTGAATGAAAAAAAGTCTTTTAGCAATTCTATCTTTACCGTATTTCATTTTCGCTCAGGAAACTCCAAAACTCACGGATGAAATGGCGGTAAAATTATCCGAAAAACCCCTTCACTGTATCAATCAGGAATATCCGAATAAGACAGCACATATTATTAATAATGCAAATGAAGTTTCTTTAAGTCCGAAAGATTTACATCCAAGCTTTTATGGTTGCTTCGACTGGCATAGCTCTGTTCATGGTCATTGGATGTTAGTTCGATTGTTAAAAACAAAACCTAATTTATCCGTTGCTAAGGACATAGAAAATATTCTCGACAACTCATTTAAAAAAGAAAATCTACAAACAGAAGCTGATTATTTTACGAAATATCAGTTAACGACAACGTTTGAAAGAACTTACGGCTGGGCCTGGTTGCTGAAGCTTGATGAAGAATTAATAACCTGGAATCATCCTAAAGCCAAAATCTGGCATCAGAATCTAAGACCTTTAACGGATAAAATTCTGAGTTCCTGGAAAACATATTTGCCTAAACAGACTTATCCGAACAGAACAGGAGTTCATCCAAATACTGCTTTTGCTATGGCCTTTGCGATTGATTGGGCAAGAGCAAATAAAGACAAAGATTTTGAAAATCAATTAATAGAAAAGGCAAAATATTTTTATTTAAAAGACGAAAAAACACCGGCTTATCTTGAACCGGATGGTTCGGATTTTTTTTCTCCGAGCTTAGAAATTGCAGATTTGATGAGAAGGGTTCTTCCTCAACAAGAATTTGTACAGTGGATCAATAAATTCTACGAAAAAAGAAGTTTGGAGAATATCGAGAAGATCCCGGTTGTAAGTGACCTTAGTGATTATCAAACGGTGCATCTGGTCGGATTATCTTTTTCAAAAGCATGGTGTATGAAAGGAATTTCGAAATCTCTTCCTGAAAATCATCCTCTTAAAATAGATTTCCAGAAAACCGCAACCGTATTTCTGAATAATGGTCTCCCTTTGCTTTTTAAAGGGAATTACGGTGGAGATCATTGGCTGGCAAGTTTTGCAGTTTATGCTTTGGAAGATTAAAAGGCTGTAAGTGAAGTTATACAGTCTGAAAAAGTTTTCAGCTCCATCTTTTAACCATTTAATATCTGATTCCAAGTTTTTTTAGAATAAAACTTAAAAGCCATATCGGTCCTATTAAAAGGAATTGCAAGTCTTTTAAGAAAGAGGGCTTTTTACCTTCAATCTTGTGCCCTAAAAATTGTAAAATCCATGTTATTACAAAAACGGACAGATAAAAAATCCATGATTTTGTTCCGAAAGTGACATTTGCTAATGATACAAAGTGCTCCATCAAGAGCATTATGAAAATCATAATCACTGCAATTCGCCAGGATAATCTGAAATAAAAAATAGTTACCAAAACCAATGCAATGAAGCTTGCAACACTCAAAAATCCATAGTATTTCAGGTATATATTCGGCGTTGGAATGTATGAAATAAATCCTAAAATCGTCCAGAAAATGAGCGGTACGCAAATCCAGTGAATCAGTTTATTGGTTGCATTTCTGTGGCTCTCGCCGTATTCTGCAAGTAACAAATAAATCTTTCTCATATCAAAATTTGGTAAATGCTAAAATAATAAAATTTTGCAATCACTCAAGAGATTACTTACATTTGTTTTATGACAGCTTTAGAAAAATTCGGGGTTGAGATTTTTACTCAGGAAACGATTCATCAGAGAATTACGGTGGACAAACCTTTTCGTCCTGAGAATCCTGCGTTTTTGTTTATAAAAAGCGGAACGATAAAACTCAGGCAACATCTCAGTGATCTGGAGCTTTCGGCCAATACTTTTATTGTCACAGATCCGCAAAGCGTCTATGAGCTGATTTCTTTCAGCGATGATTTTCAGTCGAGGATGGTTTCTTATAAGCGCGAATTTATTTCTACATTGTCGTTGAAATTTAACAGGTTAATTACCTACCGGTATTTCCGTCAGCAGATGAATGTCGGTGTTCCGTTTTCTCCGGATGACCTGGAAGTGGTTTGGAAAAGCGTCAATTTTTTAAAATATATTCTCGATTCTGACACTGAAATGATCTATAAGAAAGAGATTGTGGAACATCTTTTCTCGGTTTTCTGTTATCAGATGGCAGGAATTATTGCCAATGAAGACAACAGCTCTATGAATCAGATGTCGAGACAGGAAGAGATTGTTTTTTTATTCCTTAATGATTTGTCAAATCATCATTTGAATAACCGCAATGTTGAGTTCTATGCGGAGCGGCAATCCATTACAACCAGACATCTTTCGTCGGTGGTGAAGTCGATTACGGGAAGATCGGCAAGCCAGATTATTGCTTCTATTGTAATTAATGAAGCAAAAGTATATTTAAACTCTTCTAATATGCCTGTTTCAGAGATTTCCACCGTTCTTGGCTTTAGCGACCAATACTCGTTTTCTCACTTTTTTAAGAAGCATTTGGGGGTGAGTCCTAGTCAGTACAGACAGCAATTTCAATAATCGAATCCTACATTTGAACATCCTTTTCCAAAAATCAAACATTTGTTTGAATCTTTAACCAACCTAACTTTGCATCTGTAAAACAAGGTAAAATGGTTAAGAACATAAAAACAGCAGTCTCAGTTTTGATAGGTCTCTTTCCTGCGCTGTTTTTTTCACAAGAAATAAAACAGATGACCGCAGATGAAGTTGCCGCACTGGCAATTCAGAACCATCAGCAACTAAAAGTTTCTGCTCAGAATATCGACATCGCAAAACAGCAGACCGATATTACAAAACTTCAGAAACTTCCAACAATCACCGCTTCTACAAGTCAGTTTTACTTGGGAAACGTGATAGCTATCGACAAAGATTTTTCTAATTCAACAACGATTCCGATGCCGCATTATGGGAGTTCGTATGCGGTTCAGGCGACTCAACTCATCTTCAAAGGTGGATTGGTGAATAAGTCTATTGAATTGGCCGGACTTCGTGAACAACTCTCTGAATTGGATTTAGAAAAAAATAAACAAGACGTTAAGTTTTTGGTGATTTCAAATTACTTAGATATTTATAAAATCATCAATCAGGAAAAGGTTTTTCAAAACAACAAAAAACTGGCTCAGGAAAGATTAAAAAACATCAACGATTTCTATAAACAAGGAATGATTACAAGGAATGAAGTCATTCGTGGAGAATTGAATATCAAAAATCTCGACCAGGGAATTTTAACTTTAGTCAATAACAGAAAAATTCTTAATTATAATCTGAATATTGCTTTAGGTTTAAATTCTGAAACGCAGATTGTTCCTGTAGAAGATTTGGGTAACAAAGAAACCGGAATCGGAATGGATTATTATCTGAATATCGCTCACGACAGCAATCCTCAGATGAAATCGGCAAAAACCAATATCGAAGTTGCCGATAAAAACATCGAAATCATTAAAACTGATAAAATGCCGACGCTTGCAGGTTTTGGAGGTTACACTTTACAAAGACCGATTACGACGAGAAATCCTGTTTTGGATATGTACTCCGGCGGTTGGCAGGGCGGAATTTCTTTGAGCTATAATATTGATAATTTATACAAAACCAAAGAAAGAGTAAAGCTTGGGGAAATCCAGAAAAATCAGGCGAATGATGCGATGACTTTGGTACAGCAAAATCTGGATATGGCTGTGAATGCGGCTTATACAAAATATCAGGAAGCCATTCAACAAGCAGAAATTCTGAATGATGCTAAAAATTTAGCCGATGAAAACTACAAGATTACAGAAGCTAAATATCTGAACCAATTGGCTGTACAGGCAGAAATGCTGGATGCACAAAACCAAAAACTGCAGTCGGAATTAGATTTTGCCAATGCAGAAATCAATGTGCTGTATCAATATTACAATCTGTTGAAATCTACCGGAACACTTTAATTTTAAAACTGAAAATCAAGATAATGGAAAACAAGGAACAAAATACTCAAGATACAAAACCGGCGGCTAATTCTGCCGTAGCGAAGAAGAAAGAAAACAAGAAAAATAAAATCAGAACCATCATTTCAAATATCATCGTTTTTGCGGTGATTGGTTTTGGATTGTATTGGCTGGTTCGTCAGTACTTTCACATCGGCGACAAAACTTATACAGAGGCCGCTCAGGTAGAGGAATTTATTAATCCGATTAACACTAGAGTTTCGGCTTACATCAAGGAAATTAAATTTATAGAACATCAGCAGGTGAAAAAAGGCGATACTTTGGTCATTCTGGATGACCGAGAAATTCTTACACAGCTCGGTCAGGCAGAAGCGGCGTATCAAAATGCATTGGCCCAAAAATCAGCAACAAGTTCTTCTGTAAATACGGTTTCCAACAACGTAAGCGTGATGGAATCTAATATTGCCGGAGCAAAAGCGAGACTTTGGAATGCCGAACAGAATTTAAATCGATACAAAAACTTATTGGCTTCGGAAGCGGTAACAAGACAGCAGTACGACCAGATGAAAACCGAATATGACGCCCAAAAAGCAGCGTATGAAACATTGGTTAATCAAAAGCAATCGGCAAATCTTTCAACCACTGAAGTGAAATCTAAATTAGGAATCAACGATGCAGAAATCAAAAGAACAAAATCGGCTTTGGATATGGCGAAAATCAATCTTTCTTACACCGTAATTACGGCACCTTACGATGGTGTAATGGGACGAAGGCTGATTTCTGAAGGTCAGCTGATTCAGCCGGGACAGCAGGTTGGAACCATCGTTTTGAATAATCAGAAATGGGTAACCGCCAACTTCTTGGAAAGTCAAATGCCGAATATCAAAATCGGACAAAAGATAATGATGACTGCCGATGCATTGGGCGGAAAACATTTTGAAGGAGTGGTGACTGCCGTTTCAGCAGCAACAGGTTCAAGATATTCTAGCGTTCCAACAGACAATTCAACTGGTAATTTCATTAAAGTTCAGCAAAGGATTCCCGTAAGAATCGAGTTTACAGCTTCCAATAAAAAAGAAGATGTTGCGAAACTGAGTGCGGGAATGAATATGAATGTCAACATTGCAAAATAAATAGGTTAGAAGCGGGAAGCGGGAGGATGGAGGTACAGGATTCGTCACTTCCAAAGATGTCATAAAAAAATAAACGCAATACTGGAAAACTTCCAGCACCCATCTTCCAACTTCCAGCCTTAAAAACAAAATTATGTACAACCAAGGTCTTTTCAGCAATTGGGTTCCGAAACCGCTTCAGCTATTTATGCTGTTCCTGATCACGCTTATCGCAATGCCGGTGAGTGGAGTGTATACGGGAAGTTTAAGCTATATGGTGGGCGATACGGGAGCACTGAGCGAATATTATATGTGGGCAAATTATGCCACAACAGTAGGGATGGGCGCTGCAATGCCTATCGTTTTGAGGGCTAAAATGCGTTTCAAAGTGCGAGATAAAGTCGTGGCTTTACTCGTATTGATGGGTGTTTTAAGTTTCATCAATGCTACAACTTCCAATCCGATGGTAATTGTTTTTGTATCATTGATTTTAGGGTTCTTCAAAACATTTATTACAATTGAAGTATTTCTCCCATTGATGATGCTGATGGGCGGAAGGGGAATATTTTATGGTGTTTTTTACACTTTTATTCTCGTGATAACTCAGGTTGCCAATTATTACGCCGTAGAATTTTCTATCATTCACAATTGGCGACAGTTCCTCATTTTTGTAGCGATTCTCTGTTTCATTGTAGCACTGATTTGCTGGGTATTGATGCACGATAAATATTTTGCGCTTAAAATGCCTTTGCATTATATCGACTGGCTGAGTATTCTTCTGTTTATTTCCACATTTATGTTTTCGGCGTATGTTTTTTCATTTGGGAAGCAACAGGATTGGCTCAATTCTCAGAATATTATCAATGCAAGTATTGCTGCATTTGTGAGTTTTGCTCTGATGGTCATTCGTCAGGCGACGTTAAAACGACCGTATTTATCATTTAAAATATTCACACGAAACAATGTGCAGGTCGGGTTATTTCTTTTGCTGTGTCTTGGGATGTTTCTCGCAACCACTTCACTTCAGAACATCTTTTCAGTCGGAGTTTTAGGGTACGACCAGTTGACAAATGCGAAACTGAATATGATGATGATTCCGGGAATGTTACTAGCGGGAATTTTAGCCGTGTATTGGTTTAAAAAAGAAAAAAAGCTCAAGTTTTTCATTTTCGCAGGCTTTTCGTCGATGGTAGCGTACTGCATCATAATGTATTTTTCGATGGTACTCGAGTTCAGTTATGAAAGCTGGTATCTGCCGATGTTTTTAAAAGGATTCGGGATGTGTTCGCTCTACATATCCGTTTGGTATTACGCTTTAGATAAGCTCGAAATCAACGATATGCTACCCGCAATCGGATTATTTTTGCTTTGGCGTTCTTTCGTTACAGTCGGACTTTTCTCCGCCCTATTTTCGTGGACTCAATACCAATTTCAGATTGAAAGTCTTGCAGATTTAGCCGTTTATATGGACGGAATGACACTGAACGCCCAGCCCAATCTCAGCCTGAAAACTATTCAGCTCAACGCAATGATTGTAGCCAACAAAAAACTATTCGGATATATTGTACTTGCCGGTTTCGGGATTTTAATTTTCGTAATGACCCATCATTTCGGATATCCTAAATTCACTTTAAATAAGCTCGTAAGACTCTTCGGCGGTAAATCAGTCGTTGCCCGAAGACGCTTAAGAGAAAGAAAAAAATTAGCAGAAAGCCTGAAAGACGGCGTAGGTTCTGCGATATAGAAAATACCTTGTTTTCACTGCGAAGCCCTTTTTTATTGTGAAAATTGGGCTTTGCTTTTTATTGCTCATTGCCCATTACAGATTTCTTATTTTTTTTGAAGCTAATCCAGCTCTCCGCTCATACTCCTCGCTCCTTCGCTTTCCAACGCTAAATCCTTGAATTCTCCTACGTTTGCTGTGGGGTAACCGCTACGATCTGGGCTAGGTGTTTTGGTGTCAATCGAATTGAAATCTTAATTATGAAATTGGGAGTTCTTACAATCACCACCCGTTTTCTCCCTTCCAAAGGATGGAAATCAAACATATTGAGTTAGTATATATTTTAAATTACAGGAAAAATTATTTCTATATAGAAAGATAAAAATTTTCTTTCCGGAAAGTTTCCAACAGTCTAGTAAGAGCATTTCCCTATTACCGGAAAGTTTCCTGCACCCTAGTAAGAACGCTTCCCTGTTACCGGAAAGTTTGCTGCACCTCTGCGACAAGCTTTCCGGAAATGTAGAAAGTCTGTTGCACGACTTATAAAGTATTCTTAAAAAGATTACCGGAAAGTATTCAATCTCTTTACTATTTGCCACATTCAGGATATTCTCTACATTTGTTCCCTAATCTTTCACAAAGACATGAAAAACATATTTTTATTTTTATTTCTTATATTTTCGATTTTAGGGTATTCACAGGGTAATTATATACATTCTGTTACAAAAAAACAGCAGTTTCTTAATCTTGCCGGAAAACCATTGACCGACAAATTCACCAACATGAAATCTGTAAAAGTCGTGTATGATTACAACAGCAAAAAAATGTACTTCTTCAACAGTACAAAATATACCTATCATTACGAATTTTGTGTGGAAGTTTTAGGATATACTCAGGATAATGGTGAATTCAACAAACGATCCTATAACCCGACCAATAACAGAGATTATCTGCTTGCTAATATCAATTATCTTCAGGATTCAGATGACTGGGTGATGGAACTTGCTGCATCTGATGAGATGAATGCAGGGCTGATTAATTTCTTTTTTAAAGAAGTCAGCAAAAATGTTTTTTTTAAGGATAAGCTTAAATTTTATCTGAATTCTCCGCATGTAATCAGTCTGAATACTAAAAATCAGCTGAAAATTCCAACCGTTTTTTCTGATTTTATCTTTAAAAGAATTACAGAACAATCAATTGAAAATGCTTCCAATGTTGGGATTCTGAAAAAATATGATTTACAGAAAAAAGAAGATTTTAATCCTAAATCAGATGAAATTATCATCATCAATACGACTCCCGAATTTATTCCGACCGTAAAAGGAATCATTATTACTGAACTTCAGACGCCTTTAAGCCATTTGGTTTTGCTGGCAAAAAACAGAAATATTCCGGTGTATGTCGATACGAAAGTTTGGGATAAACAATCTGTGAATGCACTTTTAGATCAAAAAGTAGAACTCATTACAAAAGAAAATTCATATTCATTAAAAGCTTCCCAAAAACCGATTACTACAAAAAAAGCAGTAAAAGAAATTGTTTTGAAAAGAGATTTATCGGTAACCGATTTGGTAGATCTGGAGAAAGTCACTCCGCTGAATATTGTCGATGCAATTGGTTCAAAAGCGACGAATCTCGGACTTTTAAAACAGATTCAGAAAGAAATGAAATCATTTAAAACGCCTGAATATGCTTTTGCGATTCCGTTTTATTATTTTGATCAGCATATCAAAGAAAACAATTTTCAGGATAAAATAAATGCATTGTATGCGATTCCTAAAGATTCTGTAAAACTTTTGGATAAAGAGCTGAAAGCTTTTAGAAAAACAGTTAAAAATTCTAAAGTGAATCCTGAACTTTTGAAAAAAATAGAAGAAAAGCTGAATGCTCAAACTGATTTTAAAAATTTCAGATTCCGTTCATCAACCAATGCTGAAGATATGGAAGGTTTCAACGGAGCCGGATTGTATGATTCTAAAACTGCCATCATCGGCGATGCCGATAAAACCATAGAAAAAGCAATATTGGATGTATGGTCAAGCTTTTGGAATTTCCGTGCTTTTCAGGAAAGAGATTTGTTCGGAATCAATCATGAAAGCTGTGCAATGGGGGTGTTAGTACATCGTTCTTTTCCTGACGAAAAAGCAAACGGCGTTTTGGTGACGAGGAATTTATACCGTGATAAATACGCAGGAATTACTGTAAATGTTCAGTTGGGTGAAGAATCCGTAGTAAAACCTGAACCGGGTGTAACCTGCGATGAATTTTATTGCCACAATTTCAATTATCTGGGTTCGTTTGTTGTAGATTACCGCTCTACATCAAGCTTAAATAAAGGAAAACCAATCCTTACTGAGACTGAAATTAAAAAACTGTTTGATATTTCTCCGGTTTTAGAACGTAAAATGTATCTGCTTTGGCAGAAAAGAAAAATGGCAAAGAAAAGTTATCCTTTGGATATTGAGTTTAAATATTTAGGAGACCAAAAGCAATTGTATATTAAGCAGGCAAGAGCTTATATGGATTAATTTTTTTATAGGTATCTCTCGCAGATTAAGCTGATGTCGCAGATAATTATTTGAAAATCTGCGTAATCTCCTAAATCTGCGAGAAAGCTTTTTATATAAATCTCTGATAGGATGAATGAAAATATTAATGCGAAACTTTTAAAATCACAATATTATCATTCAGGTTGATGCTTTTAATCTGATAGCTGAAATTTTTAAGTTTTGTCTTTTCGGTAAGCACTCTTCTTCGTTCTGCATCTTCCAATTGCAGAAAATCTAAAGAAGAAATAACCTCAATTGAACTTTTCTCCGAAACGATCGGCGATTTTTTCTCGAAATAATTTAAAACCAGATAAATGGCAACAATTGAAATATTAATTCCTAAAAGAATTTCAAGATTTTTAATGGGTAAAAGTCCGTCTAAAAGAGAAAGTGTAATTGAAACAAACAAAAAAACGATTGTCTGAATTGTAAAAGTTTCCGTTCTGAAACGTAGAATAGAAAAAATGGCAAAAAGTCCGAAGCCAACTCCAAGACTGTATTCTGCTTTCGTAAAAACCAGACACATAAAAAACGTACAAATACTGATTAATCCTAAAAGCGGGTGCAATCGGATGTTGCGGTTCCTGTTTGAAAAATAATAAAGAGTAAAGATTGATAGGCAAAGTATCGCTAAACGTTCAAAAAGTTCCTGTAGTTCCAAAATTGTGCTTTAATTTCTGGCAAATATACAATTTAGAATGAATGCTGTGCAGAAATATTTTTTGTCGTGAATGAACTAAGAAGATAGCGCTCCGTAGGAGCGCTACTTTTTATAACTTAATTTTGTTATACAGTTATTTTTGATGGGTATAATTAAAAATTAATTTCTGAACAACTGTCGCACATCTGCAGAATCAAAAGTGAAATTTGCTTGGTTTTCAGATTTATCTAATTTTTTACTAATTGTCAGAGCCCAAAGTACCAATTCTTTACAGAAATTTTTGTCTTCCTCGCCAAATTCTGAAGCGTTTTCTTCCACAACAGTTGTTAATGGTGCGATTTTATTCAGTTTTGCATAAAATTCTTCGTCGGTGTCTCCATAATTTAATTCCAGCTGATTTTTATTAAACCATTGAATCAAATCGGTATAAGGTGTTTTGATTCCTTCTTTTTCCAGTTTTGAAATGCGTGGGAAAATACTTTCAAACTGATTCATTACCGCTTTATCAATTAAGATTTTCGCTACATAATCTGCACCTTCCTGTTCGCCTTCATACACCAATTCGATTTTCCCTGTAATCGACGGAATAATTGACATAAAATCAAGCAATCGAACCGATGTTTTTTCAGCTCCGGTTTCTATCAGACGCAATTTGGCGGCAGCAAAAAGATTTTCCATCGCGCTGATTGTTAATCTCGCACTGACTCCGCTTTTTTCATCTACATATTCGCTTTCACGCGCTGCAAAAGCCACTTCTTCCAATAAATCTTTTGCTAAACCTGAAATTTGAATCTGTGCTTTGTCAGTTTCAGAAATCAAAGCTTCTTGTTCGGTAATTTGTCTTGCAAGAGCAATAGATTTCGGGTAATGTGTGAAAATCTGTGAACCAATTCTGTCTTTCAGAGGAGTTACAATACTTCCTCTGTTGGTATAATCTTCAGGATTTGCTGTAAACACAAACTGAATATCCAAAGGCATTCTCAACTGAAATCCACGAATCTGAATATCACCTTCCTGCAAAATATTAAACAAAGAAACCTGAATTCTCGCCTGCAAATCGGGCAATTCATTCAGAACAAAAATCGAGCGGTTCGCTCTTGGAATCATTCCGTAATGCAAAACTCTCTCGTCTGAATAAGGTAATTTTAAAGTCGCTGCTTTAATGGGATCAATATCTCCTATTAAATCTGCAACATTCACATCTGGAGTTGCGAGTTTTTCGAAGAACCTGTCGGAACGGTGAACCCATGAAATTGGTGTTTCATCTCCCAATTCTGCAATTAAATCTCTTGCATATTTTGAAATCGGCTGGAACGGACTGTCATTGATTTCAGACCCTTTTACAATTGGCATATATTCATCCAAAAGACTGATCATGCTTCTCGCAATTCTGGTTTTCGCCTGTCCGCGTAAACCTAAAAGATTGATATGGTGACCTGCCAAAATTGCTTTCTTCAATTGCGGAATCACGGTGTCTTCATAGCCCCATAATCCTTCAAATACAGGTTCTTTCGCTTTAATCTTCTTGATTAAGTTCGCCTGAATTTCCTGACTGATTGTTTTATCTGTATATCCTGAATTTTTTAGTTCTTTAAATGTTGTATCGTTTTTCATTTTTGTAATGATGTAATTATTCGTTAGTTTTTTAACGCAAGGTTCGCAAAGATTTTTTGAAATACTTTACGCATATTTTTTCATTCGCAAAGGCGTTTCACTCAGCAAAGACAAGAAATATTGCAATATTAGCTCGACTCACTTGTTTCTTTTAACTTTTTCCTTGGCTCTTTTCAAATCCTTTTAATCCTATTTTTTTCGTAATCCTCAAAAATCATTTGTCCCAAACCTGAAAGTCCGGTTAAGAAAGCTTTTCCTTTGTTTTGAGCGGTAAATGCATTTACAAACTGCCGCAAATACGGATCTTGCGCAATCATAAAAGTAGTGATTGGAATTTTGAGTTTTCTCGCTTGTGCAGCTCTATTCAAACATTCAGAGACGATTCTTTCGTCTAAACCAACACTGTTCATATAATATTCGCCGTTGGGAAGTTTCAAACAACTAGGCTTTCCGTCGGTAATCATGAAAATCTGTTTGTTGGTATTTCTTTTTCTGCGGAGAATATCCATCGCCAATTCCAGTCCTGCAACGGTATTGGTGTGATAAGGTCCGACTTGCAGATAAGGTAAATCTTTAATTTTTATGGGCCACGCTTCGTTCCCGAAAACAATGATATCGATAGAATCTTTCGGGTATTTTCTTTTAATTAATTCCACCAGAGCCATCGCCACTTTTTTGGCAGGAGTAATTCGGTCTTCGCCATACAGAATCATTGAGTGACTGATGTCAATCATCAAAACCGTACTCATCTGAGCTTTATGTTTGGTTTCTTCTACGATGAGATCGTCTTCGGTCATTCTGAGGTCAGAAATTCCGTTGTTGATTTGGGCATTTTTCAAACTTTCAGTCATGTTTACTGTGGATAAATCATCGCCGTATTGAAAGTTTCGGTTTTCTCCGTCACGTTCGTCTCCGATTCCGGTTTTTGTGGTTCTGTGATTTCCAATGCCGCTTTTTTTCAGCTTTCCAAAGATTTGGTCTAAAGCATATTCACGAAGCGCTGCTTCCAGTTTTGCTGTGAGAATATTTTTGCCTTTTCCAGTTCCTGAATTTCCGTCTTCAGGATCTTCTTCTTTGATGTATCCTCGTTTTTTCAGGTCTTCTTCAAAATCTTCCAGTGTATATTCATCACTGAAAATATCATACTCTTTGTCGAGCATATCGAGCCATTCAAAAGCTTCCTCAATATCTCCTGAAGTATGCGTTAAAAGATCTTTGAAAACATCGAAAACCCTGTCAAAATGCGAAATCTCTTCGGGAATGTGTTTGCTGAAAGTAAAGCCTTGATGAAAATTAAAATCTTTATTTGTCATTAGGTTGTTCTACTGTTTTGAAGAGACAAGTTAGGGAAATATTCTATAAAGGTTGTGATTAGAAAAATAGAAAATGTTTATGATGTTAATTGAAAGGAGCGTAATTAAAAACAATCAAATTTGTAATCTGTCATAAATTTTTCCCCTTTTTCAACTTTGCCGGAACATATTTTATTGAAGAAATTAATTACATGAATTTGAAAATCATCGGTTGGATTGCGTGTTTGATAACAGGTTTTATCGCCTCCTCTTTGCACGACTAGGGTGATTGTTGGTGTATCTGTAATCATTCCATCACGGTAATATTTATATTTAGGGTTTGATATTTTCTGTATTTTTTGATTTAAATTCTTAAACGTAACATCATCTAATTTCCCCTTAAAATATCCCATCTTTGAAGAATCTAATTCGTAACCATAAATTGAAAAATCATCTTTGTAAATTTGTTCAGCAAATAATTTGAAAGTTTTATCACTATTAATTTCAAGATAGTATGTTGGACAAGTTCCAAAACAACTTGTCGTTTTGTATGTAATTTTATCAAACATGGGATTCTCTTTAGTACATCCACAGATTAAAAAAGCAACAATAAGTATAAATAAATATTTCATCAGTGATAATTTAGATACAATAAATTTAATTATTTTAAACTTTACAATATCACTTTATGCAACAAGCGTTTATAATCTTTGGAAACTCTTATCTTTGTACCCACAATTACCACTATGAAAGACTTAATGGGGCGCGCAATCTGGGATTATTTTCACAAAGAAGATCCAAAAGATCTGCAGACTGAAACTTCAATTTCTGAACTTGATGAACTTCCGGTAGATTATCTTTTCAGAGATTTTGAAGAGATGAATAAAATCGAAAAAAAAGCTTTGAAATTAGCTTCGGGAAGAGTTTTGGATATTGGAGCAGGAGCAGGTTCTCATTCATTGTATCTTCAGAATGAAAGAAATTTAGATGTGACTGCTTTAGATATTTCGCCGAAGTCAATCGAGATTTGTAAATTAAGAGGAATTCAAAAAGCAGTTGCACAGAATATGCTTGAATTTTCCGGAGAAACTTTCGACACGATTCTTTTATTAATGAATGGAACGGGAATTTTCCAAAGCCTGAAAGTCATTGATATTTATCTTAAAAAACTTCATTCTTTATTAAATAAAAACGGACAAATATTAATTGACAGCACAGATATTTTATATATGTTTGATACCGATGAAGATGGCGGGGTTTATATTCCAGCGGAAAGATATTATGGCGAATTAGATTACACGGTTCATTATAAAGGTGAATCTGAAGACCCAATCAAATGGCTGTATCTTGATTTTAATACCTTAAAAAATGCAGCTGAGAATAATGGTTTCAGAATAGAAAAAGTAGTTCAGGATGAAGATTCTTATCTTGCAAGACTGACCGAAAAATAATTTGATTTTTAAATTTAAAAGTCATTATTTTTATTATAAATCTAAAGTCAATTCCGAAGAGGTTTTGGCTTTTTTATTTTAGACTCACTATAAATTATTTGTTTAAAAACATGATTTATAGTTGATTGTGTTTTGTGTTTTTTGAAAAATTCAAGAAAAAACTTTTCACGGAATCATTTTTGTATCCTTAATCATAATCACACTAAAATATACAATTATGAATACCAACAGACTTTCACCTGCGCTGGAAAAAGCATTGAGTGACCAGATGAATAAAGAAATTCACGCTTCACACACGTTTTTATCATACGGAATTTGGGCAGATGATAAAGGCTATCAGGGAATTGCTAACTTTTTGTACCGTCATGCGCAGGAAGAGAGAAATCACTCCATAAAATTTATGGAATATGTTTTAAACAGAGGCGGAAAACCAAAAGTTGACGCTATTCCGGCTCCGCCTGCAGATCCTGAATCTTTAACGGCTTGTTTCGATGGAGTTTTCAGACACGAAGTAGATAATACAACTGCCATTTACAAATTGGTAGATATGGCTTTGGAAGAAAAAGACTGGGCAACCTGGAATTTTATGCAGTGGTTTGTTCAGGAGCAGATTGAAGAAGAAACTTTGGCTTCTAACTTAATTGATAAGTTGAAAATTGCCGGTGGAGACAGAGCTACAGACGAATCTTTATTTACTTTAGATAACGCAATGGCTTCAGCGCCAAACGATGTTCCTTTAGCTCAGGAAGCTACAGGAGATAATCCATAAACACAAACGCACTAAAAATTATTTCTGAAAATCCGCCTAATTTTTGGCGGATTTTTTTATTATGAAATACGCAGTAAAATAACTATATTTGCACGCTGAAAGTGAAAGGTAAAACAATCTTACACTTTAAACCTTAAACTTTGAATTTTACAATATGAAATGTGGAATCGTAGGCTTACCAAATGTAGGTAAATCAACTCTTTTTAACTGCTTAAGCAATGCTAAAGCACAGTCAGCGAATTATCCTTTCTGTACCATCGAGCCGAATTTAGGAACGGTTTCTGTACCGGATCAGAGATTATTCGAGCTTGAAAAATTGGTAAATCCTGAAAGAGTTTTGCCTGCTGTTGTAGAGATTGTAGATATCGCAGGTCTTGTAAAAGGAGCGAGTAAAGGTGAAGGTTTAGGAAACCAATTCCTGGCAAACATTCGTGAGTGTGAAGCGATTATTCATGTTTTGAGATGTTTCGATAACGGAAATATCGTTCATGTTGAAGGTTCGGTTAATCCACTAAGAGATAAAGAAATTATCGATATCGAGCTTCAGTTGAAAGATTTGGAAACAGTAGGTAAAGCTGTTGAAAAAGCGAAAAAGTTCATCAAGTCTGGTAAGAAAGAAGATATTTTGACGTATGAAACGCTTCAAGGTCTTCAGAAACATCTTGAAGACGGTAGAAATGCAAGAGAATTTGCCGTAAATGATTTAACAAAATCAATTATCGGAGAAGTTCAGCTGTTGACCAACAAACCGGTTCTTTACGTTTGTAATGTAGATGAAAATTCGATTAAGAACGGAAATGAATGGATTGCTAAAATTGAAGAGATGGCAAAAGCTGAAGGTGCTGAAATTGTAGTTTTGGCAGCTCAGATAGAAGCGGATATCAACGAATTGGAGACTTACGAAGAAAGAGAGATCTTCCTTGACGAGTTAGGTCTTACAGAACCCGGAGTAAACCGTCTGATCAGAAAAGCTTATGATTTACTAAAGCTTCAGACCTATTTTACAGCGGGTGTAAAAGAAGTAAGAGCCTGGACAATCGGACAAGGTTGGACCGCTCCTCAAGCTGCAGGAGTTATTCACACAGATTTTGAGAAAGGTTTCATCCGTGCAGAAGTGATTAAGTATAATGATTATGTGACTTACGGTTCAGAATCAAAAGTAAAAGAAGCCGGAAAGCTTTCTGTTGAAGGCAAAGAATACATCGTTCAGGATGGTGATATTATGCACTTCAGATTTAATGTTTAAAAATATTAAAAGTTAGTTATATAGTATTTTAAATGCGCTTCCATGAATTTGGGAGCGTTTTTTTTAACCACTAAAGTCGCAAAAGTTTAAATTTAAAATTTTGAAAACAGAAGTTCATAAAATAAAAATCAAAAATTTTTAAAAGCTTTGGTGTTCTTTAGTGGCTTTAATTCTATTTAAAGGCTAAGGCTTTTGTGGGTTTTGGGATTGAAATTATTTCAAAGGTTTTTTTTTGAATTCTTGCTATATTTGAATCATACAAATTCCACATCATGGAAAAACTTGCTCATGCATCACTAGAAGATTTTTATCTCGAAATGACCAAAAGATTAGGGAAAGACATGGAAAGCATCTTTCCAAAAGGTCTTCACAAAGATATCGGTCATTTTAATGTTTTTGATATTGCGCAGACAATTGCAACGGTGAAGAAAACCTGTGAAATGCCTTACAACAGAAGGAAGTATTATAAAATAAGCTTAATTCGCGGTAAGAACAGAGCAGAATATGCAGATAAGATTATTTCTATAAAAAAGAATGCACTATTGTTTGCAACCCCGAAAGTTCCGTATCATTATGTTCCGGAGGATGAAAATCAGTCTGGGAATTTCTGTGTTTTTACGACAGATTTTTTCACGAAAAACTCAACACATAATATTCTTGAAGATTTGCCATTGTTTCAGCCGGGTGCTATTCCTATTTTTGAAATTGATGATGATTTGGCAGATGAAATTGATTTAATATTTACTAAAATTAAAAAAGAGATCGATTCCGATTATGAATTTAAATATGATTTAATCAGAAATTATGTTTCAGAATTGATTCATTACGGACAAAAACTGCAACCTTCGGAAAAAGTTCAGAATTCGCACAATGCTTCTATGAGGGTGGTTTCTTTATTTATTGAGTTGTTAGAAAGGCAGTTTCCTATCGAATCTTCGAATCAGAGAATTCAGCTGAAAGTTGCCAATGATTTTGCCGAACGATTGTCGATTCACGTCAATTATTTAAATAAAAACTTAAAAGAAAATACGGGTAAAACCACAACCGAGTTTATTGCAGACCGAATTGTTCAGGAAGCGAAAATTCTTTTAAAACAAACGAACTGGAATGTCTCTGAAATTTCATACGCTTTAGGTTTTGAAGAGATAGCTCATTTCTCAAATTTCTTTAAACGTAAAACTTCACTCACGCCTTTGCAATTTCGTGCCTGATTTGATTTTTGCAAATTTCAGATTGATTGAGGCAATCAAATGACTCCGAAATTGACGCAACTTTGTAACATCAAAAAATCAATTATGGAAAACAGAACAAAAATTGCCCTTGTTACGGGTGGAAGCAGAGGTTTAGGAAAAAACTCAGCGTTAAAAATTGCAGAAAAAGGACTTGACGTCATTATTACTTACAATTCCAACAAAGAAGAGGCGGATAAAACGGTAGCTGAAATTCAGGCTTTAGGAAGAAAAGCGATTGCTTATCAGTTGAATACAAAAGATGTAAAGTCTTTTGATGAGTTTGTAAAAACGGTTGGAGATCATTTAGAAGAAAATACAGGAAGCAGAAACATTGATTTCTTAATTAACAATGCAGGAACGGCTTTATATATGCCGGTTGCAGATGTTACAGAAGAACAGTTGGATGATATGGTGGATATTCATTTTAAAGGTGTTTTCTTCCTGACTCAGAAATTCTTACCGTTTATGAATGATAATGGCGGAATTATCAATCTTTCTTCAGGTTTGGCAAGATTTGCAATGCCGGGGTCGTCGGTTTACGGTTCAATGAAAGCAGCTATTGACCAGCTGAGTAAATATATGGCGAAAGAATTGGGCGCAAGAAAAATTAAGGTAAATGCCGTTGCTCCGGGAGCGATTGAAACTGATTTTGGTGGCGGAAGAACGAGAGACGATAAAAATGTAAATGCCATGGTTTCTAATAATACGGCTTTAGGAAGAGCAGGTTTGCCGGATGATATCGGTGGAGTAATCGCTTTTTTATGTACCGATGATGCAGGTTGGATTACGGCACAAAGAATTGAAGTTTCCGGCGGAATGTTTTTCTAAAAATTAAGCATCTCTCGCAGATTGAGCAAATTTTACAGATTTTTATTATCTGCGTAATCAGCTAAATCTGCGAGAGATTTATATTTAAACAGGATTGAGTTTCCTGTTATTATTCAAACAATAATTTAAAAATTTAAGAGTTTGCTCCAAAGGAGCAATATCTGTGTAGACAAAAAAAACACGCTTGAACAGCGTTCCGTAGGAGCGCTATCTTTCTCTTAAATTGTAAATAGTCTATTTTAAATTTTTGTAGGTTGGTTAAAAATGACTTAGGAAATGTAGGCGTTAAGAAAATAAAATTTATGAACGAAAAGAAAATTCTCTTGTTCGAAGCGCGACGAAAATTTCAAAATAAAACCAATCGTGAATCGCGCAAGTTTAGAATTTTTAGAGAATAAAATTTATTTTTAGCCGACAGTTCCAGTCTTGAATTTTTGTTTCTTTTGTTTCAAGACAAAAGAAAAATTACTTTATAGTTTTGCCAAATTCTCAATCGCTTTTTCCAGCGTTTCATTCTTCTTTGCAAAACACAATCTGATCACATTTTCATTGAGTTTATCTTTGTAAAAAGCAGAAAACGGAATACTTGCCACTTTGTGATTAACAGTTAATTCTGTTGCGAAATCAAAATCATTTTTATCTGAAATTTTATCATATTTCAAAGCCTGGAAATATGTTCCTTCACAATCGAGAAGCTCAAATGAAGTTTGCTTCAAACCTTGTCTTAAAAAATCTCTTTTCTCCTGAAAAAACCGATTGAGCTGATTGTAATGTTCATCGTTTTTCATGTATTCAGCCAAAGCCATCTGAAGCGGAGTGTTGACACAAAAAACATTAAACTGGTGCACTTTTCTGAATTCCTCAGTTAATACTTTTGGAGCGGCGCAATACCCAATTTTCCAGCCGGTGATGTGAAATAATTTCCCGAACGATGCCACTAAAAGACTTCTTTCTTTTAATTCGGGATATTTGCAGATGCTTACATGTTGATTTCCGTCAAAAATAATATTTTCGTACACTTCATCGCTTAAAATTAAAATATTCGTGTCTTTTACAATTTTTATTAATTCCTGAATATCATTTTCCTTAAAAATCTTTCCTGAAGGATTGTTAGGATTATTCAGGATAATCATTTTTGTTTTTTCTGAAACCAAACTTCTCACCGCATTCCAATTAATTTCGTAATCAGGAGCTTTCATCTGGAAACGTTTTACAATTCCGCCAAAAAGTTCTACAGTTGGTTCGTAGCAATCATAAGCGGGTTCAAAAATAATTACTTCATCATCTTTCTGTACGAAAGTGGCGATTGCTGTGAAAATTGCCTGTGTTCCGCCTGCAGTAATCGTAATTTCAGATTCGGGATGATAAACTGCGCTATGGCTGTTTTCTATTTTTCTTGCGATTTCTTCTTTTAAACCTATAACTCCACCTAATGGAGCATATTGATTAAATCCTTTTTTTATAAAATCATCCGCTAGATTCAGCAGTTTAGAGTCTGTCTCAAAATCAGGAAAACCCTGTGAAAGATTAATGGCCTGATATTGATTGGCAAGTTGAGACATTTGGGTAAATATGGTAGTTCCTACATTGGGAAGTTTAGAAGAAGGAAGTTGTATCATTTAAAATTCTTTATGAATCTAAATTAAGGGAAATTTTTAAATATTACGTTTCCTAAACCAATAAATATAGGTTTGTATGATGAAAATTTAACTAAAAATGTTAATAAATAGAAACTTAAAAATTCGGATATTTTTCTGCGTTTTTGTACTTTTGTATGTTTGCTGAAATAATATATGTCACAAGAAATACAACCTATCTATTCCGAAGATAATATCAGAACCCTCGATTGGCAGGAACATATTCGTTTGCGTCCCGGTATGTATATCGGTAAGCTTGGCGATGGTTCGTCTGCTGATGACGGTATTTATATTTTGCTGAAAGAAATTCTGGATAACTCGATTGATGAGTTCAGAATGAAATCCGGTAAAAGAATTGAAATAAAAGTAGATGACGGAAAAGTCATGATTCGAGATTTCGGCCGTGGAATTCCTTTAGGGAAAGTCGTTGACGCAGTTTCAAAAATGAATACAGGAGGTAAGTATGACAGCAAGGCATTCAAAAAGTCAGTAGGTCTGAATGGTGTCGGTACAAAAGCTGTAAATGCATTGTCAGATTATTTCCGTGTGCGTTCTTTCCGTGACGGAAAAATGAAAGTTGCTGAGTTTTCGAGAGGTTTAATTACTGAAGAACATGCCGAAAAGGAAACTTCAGACAGAAACGGTACCGAGATTTCTTTTACTCCCGATTCGGAAATTTTCCTTCACTATAAATTTAGAAAAGAGTATATCGAAAGAATGCTGCGCAATTATGCGTATCTGAATCCTGGATTAAAAATTATTTTCAACGGCGAAACTTTCTATTCTGAAAACGGTTTGAAAGATTTATTGGATGAGGAACTTGAGAATGAAACGCTTTATCCGATTATTCATTTAAAAGATAATGATATTGAAGTGGCGATTACGCATACTGATAAATCACAGACGGAAACCTATTTTTCTTTCGTAAACGGACAGAATACGACACAGGGCGGAACACATTTGAATGCCTTTAGAGAGGCCTTTGTAAAAACAATCCGTGAGTTTTTTAATAAGAATTTTGATGCATCTGATGTAAGAAAATCGATTGTTGCAGCAATATCCATTAACGTTGAAGAACCTGTTTTTGAATCTCAGACAAAAACCAAATTAGGATCGAATGATATGGGACCGAACGGGCCAACGGTTCGTATGTTTATCATTGATTTCCTAAAAAGTAAATTAGATAATTTCCTTCATAAAAACCCTGAAATTGCAGAAGCGATTCAGAGAAAAATTTTAATTTCAGAAAGAGAAAGAAAAGAACTTTCAGGAATCCAAAAATTGGCGAGAGAAAGAGCGAAGAAAGTTTCGCTTCACAACAAAAAACTGCGTGACTGCAGACAGCATTACAACGATCAAAAAGCGGAAAGAAAAGCGGAGACACAGATTTTTATTACCGAAGGAGATTCAGCATCAGGTTCAATTACCAAATCTAGGGATGTTGAAACTCAGGCTGTATTTTCACTGAAAGGTAAACCGTTGAACTGTTATGGCTTAACCAAAAAAGTGGTTTACGAAAATGAGGAGTTCAACTTGCTTCAGGCTGCTTTAAATATTGAAGAGAGTCTTGAAGACCTGCGTTACAATCAGGTGATTATTGCAACCGATGCCGATGTCGACGGAATGCACATCAGGCTTTTAATGATTACGTTCTTCCTTCAGTTTTTCCCGGATGTGATTAAGAACGGACATTTATATATTCTTCAGACTCCATTATTCAGAGTTAGAAATAAGAAAGAAACGAGATACTGCTATTCTGAACAGGAAAGAATAAAAGCGCTGAACGAATTAGGAAAAAATCCTGAAATTACCCGATTTAAAGGTTTGGGAGAAATTTCACCGGATGAATTTAAACATTTTATCGGAAAGGATATTCGTTTAGAACCTGTTGTCATCGGAAAAGATCAGACCATTGATCAGCTTTTGGAATTCTATATGGGTAAAAATACTCCGGACCGACAGGTATTCATCCTTGAAAATCTTGTGGTGGAAGATCCGGATATTAACAAGAAAGAAATTCTGGATGAAGCACTTGAATCTTAAAAAATAAAAACACCAAACAACACAAATATAAAGGATGAGATTAAGTAACAGAAAAAAAGCTCCCGTTTATAATTTTTTCAACACTTTTTTATTAATGATGCTTTCAGCAGGAATTGTAGGATTTATTTTTGATGAAATGCGATTTAATATTTTAGGAGGGAAAAGTATATTTTTAATTATTGTTCCACTCATATTACTGGTGATTTTTCACCTAAACGGACGGCAGATTTTCGAGTATGACAGTGATGGGGAAGCATTGCATTTTAGGAATAGGAATATTGTTCCCTTTCTTAGCAGAGCACTGAGTGATGAATTCCCCAAATATAAATTAATCAAATTTGAGATGGTGAATATTTTATTTTTTAAAAGATTATATATTACCGTATCAAGTAAAAATACAGGTTCAACTATTTTAAAGTATGATACTTCTTACCTTACAAGAAAAGAAGCCAACGACTTAAAATTATCCCTCAATAAAGTAGTAAAAGCTAATACAGAGAAAAGACCTCAAGAATAATAATGATAGAAGAACACTCGCACGAAGGCGAAAGCTTAAAAAAAGTTTCAGGACTATACAAAGACTGGTTTCTGGATTATGCGTCTTATGTAATTTTAGATAGAGCCATCCCGTCTGTTTATGATGGCTTTAAGCCGGTTCAGCGTAGAATTATGCATTCCATGCGTGAACTGGAAGACGGGCGTTACAATAAAGTGGCAAATATTGTCGGTAATACAATGAAATATCACCCGCACGGTGATGCTTCCATTACCGATGCCATGGTCGGAATCGGGCAGAGAGAATTGCTGATCGATACTCAGGGAAACTGGGGAAATATCTATACAGGAGATTCTGCTGCTGCTGCACGATATATTGAAGCGAGATTAACACCTTTTGCTTTGGAGGTCGTTTTTAATCCTAAAACAACAGAATGGGCAAAATCTTATGACGGCAGAAACAATGAGCCGATCGACTTACCCGTAAAATTTCCGCTTCTTCTTGCACAAGGTGTGGAAGGGATCGGGGTTGGGCTTTCCACAAAAATTCTTCCGCATAATTTTAATGAACTGATCAATGCATCAATAGCTTATCTGAAAGGCAAAAAGTTTGAGATTTTCCCTGATTTCCTGACGGCGGGTTATCTTGATGTTTCAGAGTACAATGATGGTGCAAGAGGAGGAAAAGTAAGAGCCAGAGCAAAGATTTCTCAGGTTGACAAGCATACTTTGATGATTTCTGAACTTCCTTTTTCTAAAACAACCAGCGACCTTATTGATTCTATTCTGAAAGCAAATGAAAAAGGGAAGATTAAGATCAAAAAGATTGAAGACAATACTTCAGATAAAGTAGAAATCCTGATTTATCTTCATAATGAAGTCTCTCCGGATAAAACAATTGATGCGCTCTATGCATTTACCGATTGTCAGGTCACAATCTCTCCGAATGCCTGTGTAATTGTCGGGGACAAACCAATGTTCCTAAGTGTTTCTGAAATTTTAAAAATGAACACCGATCACACGGTTTCTTTATTAAAAAAAGAACTGGAAATTGAGCTTCACGAATTACAGGAAAGCTGGCATTTTTCTTCCTTGGAAAGAATATTTATTGAGAACAGAATTTACCATGATATTGAAGAGGTAAAAAGCTGGGAAGAAGTTCTGAAAACCATTGATGAAGGTCTAAAACCACATACAGCACATCTTCTAAGAGCGGTTACAGAAGAAGATATTTTAAGGTTAACTGAAATCAGAATTAAGAGAATTTCGAGATTCGATTTAGATAAATTTAAAGAAAATATTGCCGCTTTAGAGGGAAAAATTGAGCAGGTAAGATTCCATTTAGCCAATCTTATTGCGTATGCAATCGAGTATTATCAGAATATTCAGAAGAAATACGGAAAAGACAAAGAAAGAAAAACAGAATTAAGGGTTTTTGATACTATTGATGCAACAAAAGTTGCCGTTGCTAATGAAAAATTCTATGCCAACTTTGAAGAAGGCTTTATCGGAACTTCTCTGAAAAAAGACCAATATTTATTTGACTGTTCAGATATCGACGATATTATTACGTTCAGAAAAGACGGAAGTATGAAAGTCGTAAAAGTGGAAGCCAAAACGTTTATCGGAAAAGATATTCAACACGTTGCGGTCTGGAAAAAGAATGATAAACGGACCGTTTATAACATGATTTATCGTGAAGGACGAGACGGACCATACTATATGAAGCGTTTTTCTGTAACCGGTGTTACAAGAAATACTGACTATCCTTTGGCTTCAGATAAAAAAGGTTCAGAAATGCTGTATTTTTCAGCCAATCCGAATGGGGAAGCTGAAGTTGTAACGGTTTTATTAAAACCAAACCCAAGAATCAGAAAAAATAAAATGGAAATCGATTTTTCGGAACTTGCGATTAAAGGAAGAGACTCAAAAGGAAATCTGGTTACCAAATATTCGGTGAAGAAAGTTGATTTGAAGGAGGAAGGGGTTTCTACTTTAGCGCCAAGAAAAATCTGGTTTGACGAAACGGTAAGAAGGCTTAATGCTGATGCAAGAGGAACTTTATTGGGGAATTTTAAAGGAGACGATAAAATTCTTACAATTAACGCTCAAGGCGAAGCCAAACTAGTGAGCTTTGATCTTGGAAACCGTTTTGATGACGAATACATTGTTCTTGAAAAATGGAGGCCAAATCAGCCTGTAACTTGTATTTATTATGACGGTGAAAAAGATATTTACTTTATCAAAAGATTCCTGCTGGAAAATACGGTGAATGTTCAGACATTTATGCCATCAGAACACCCGAAGTCATTTATCGAAAGAATTATTGTAGCCAATAATGCAACAGCAGAAATTGTTTTCGCAAAAGATAAAGGAAAAGAGCGTGATCCGGAATCTGTCAATATAGATGAGTTTATTGCTGTGAAAGGAATAAAAGCGATCGGGAACCAATTCACGAAATTTAAAGTTAAAAATATCAATATCACAATTCCGGAACCGGAAGAAGAGGAACCTGAAGTGTATGAAGAACCCGATTTTTCAAATTCAGGAGATGATGAAGGAGGAACGATCGGAGATTTGTTCCAGAGTGATGGAGATGGAAATTAGAAAATTATGAGTATTATTATAATTATTGCCATTACAGCAATTATAAGTTTTCTTGCTTTTAATAATCAGGAGATATTTGAAAAATATAAGTTTAATGTAGGAGCAATTCAGCATAGAAAAGAATATGTAAGAATCATCTCTGCGGGATTTCTGCATGCAGACATAATGCATCTACTGTTTAATATGATGACATTATATTTCTTCGGACCTATAATTTTAGAAGGATTTGGAAATATAGGATTTTTTATTATCTATTTTGGATCTATCCTTTTAGGCAATATTTTCTCTTTATTTATTTATCAAAAGCAACCTTGGTATTCAGCAATTGGAGCGAGTGGCGGTGTTTCGGGAATCTTATTCGCAGCAATAGCTATGTCACCAAATATCGGAATTTACTTCTTCTTCATTCCAATTCCTATTCCTGGTTTTGTATTTGGTTTGTTGTATTTCAGTTATTCTGTTTATATGATGCTAAATCCTAAACAGTGGGATAATTTAGGACATGCAGCGCATTTAGGAGGAGCATTTTTCGGGCTGGTTTATGCTATTATTCTTCAACCTCAAAGTGCAATTCATAATTCTTTGTTTATAGGAATTATGTCACTTCCGCTCATTTATTTAGCGTATGAAATATTTATAAGAAAAAGAATCGGCTAAGCTGATTTTAAAATAAAAAAATAAAAACCAATGAACACAGCCGAGTTAAACAATTTTATCGTTACACTTATTTATGGTTCGTTGGTTTTGTTGTCTTTACTCAAGCTTACCAATCCATTAAAAGTTAATAAAAAAGCTAACCTATGGTTCGGAATATTTCTTTTTTTGTGGTCAACATTCTGGTTGGATGAGATTCTGTCTTTGATTACCCATTCTGTAGTAAAAGTAAATTCAATCTTGCTTGTTGCTTTTATACAGTTTTTTACGCCGATTGTTTTCTTTTTCAGTGTGTTGTTTTACACCAATCCGTCTTTTAAGTTTAAATTATCAGATGTAAAATATCTTATTCTTCCCGTTCTTTTTTTCGTTATTCTTTTAATAAGAAAAACAGAAACGTACGAAAGCCGGCCAGATTTTTTTGAAACTATTGAAGTTTTTTACATCAGCTTAATTTTATTTCAGGCTCTTTTTTATACCGGTCTCTCTTATTTTACGATCAGAAAGCATCAGAAAAAAATTCAGCAATTCTCTGCCAATACGGAAGGAATTGATCTTAACTGGCTTGAATACATTATTCTCGTACTCTTAAGTGTAAACATTGTGTATGTAGTTTACAATTTGTTTTACAATTCATATTCTTTAAATCTTTTTATTAATCTCATATTCTTATCGGTGATTTATTTTGTTGCCTATTATTCTTTAAAGCAGAGAGAAATTTATCCTGTAGAACAAAAACAACGTGAAGAATTGATTACAATTGAAGCTGAAACGGAAGAAATCAAAAAGAAGCTTATTTCTGATGATGAACTGATCCGAATTAAAAACGAGCTGGAAAAAGCGATGGCAGTTCAAAAACCATATCTTGACAGCGAGCTGAATCTGATCAAACTTTCAGAGCTGATTTCAGTTTCTACCCATCATTTATCTTATGTAATTAATACCGGGTTTCAAAAGAATTTTTTTCAGTATGTGAATGAATTCAGAATTGATCATGCCAAAAAACTGCTCAAAGAAAATCAGAAGCTCTCAATTTTAGGAATTGCTTACGAGTCCGGTTTCAACTCGAAGACATCTTTCAATACAACATTTAAAAAACTTACCAACCAGACTCCTTCCGAATTTAAAAATAGTTCAGGTTTATAATTTTTAACTTTTTTGTACTTTAAGTAATTGATTGTCAGTATTAAATGTGATTGTCGGTTTTTTGTTGAGAAGGTGTTCGCTCAGATAATACGGAACATAAGAGATGGTTTCCGGGCATAATTTTGTCCAAGAAATTTACTGTTATGAATACCAAAGAAACTTATGCTGTTGTTACCGGAGCGAGTCAGGGTTTAGGAAAGGCATTTGCCGAAAATCTTGCCAAAAAGAACATCAACGTTATTCTGGTCAGCCTTCCTGGTCAAAATTTAAAAGAGCTTAGCCAAGAAATATCAGAGAACTATAATGTAAAAACTGAGCATTATGAAATTGATCTTTCGGTAAGGGAAAATGTTTTGCAACTTACCGATTGGATCAATAATTTATTCAATGTAAATATTTTAATAAACAATGCGGGTTTAGGTGGGACTAAAAAGTTCTTAGAGGCAAGTCCGGGTTATATTGATCGCATTCTACAGGTAAATGTTATGGCAACTTCTTTGATTACACATCAGCTATTGCCAAACTTATTAAAGCAAAAGCAATCTTACATTCTGAATGTCTCGAGTATGGCTGCATTTTCTCCGATTGGTTTCAAAACGGTTTATCCGGCATCCAAAACATTTATTCATTCATTTTCCAGAGGTTTACATGAGGAATTAAAAAATACAAGTGTTTTTGTAAGTGTTGTGAATCCCGGAGCCATGAAAACCAATACAGATGTCTGCAAAAGAATAGAAAAACAGGGCTTTCTAGGAAGATTAACACTTCTTGATCCAAACAAAGTTGCGCATTATTGTATCGAACAGCTTTTCAGGAAAGATTCTGTTATCATGGTGAATCCTGTAAGCTGGCTCGTTATGAAAATACTCCCGATCTGGATTAAATTACCTTTGATGACCAATGCCATTAAAAAAGAAATCGAAGCATGAGAAAAGCTTTTGTTACAGGAATTACGGGGCTCTTAGGAGCGAATGTTGTTTTAAAATTATTACAGGATGGTTATTTTGTTATTGCTTTGGTGCGCAAGAAAAGCGGCTATTTGGGTGAAGAAAACAAAAACCTGATGCTTGTTGAAGGCGATTTGTTTTCAGATGTTTCAGGATATTTGACGGATGTGGACTATGTCATTCATATCGCAGCCGAAACCCGGCAAAATCTGCTTTCTTATGCAGATTATAAGAAAATAAATTATGATGCTGCAATTCATCTGTTTTCGCAGTCTGTAGCAGCAAATGTGAAGAGATTTTTATTTGTAAGTACAGCCAATACTTTAGGTTTTGGAAGCTTGAGGAATTTAGGAAGCGAGAATGTCCGGCAAAAATATCCTTTCACTCATTCTTTTTATGCGAAAAGTAAACTAGAAGCTGAAAATTTTCTTTTAAAGAATAATAAAACAACAGAAGTTATTATTCTAAATCCTACTTTTATGATTGGAGCATACGATTTTAAACCTAGCTCAGGCAAAATTATATTTTGGGTCTGGAAGAAAAAACTGGTCTTTTATCCGAAAGGCGGAAAAAGCTTCGTTCATGCTGAAGATGTTTCAAATGGAATTTTGAAAGCATTGCAAACGGGAAAAAATGGTGAGAAATATATCTTAACCAACGAAAATTTAAAATACCGGGATTTTTTTAAAAAGGTAAATAAAGTTGCCAATCAAAAACCATTAATGATTCCTATACCGGATTTTTTATTAGCTATATTGGGTTTTTCAGGAGATTTGTTGAGGTTTTTTAAAATCAAAACCAATCTGAGCTCGGTCAATATGAAAGCTCTTCAAATCGATAATTTTTACTCTAACAAAAAGTCAATTGCTGAACTTAAAATTGAATATCAGCCAATTGAAAAAGCGATCGAAGATGCAATTTGTTTTTTTGAAAAGCAAAATCAGGCGAAAAAATAAAAATTACTTTGAAAGCTTTTCTAAAGCTTCTGCTAAGCTTTCTACGAAATTGATGTGCTTTGTCTTATTGCTTTCAAAAATAAAATCATTAATACTTTTGCTTTCAAATTTGCTGAAATCTCCCACAATGGCAAGGCGAATTCTGTAGTTGGAAAATTTCTGAAGAATTTCTCCGGCAATTCCTGTTTTTAAGTCAAAAAAATCAGGACTGATGTTTTTCTCATGGATGATCGCTAAACCAAAATCCTGATAGTATATATTTCCAACTAAATCGCCGCCGTCTTCCATTGATTGAATGATGATTTCGTCTGAAATGATTTCGGCAATTTTTTTATTGTTGATAAGATGAGCTTTGATTTGCATTTTAATTTAAAGTTTTTTTGACATCATTTAGAAAGCTGTTTACCGGAAATGCGTCACCTTGATTGGTAAGTACAATGATGGTCTTATTATTCTTCAAATCTCTCCAGAAAATACTTCTAAAACCATTTAATCCACCTGTATGACTCACAATTTTGTTATCTTTAGAATCGTCGATATACCAACCAAAACCATAGTTTGACAATTTTCCGTCGGATAATTTGAAAGGATTGTACATTAAGATCGAATTATTTTTATTGATCAGTGAACCATTACGGAGAGCGCGATCAAATTTATACAGATCTTTTGTTGTTGAATATATACCACCATCACCAGTTGTTAATATTGAATAATCATCAAGTAGTTTCTTTTGGTTGTAGCCTAAAGCTTTATTTCTAATCACAGGTTTTGATTCATCATAAACTTGTGTATTTGTCATTTCTAATGGGACAAAAATATTTTCATCTAAAAACTTAAGATATGACTTTCCGGAAATTTTTTCGATAATTAAAGATAATAGGATATAGCCGCTATTACTGTATTCAAACTTGCTTCCTGAAAGAAATTGTAATTTTTTTTGTTGTTGTAGCCAATGAAGAACATCTCTATTCTTTAGTCCTTTTTTACCTGACAAAACTTTTTCATAATCCCGAACACCAGATGTATGAGTAAGTAAATGTCTTATTGTAACATTTTTTGCGTAATCAGGCAATTCAGTAAGATATTTTGAAGCTTGATCATCAAATGACAGCAATCCTCTTTGTTGAAGCAAAATAATCGCTGTTGCAGTGAATGGCTTACTTAAAGAAGCAATATAAAAAGGAGTATCTGTAGTTAGTTTTTCCTGAGTTTCAAAGTTACTAAAGCCTAAAGCTGTATCTACAATTATGCTATCATTTTCCGTGACTAATACAGTTCCGTTAAATTTTCCATTGTTATAATATTTATCAACAATATTTTGAGCATTTTTATTGCAGGAGAACAACAATAAGAAAAGTGAAAATTCGAAAAAAATAATAACTTTAGTTGAAGAAATACGCATAATAGTTCATGTAAAAGAAATGATAGCTAAAAGTAAGACTAATTTATTTCTTTCCAAAAATAAAACGATCGTTTTCACTCAGATCTTTCATAAGTTCAACTTGCGAAAAATCTTTATACAATTCAAGAGTTTCTTTTCCTAATTTCTGATTGATTTCCAAAAACAATAATCCTTCTTTATTCAGATGTTTTTTTGAATCTTCAGCGATTTTACGATAGAAAATTAATGTATCCGAAGTGGGGGAAAATAATGCCATTTTCGGCTCAAATTCTTTTACTGAATCTGCAATCTCATGTTCTTCATCAATCCCGATGTAAGGCGGATTTGAAATAATAACATCAAAGTTTCTCTTTAAATCTAAATTCAGATAATCCGCATGAATAAAATTGATTTCCAAATGGTGAAAATCTGCATTTTTCTTAGCATTTTCTAAAGCTTTTTCAGAAAAATCAACCGAACTCACTTGGGCATCGGGGAAATGTTTCTTTAAAACCAAAGGAATAACTCCGCTTCCGGTTCCGATGTCGAGAATTTTGAGATTTGAGATTTGAGATTTGAGATTTGAAATTTTTTGGATCGCAAATTCAAGCAGCTCTTCCGTTTCAGGACGTGGGATCAGAACATGTTCATTTACAAAAATTCTCATCCCGTAAAATTCGGTTTCTCCCAAGATCTGTAAATACGGTTTTCCTGTTTTTAATTCTGAAATGATGTTTTGAAATTTTTTTTTATGCTCAACAGAAACTTCCTGATCAGAAAACTGCCTCTGTTGAATTGAATTTAAACCTAACAATTCTTCTGCAAAAACCTGAAATATAAATGTCGTTTCAGACGCCGTATAAATTTCAGAAACTGAGTCTGAAAAATGCTGTTTTAGTTGTGATAACGTCATTATCTTGTAAAAACCAGTTTTGTATCTGTCGATTTTTCTTCATCAATTCTATAGCCTTCATAATTGAAAGCTTTTACATCATTCAAATTTTTTGCATTGGTTTCTGCGCAGAATCTTACTACCAAACCTCTTGCATGCTTTGTGTAGACAACAATTGTCTTTGGTTTTCCATCTTTCATTTCATAAAAATCAAAATCAATAACTTTATGATTCAGTTTTTTTCTGTCAACTACTTTTACATATTCGTTACTCGCAAGATTCAGAAGAATTTCGTTTTTCTTCATTTCGGAATTGAGCTGTTCTGTAACTTTTTCGGTCCAGAAATCATAAAGGTTTTTATGGTTTTCAAATTCAAAATTCCTGCCCATTTCCAGACGATATAACATTACTTTATCCGAAGGTTTCAGCAGGCCGTAAAGACCGGATAAAATTCTGTGGTTTTTCTGAAGATATTCAACTGCATTTTTATCCAGAGTTTTAGCATCAAGTCCACGATAGACCTCACCTGTAAAGGCAAAAAGAGCAGGTGCAGATTCTTTTGCAGTCGGCTTAGCTTTCCATTTTTGATTTCTTTCCCAGTTTTCGTCTGCAAGTTTTGACGAAATTTCCATCAGATCAGAAAGATATTTCGGCGATTTATGTTTTAAGTGAGATTGAATCATTTCAGCTTCATTAATGAATTTTGGAGTAGAACTTCTCAAAAACTCTGTAGAGTTTTCTACATTCATTAATTTGGCAGGAGAGGTTATAATTTTCATAGATTAAGGAGAGTTAAATTTTTAAGATCAACAAAATTCATGATCATCAGTGATATCAAGTCAAACATAAAATGACAAATGATCAGAATTTTGATGTTGGAATATTTTTTATAAAACAGAGCAAACACAATTCCGATAAAGAAAGGCACAACAACCTGACCTACCGTTCCATAAGTGCTGTGCAAAATTCCGAATAAAATGGCAGAAATAATAATTCCTAACGCCGGACTGTTGTATATTTTTTCGATTCTTGGCTGGATGTAAGCTCTCATCAGTAACTCTTCGATAACTCCTGCGGTAAGACAGGTGAAGATAATCAGAAAATAATTGTTTTTAAATAAAAAACTTATCTGTAAGATCTTATCACTCAGTTTTTCTTTTGTTAGGAGCATAATGATCCCGTTCAGGAAAGCTCCGCCAAATGCACAGATTAAATATAAAATAATAACAGCTCCGAAATAAAAGGTAGGTGGATATTTCCTGTCTTCCCAAACAAAAAAAGACCTGTTTTCGATAAAGAAATTATAAATTAAAATAAGTAGCAGAACCAGCCACAGGGAAAGCCTGTTGTAAAAAAAGATCTCGCCTGTTAAGATTTTAGATTTGAAAAATAAATTAATTAATGGTATTGAATACAGCATAGATGCAGCAAGCAATACGAAAGTCAAGAGAATACCAATAGAATATCTTCCGTTCAGGCTCATTGTAAAAACTGATCTAAATTTCTCCTTTTCCCTGGCGGATAACTTCAGGTTCGCCCGAAGTTAAATCTACAATAGTCGAAGCCACATTGTCTCCATATCCTGAATCGATCACAATATCAACCAAATGGTCATATTTTTCAGCAATAAGTTCAGGATCGGTTGAATATTCAATGATTTCATCATCATCTTTTATGGAAGTTGAAGCAATTGGATGTCCCAATTTTTCAACAATCAATTGTGGAATAGGATGATCAGGAACACGAATACCGATGGTTTTATGATTTTTATAAGCTAAAGGTAAATTTTTGTTAGCATCTAAAATAAAAGTGAAAGGACCCGGAAGACGGTTTTTCAGAAATCTGAAAACTGAAGTATCAATTGGTCTTGTGAAATCAGAAAGATGGCTTAAATCATTACAGATTATAGAGAATTTTGCTTTCTCTAGCTTCTGCTTCTTTATCTGTGCTAATTTTTCCATGGCTTTAATATCAAAAATATTACAGCCTAAAGCATACACTGTATCAGACGGATATATAATCAGTCCGCCGTTGTTCAGGGTTTTAATTACCTCATTGATAAGGTTTTCTTGAGGATTTTCGGGGTAAATTTTTAGAATCTTTGCCATAAACAAATGTACGAATATTTAAACTGAATCAAAGAATATGCCTTTATTTAAAAGAAAAACTTGCAGTTGTAAAATATATTCGTATATTTGCAGTCCAATATCGCGGGGTAGAGCAGTAGGTAGCTCGTCGGGCTCATAACCCGGAGGTCGCACGTTCGAGTCGTGTCCCCGCTACTAAGATCACTTTTGAAGTGTAAAGAAACATCGCGGGATGGAGCAGTAGGTAGCTCGTCGGGCTCATAACCCGAAGGTCATCGGTTCGAGTCCGGTTCCCGCTACTAAGATAACGTTGTCGGTAAACGTTTAAAAATATACCGCGGGGTAGAGCAGTAGGTAGCTCGTCGGGCTCATAACCCGGAGGTCGCACGTTCGAGTCGTGTCCCCGCTACCAACAGGAGAATCAGAAATGGTTCTCCTTTTTTTTACCAAAAATTCGGAGATTTTTTTTAAGTATAATTACTTCTGTAACTAAAATTGTTTAAATAAATTTTTGAGATTCGTTTTTAAGTTATTATTTCCACCCATAATATTTTGGTTTGTTAATTGCTTTTGTGTTTCTAAAATAAATAATTATGGGAAATATTACATTTAGAAAAGAAGATTTTATAAAAGATGACCGCAGATATAAAGTAGAAGTAGATAAAGGTGTCGGTAAAGGCGTAGATCTAATTGTGGAAAGAGAAACAGAAGCTGGCGAATATGAAGTGATTCAGGCGGAAATTATAAGATCTGCAGACGAGCGTGTTTTCGTAGCCTGGAGCGAACCATTCAACGGTAGAGTAGTCAGTGACGAATACAAAAAGTTATAAAAAATGTCCCGCTTCGTAGAAGCGGGACATTTTAATTTATTGTTTTTAAAAAAAACTATTTGTTAGCTAACGTTTCAAATGGAGCTAGCTTAAAATCTTCAGATTTTACCTGTTCAAAGTAAGAAGATTTGTTG
Source organism: Chryseobacterium sp. RLHN22 (assembly GCF_051011795.1). Classification (NCBI taxonomy): domain Bacteria; kingdom Pseudomonadati; phylum Bacteroidota; class Flavobacteriia; order Flavobacteriales; family Weeksellaceae; genus Chryseobacterium; species Chryseobacterium sp. RLHN22. The sequence continues at coordinate 81,597 of NZ_JBPCHW010000014.1, forward strand.
TTTCCTTTTAATCTTTTTACTGCCTTCGATGCTGCTGTAAAATCAGTATCAATTTTGGTGGCAATTTCTGTGGGTTTGAAATCTTTCTTCACACTGTCATCATCTACTCCTAAATATCCATTTTTCTTAGTAATATAGTTGATGAAGTTGTCGTAATTTCCTAAAGTGTTTCTGAAATATTGAGTGTGATAATTCATACACTTTGTAGCTGTTTTCGATTTGTTTACAATACAGCTTGCCATATTTCCTCTATATAAATCAAATTCCAAAGCTACTGCGTCATATTCTTTTTTCAATGCTGCTTTACCATTGCTTAAAACTGTTGCATCCCCCTGCGAATCGCTTATTTTTTTCAAATGTTCCAATACCAAAGGAACGGTGTTTTCAATTTTTGTTTTTGCTTCTGTAACCGATCCGAAAACAGAAGAAGTCTGCGCTGATGTTACATTAAAAATCAACAGCATTAAAACAGAAAGTAGAGTATATCTTTTCATTAGAAATTTTTAAAGCACTAAAATAAATATATTTTCTCATTCTGTACATATTCATTTTAATTTTATTTAATAAAAATTAACAAGTTTTAAGAATTTATATTGAATTTAAGCTTTTTTCTAACGATTAATTATAGCATATTTTATGTCTATTAAAAATTTAACATATTTTAATATTTCGTAAATAATTGATTTACAGTAATTTGTTTGAATTTAATTTTTATCACTAAAAAAATAGTTGTTTGAATAAAAAATAATTCTACATTTGTATAACTAATTTATTAGTGATAAGGAATTTTTGTTAACTTTATCAGACTAAACTTAAATTATACATTATGATCATACAGACCTTAACAAAAGCAGAAGAACAGGTAATGCAGTTTTTATGGAAACTCGAAAAAGGTTTCCTGAAAGATGTTCTGGATCTTTATCCGGAACCGAAACCGCATACCAATACGGTTTCTACGATTCTGAAAGTTCTTAAGGATAAAGAATTTGTAGATTATCATGTGTACGGAAGACAGCATGAATATTTTCCTCTGGTAACGAAAGAGCAATATTCCGGGAAAACAATGAAGAGTCTGGTGAAGAATTATTTCAAAGGTTCTTATAAAAGTGCCGTTTCTTTTTTAGTAGAAAAAAACGAAATGACGGTTGAAGATCTTGAAATGCTGTTAAACGAACTTAAAAACAAAGACTAATATGGAAGCTCTTATTTTTTACTTCGGAAAAGTAATTATCTGTTCAGGTGTAATGTTTTTGTATTATCAGTTGTCTTTAAAAGACAAGACCTTTCATCATTACAACAGATTTTATCTTTTGTCTGCCATGCTGATCTCGATCTTGCTGCCTCTTATTAAAATAGAAGATTTTACGATAGAAGTAAGTAATAATCTTTATTTACTTATCAGTAAGATGCAAAGTTTTAACGAACAAAAAAACTTAGATAATGACCACATTTATTTTAGAATTATTTTTTCAGCTTTGGGATTGGTTTCTCTCTATTTTTTAGGGAAATTTCTATATGGGATTTTCAGAATCCAGCAGCTCAAAAGCCAGTTTAAGAAAGAAAGTTTTGAAGGGGTAAATTTTTACCAGACCAATCTTTCGGAAGCTCCTTTTTCCTATTTCAGAAACCTTTTCTGGAAGAATTCCATTGTCATCAATTCTGAAGTAGGAAAGCAGATTTTAAAGCATGAAATGGTTCATATTGAGCAGAAACATTCTTTCGATAAAATTTTTATTGAAATTATTACTTCCGTTTTCTGGTTCAATCCGTTCTTTCATATCATTAAAAAAGAAATCAATTTAATACATGAATATCTGGCTGATAAAAAAGCCGTAAAACAATCGGACACCAAAGCATTTGCGCAGATGCTTTTAGCAAGCCACTTTTCCGGAAATCAGTTGCCTGCAACCAGTCCGTTTCTAAGTTCAAACCTTAAAAAAAGACTCAAAATGTTACAAAAACCCCAAACAAAGTATGGGTATGCGCGAAGAATATTTGCCTTACCGGTTTTATTTACTGTTGCTTTCGCTTATATGGTAAATGCCAAAAACAAAGAAATAAAAGAAACCAATATTGAGATTGATAAAGCGGTTGCAGAAATGAAAAGAGATACCATCTCTCCGAAAAATAAAGCCGCCCAGATTCTGCAACTCCAGCAGGAAAAAATTTCAAAAGCGAATGAAAAACTTAAAGTTCAGTCTGAAAAGCTAAAAACTTTGAGCGAAAAATCGAAAGAGAAAGCTGCAGAGTTAGAAAAAATAGCAAAAGAAAAAGGCGAGAAAAGCTATGAATTTGAATTAAAAGCAAAAGAGTTGAATCAGCTTTCTAATGAAATGGATAAGATTGCTGAAAGAGATATGCAGTTCAAAATTGATTTTGATGAACTGATGAGCAGCAGAGACAAAATTCTGGCAAATAAAGATCCTAAAGTAGTTTTAAAAGATATGAACTTTAAAAGAGTTTTTCCTGATGGAGAAAACTACAGGATCAATATAAATGGAGAAGACATCGATCTGGAAAAAATATTTGACTCTAAAGAATTTAAAGAGAACTTTAAGCTGAGTGAAGAGAAAATCAAAGCTTTGAAAGATAATTTTGCATCTCCTGAATTTAGAGAGAAACATGGCAAAATCAATAAGTTTTATCTGAATGGTAAAGATGTTTTTTCAGATTCAGAAGAATTGAAGAAAATAGCAAAGCAATATTCAGGAAATGGGTATAGCTTCTACAACGGAACGAGTAATTTTTCTAAAAAAGAGCTTACAAAAAAAGAAAAGAGAAAGCTTGAAAAATTAAATAAAGAAAGAGCTGAAGCCGAGAAAAAGCTTAAAGAAATCCGAAAAGAGCAAAGAGAATTACAAGGAAATCCTTGGATCGTTTCTGTAGATGCGCATGTACCAAAAGTTAGCTATTCTGCTACATCAAGTTATACGGAAACTCCGATTCCTCCAAAAAGCAGAATTTTATCTAATGGTGCTACTTTTCAGACCAATGTGAAAGATATTGTTAAAGCTAATTCTGTTGGAGATGTCAAATATTTCATCAATGGGAATGCGAGTACCAGTGAAGAATTAGGTAAAATTGACCCAAAGAATATCGAATCTATTAACATCAATAAAACAAAAGTTTCAGGAAAAGAAGCTGGGGAAATTTATATTAAGACAAAGAAAAATAACTTTAATTAAGCTTACCGGAATTTAAATTAAATAAATTTTCAAAATGAAAAAACTGATAACCATTTTCTGTTTATTGCTCGTCGGAATTTTAACTCATGCACAGAATAAACGCTTCACGTACGAATATAAATTTATTCCGGATTCAACAAATACAGCAGAAGTGAAAACAGAGATGATGAATCTCGATACATCACCTTCCGGATCCAAATTTTACAGCTATACGGTTTATCATGCCGATTCTATTTCAAGAATTGATCTGGAGAAACAACTGGCTGCAACCGGAATGATTAATATTAAAGCTAATTCAAGGGGCTCGGTAAGATATTCTGTCTCCAAAAAATATCCTAAATACGAAACTTTTCTGCACAGCAGACTTCTAATGGATAAATACAGGGTTTCAGATGAAAGACCCATTAATTGGAAAATCGACACCGATAAACAGAAAATAGGGGAATGGAATGTACAGAAGGCGGAAGCAGATTTTGCCGGAAGACACTGGATTGCATGGTTTTCTGCCGATATTCCAATTCAGGATGGCCCATATAAATTCCGAGGACTTCCAGGGCTTATCGTAAAGTTGGAAGACCAGACGAAATCTCATGTTTTCACATTGCAAGCCATTAAAAATATAGATTCTATTCCTAATGATGTTTTTGATTCAAAAGAAATTGCAATCAATTTAAAACAATACGACAAGTTGGTAAAAGATTATGAAAATGATCCTACAAAAGGTTTAAAGCAAATGCAGATGGGAGGAGTGACCATGATTATGAAAGAAGGTACAGGAAATCAGATGAAAAGTCAGGAAGAACGCCTGAAAGCGAGTATAAAAAAAGATAATAATAGGATTGAACTTAACAGAATAAAATAAGATGAAAAAAATATCTTTGGTAATGTTCTTAATAATCGGTTTTGGTGTTTTTGCTCAGAACCGGTTTTTCTACGATTACAAATTTATTCCAGATTCTACTGACAGATCCAAAGTGCTTAGTGAAGTGATGCTTCTGGATATTGATAAAACAGGATCAAAATATTATGGTCAGCAAAAATTCATTGCAGACTCTACTTCCCGGGCTGATTTGGAGAAACAGCTCAAACTAAGTCCGAATAATATCAGCATGAACAGAAGAGATAAGCCTGGACAGGTAAATTATAAGGTAACAAAAGAGTATCCTGATTTTAAAACCTATCTGTTTACAAATATTTCTTCCGACAGTTATAAAGTGGAAGAAGATAAAAAACCGGAATGGAAAATTCTTCCCGACAAACAGAAAATAGGAGCGTATAATGCCCAAAAAGCAACTACAAAATATGGCGGAAGAGAATGGACGGCATGGTTTTCAACTGATATTCCGTTTCAGGACGGACCATACAAATTTTACGGATTGCCTGGTCTGATCGTTAAAATTGAAGATAAAACAGGTTCGCACTCTTTGACTCTGGTTGGTAATAAAAGCATCCAGCCTACCGTAACAAAGGAACTTGAACTTCCTCAAGGAATACAGCTGTACGGAATGGGAGGAAAAGAAATAGAAATCAATAAATCCCAATTCAAAAAAGTATGGAAAGCTTATAAAAATGATCCGACAAAAAATATGCGCGAAATGATGTCGAAAAATTCGGACACCAACAGAATTGTCTTTAAAACAAAAACTTCAGATGGAAGAGAAATTTCAGACCCGAACCAGGTTTTCAGAGAAATGGAGAGGAGCGCAAAAGAAGGTTTTAAAAAGAATAATAATCCTATAGAACCGGAACTTTATAATTAACAATTTTAATATTTTATAAACGAAACAAGCGGAGAAATTTTCTCCGCTTGTTTTTTTGTTTAATAAAATATTTTATTTCTTACCAGTTAACCACTGATCCTGTAGTTTTTGTTCTGCAGAAGTTGGGTTGGCTTTAAATACAAGGGTTTCAACAGTCATTCTTTCAGGTGCCGCTTTACCTTTCAGATCAATCTTGTCCATTTTATCTCCGTTTTTGCGGAGTACGGTAACGGTAACATTCTGTCCTTCTTTAATGGATTGTGCATATCCGATAAATTCCTGCGCATTTTGGATGTTGATCGTTTTTCCGTCCATTGCTACTACCTGATCGGTGATCTTCATTCCCAGATTTTTGGCAAATGTAGAAAGTGCAGAATGATCATCAAAAGCAAAAGCATTATTTATCTCATCAAAACCGGTCTGCTCCGGACTCTTGATAAACCAAAGAATTGGTGGCGTCTCCTGTTTGTTGATCTCAACACCAACCTGACTTAAATATTCTGCGTAAGGAGTTGGCTGGCTTCCTGCAATGTATTTGTTATAAAAATCTTTCACTTGCGGGTAACCTGTAATCGTTACCAATTCATCAATCAGTTTATCATCTTTAAAAGGTTTGTTTTCACCGAATCTTTGAGACAGTTTTCTGATCATATCACGGTAACCCATCTCTCCGTTTGATAGTTTTCTCAGCTCAATATCGAGACACATGGTAAGAAGTGTACCTTTTTCGTAAACATTTCTGTATTGATCTTTATATTGATCCTGAAGAATATTTTTACTCATGACCGTAAAAGGCATCGTGTCATCATAATTCTTAGAATTTTTAATCTTATCAGCGATTCTCTGTAAAAATTGCTCTTTCGTAATTAAACCCTCCTGAATCTGGAATAAGTTGGCAAAATATTCTGTTCCGCCTTCATACATCCAAAGATGCTGAGACATTTTCGGGTCTGCGTAATCGAAATAGTGAATCTCTTCAGAGTGGGTTTTCAAAGGATTTACCGTGTGGAAAAACTCGTGAGAAACCACATCAACGATCGATTCGTCAATCGCTTCTTTCGGCATCATTTCATGAAGAACCACACTTGTAGATTCGTGGTGCTCCAGCGCTCCGAAGCCTTTTATCTGCGGACCTTGAGCTCCTGCAAGATAAAGCATGATCGCATATTTCTTGTTGGTGTTCATATCTCCCAAAAATTTCTTCTGAGCAACCACCATTTTTTCTAAATTATCTTTAAAATCGGCTGCTTTATATTTTCCCGTAGGAGAATAAACGCCTAAAACAAGATCCATTCCGCCTGCATTGAAAGTAATATAATCGGGTTTTGAATACATTAGCGGAGAATCTGTCAGTTTTGCATAGTTAGCTAAGGTGAAAGTATCTGTTGCTTCAGATTTATCCTGGTCTACCAAAGCCGTCGTACCATAAAAATCATTAGGCTTCTGAATGATCAACTGATACGGAACATCCTGCATGTTATCGATGTACCCTACAAAACCGTGAGTATTGATTAAATATACTTTTCCTTGTTCAATATCTGTTCCTGAAGGAGAAAATACGGCTTTATGCTTATCGGTTTCGTTTTCTTCATCAAAACTGTCATTAACGAAATAAGTAATTTTAGTTAAAGCCTTCGCATTTTTTAATGAATACGTATTGTCGTTTACTTTGGTAAAGGCGAGCTCTTTTCCTTTATTATCTAAAAACTTTATTCCTTCTACAAATCTTCCGTAGTCATCCACAGAATACGTTCCGGGAACGGTTTTTGGAAAGTGGAATTTCACATCATTCGATTTCATTTTCGGAAATTCCATGGTTACGGCCACTTTATCGTCTTTTACATTAACCAAATCGATATTGGTTTTAATCGATTGAGCCTGAACTAAAGCTACTGCCAAAATTCCTAGGCTTAATGCTATTTTTTTCATTAGGTTTAATTTATAGATAAGTAGTTGATTTTAAATTGAATTTGTTACAGGTAAAAATATAATTAATTACTAATTTTTAGTTAAAAAAAAGCAAAACCAAAAATTGGTTCTGCTTTTAATTAATTTAAACTTTTTTATATCTGATATAATAGTTCTTACTAAACTGTACCGGATTTGAGTTGCTAAGTTTCAACGTCTGCCAAGATTCATTAGGAGAAATCGTTTGACTCCCAAATATTATCGGAAGATTTAAATTTTTCACAGTATTGGTATAACGGTATTTCAGTTCATTTCCATTTTGAGAATATTCCAAAACAGGAACATCAACCGTTCTTAAATATTGATTGAAAACAGTTGTAAAATCAAATCCTGCCTTCTCGGAAATGTATTTCTCCACTTGTTCGGTAGTAACGGTCTGATGATAAAAATCTTTATTCAAACCTCTCAAAATCTGTCTGAATTTTGCATCATCATTGATGACTTGTCGAATTGTGTGAACCATACTTGCGCCTTTTGCGTACATATCGCCACTTCCTTCATTTCTTACTCCGTATTTTCCGATAATCGGAATATCATTCAATATATTATTCTGAATTCCCTGTGCATAAATGTCAGCAGATTTTTTATCGAGATAATTTTCGGTAAAGAGAACTTCAGAATAATTGGTAAAAGCCTCATGAATCCACATGTCAGCCTGATCTTTTGCTGTAATATTATTAGCAAACCATTCGTGCCCGCTTTCGTGGATGATGATGAAATCCCATTTTAAACCAACTCCGGTTTCGGATAAATCTCTCCCTAAATATCCGTTTTGGTAACCATTTCCGTAAGCAATATTGCTTTGGTGTTCCATTCCCAAATGCGGCGATTCAACCAACTTATAAGAGTCTTCATAAAAAGGATAAGGGCCAAACCAATATTCAAAAGACTTAAGCATCGGTTTTACCTGCTCGAACTGCTTTTTTGCTTTATCTAAATTATAGTCTAAAACCCAGTAGTCCAGATCTAATTTTCCTTTTTCACCTTCATACGAATCTTTAAAATTTACATATTTTCCTATACTCGGAATGATTGAATAAGCATTAATAGGGTTTTTAACTTCCCAAATGAAAATATTCTTATTATTTTCTGTCTTCTGATTAATTAGCCTTCCGTTTCCGATTCCAACTAAATTTTTCGGAGTAATAATTTTCATCACAATTCCAAAATCAGGTTCATCGCTCCAGATATCTTTTGTAGGAAGCCAGACTGATGCTCCGATCCCTTCGTCGGCAACACTCATCCAGGGATTTCCTTTTTTATCGGTTTTAAAAATCCATCCTCCGTCCCAAGGTGCATTTTTAGCAATGATGGGCTTTCCTGAATAACCAATATTTATGGTATGTTTTTCTCCCTTTTTAAAGTTTTTCTGAGAACTAATGAAAATAAAAGCGCCTTCTCTTTTAAATGGTTTAGGACTAGGAAAGCTAGACTGTACTACATCCACTTTCATTGGTTGCTGCAAATCAATCTGAAAAACAGGGTTTGATACATCTTTTATAATTTCAAAGCTTATTGTATTATTTCCGGTGAGACTTCTTTGTTCAAAGTCAGGCTCTACAGACAGATCATATTTTTTTACATCCCAGAAGTTACGGAATTCTGTATTGGAGCCTTTTAAAGTATCCGCTTTAGTGAACGTTTTACTTTGCTCAAAAAATTGTCCGAAAGTAAGGCTTGAAACCAATAAAAGAGAATATGAAATTTTTTTCATTTTGATAAGATGAAATTTGACCAATGCCAAAATTAAAGAATATTATTAAGAATGATTGAGTTTTACTGTCGATTTTAAATTATAGGGCGTAAAAATCTTAGATTTTTACGCCCTATAATTTTATGAAGTAGAAAGATTAATGTGTAACTTTCTGCAAAGCTGCTTCTCTTTTCTGAACTTTTTTATAAGTATAAGAACACATTACGATACTAAATTCATACAGCAATAATAACGGAAATGCTGCCATCAACATACTCAGAACGTCTGCAGGAGTGATGATCGCTGCAACTACCATTATTAAAACAATAGCATGTCTTCTGTAAGTCTTCATGAATTTCGGATTCAAAATTCCGATATTTGTTAAGAAATAGATCAAAACCGGAAATAAAAACACAACACCCATTCCTAAAACCACTTGTAAAAACAAAGTCGTATAATCACTTAAATCATATAATGGAATAATAATATCTGAGATTTTAAAAATTACTCCAAAATTGACAGCAAAGGGTAAAATCAGGAAATATCCGCATAAAACTCCGGTCATGAATAAAATCCAAACAGAATTGATGATGAAAATTGAATTTTTCCTTTCATTGGGATGCAGCGCCGGACTTATAAACCGCCACAATTCCCATACAATATAAGGGAAAGCAGCAACAATACCACCAAAAATAGAAACTGCCATCATCACGTTAAACTGTTGATATAATCTCTGTACACGTACCGGAAATTCATCAGGTAAAGTAATACTGTCTTCACCTAAAAGCCATCTCGAGAAATCATTCACCAGTCTGAAGGTCGGAAAATCATTTCGGGTCGGACCAAAGAAAATATGATCCATAATCCAGTTGATATTGAAGCCCACTACAATCGCAGCAATTACGATTGCTATAATAGAGCGGATCAGATGACCTCTCAATTCGCCAATATGTCCCCAAAAAGACATGTCTTTATCTTCGCTCACAGATAATTTTTTTAAGTTTCAAATTTAGGAAAAAGTTTGTTCATGACAGAAGAAGGATAAAATTTCAAATCTTATTTATAAATTAGACTTATCCTCAACCTCAACTTAATTAATTCCCTCATCCAGCAGTTTATGCAGATCAATAATTCCGAAATATTTTCCGTTTTCGGTGACAACAAGTTGTCCGATGTTATTTTCTTTTAAAATTTTCATGGCCTCTTTCGCCAATGCAGTTCTCTCAATAGTTTTCGGATTTGCAGACATAATATCTTTAGCCAGAACTTTTGAAATATCTTCGCCTTTCATCAGCATTCTTCTTAAATCTCCGTCTGTTATTACTCCGATGATGTTATTTTCATTGGTAACAACCGTAATTCCGTGTCTCGAGCTGCTGATAGATATAATAACATCTTTTACGGTGTCATTTTCTGTAACTTCAGGTTTTTGGGAAGAAAGAAAGTCATCCACTTTAGAGATCAGGTTTTTACCTAAACTTCCTCCTGGATGAAATTTTGCAAAATCATTCGCTTTAAACTCATTCATTTCCATTAAAGCAATTCCCAATGCATCACCAAGGGCCATTTGTAAAGTGGTAGAGCTTGTAGGCGCCAATTTTATCGGGCAGGCTTCCATATCAACATGAGTATCCAGAATAACATCCGAAAACTCAGCCAATTTACTTTTTCTGTTCCCGGTCATTCCGATAAGGGCAGAAGAATAATCTTTTAAATAAGGAACCAGATTAACAATCTCAGGAGAATTTCCCGAGTTGGAAATGCATAAAACAACATCCTGTTTCTGAATTACACCCAAATCGCCGTGAATGGCTTCAGATGCGTGCAAAAACTGTGATGGTGTTCCTGTAGAATTCAAAGTAGCAACAATTTTATTTCCTACGTGTGCAGATTTACCAATTCCCACAACAATCAATTTTCCTTTGGTAGAGTGAATGATTTCTACTGCTTTTACAAATTCGTCGCCGATTCTTTCTTTCAGTTTTTCAAGTTCAGAAATTTCTATGGTCAATGTGTTTTTTGCAATTGAGATAATTGTGTCTCTTTCCATTTTTATGTTGAAATTAATATACAGATCACCAAAGATTTCAATTTGTATTCATTATAAATTGAAGGATTAAAAAAAACTACAGTTTTTATTTTAAGTAAAATTTTTATAACTTTGGATTAGATGCAAATTTAGCAATACAAAATTAGATGAGCGCAAAAAATGCCAATTTATCGGGCGAATTAAAAAAATACTTTGGGTTTTCTACTTTCAAAGGACAGCAGGAAGAGATCATCAAAAATCTCTTAAATGGAAAAGATATTTTCGTTCTAATGCCTACAGGCGGCGGTAAATCACTGTGTTACCAGCTTCCGGCTCTCATTTCAGAGGGTACTGCGATTGTCGTTTCACCACTGATTGCGCTGATGAAAAATCAGGTAGATGCAGTCAACGGATTATCTTCAGAAAGTGGGGTTGCCCATGTTCTTAATTCATCTCTAAACAAAACTCAGACCAAACAGGTTTTTGATGATATAAAAAGCGGAAGAACCAAACTGCTGTATGTAGCTCCCGAATCATTAATTAAAGAAGATTATTTGGAATTTTTCAAAGATGTGAAAATTTCGTTCTTTGCGATTGATGAAGCGCATTGTATTTCAGAATGGGGACACGATTTCCGACCTGAATACAGAAATTTAAAACAGATTATCGATAAAATTGCGGATGTTCCCGTAATTGCTTTAACGGCAACTGCAACCCCGAAAGTACAGGATGATATTCAGAAAACTTTAGGGATGACCAATGCTTTGGTTTTTAAAGAAAGTTTCAACAGAGCCAATTTGTTTTACGAAGTAAGACCAAAAGTAAATATTGATAAGGAAATCGTAAAATTCATTAATAAAAATAAAGGAAAATCGGGTATTGTTTACTGTTTAAGCCGAAGAAAAGTAGAAGAATTTGCACAGCTTCTTCAGGTAAACGGAATCAATGCGCTCCCTTATCATGCTGGTTTAGATCAAAAAGTAAGAGTTGCCAATCAGGATAAATTTCTGATGGAAGAAGCAGACGTCATTGTGGCTACAATCGCCTTCGGGATGGGAATTGATAAACCGGATGTACGTTTTGTCATTCACTACGATTTTCCTAAATCTCTTGAAAGCTATTATCAGGAAACCGGTCGTGCAGGTCGTGATGGAGGAGAAGGATATTGCCTCGCTTTCTACGATCCTAAAGATATTGAAAAACTTGAGAAATTTCTGGCCCAAAAACCTGTTTCCGAAAGAGAAATTGGTTTACAGCTTTTAAACGAAGTTGTTGGCTATGCCGAAACTTCAATGAGTAGAAGACAATATATTTTATATTATTTTGGTGAAAGCTTTGATCCTGTAAATGGCGAAGGTGCGAAAATGTGTGACAACTCATCGAATCCGCCAAAGCTGAAAGATTCAACAGAAGATCTCCGAAAGGTGCTTGAGCTTATAGAAGATACACAGGAAAAGTTTAAATCTAAAGATTTAATTTCTGTGATTACAGGTAAAGAAACTGCGGTTACAAAGTCATATAAATTAGAACAGAATCCTCATTTTGGTTTCGGTAAATCTGAAAAAGACAATTATTGGAAGTCTATTTTAAGGCAGGCTACCGTTCAGAATTTTCTGCAAAAAGATATTGAGACCTATGGAGTTTTAAAAATTGCAGAAAAAGGAAGAAAGGTTTTAAGCGGAGACTTTAAAGAACCTTTTCAGATTGCTGAAGATCGTGAATTTGACCTTTCACAAACCAAAGCTGAAAGTGATCAGGTGCAAATGCAGTCAGGTGGAGGCTTAGATCAGAATTTATTTGCTTTACTTAAAGAACTCAGAAAAAAGGTGGCTAAAAAGCACGGAATTCCGCCTTATACCGTTTTTATGGACCCGAGTTTGGAGGATATGACAGTTCAATATCCCATCACGGTTGAAGAAATTGCTAAAATATATGGGGTTGGAGAAGGAAAAGCTAAGAAATATGGTAAAGAATTTGCTGACTTTATTGCCCAATATGTTGAAGACAACAATATAGAGCGAACTCAGGACATGGTTTTGAAGCAGGTTGCCAATAAATCAAGCCATAAAGTTTTTATCATTCAGAGCACCGATAAAAAGATTGATCTTGAAGATATTGCAAAAGCGAAAAACCTTTCGATGGATGATCTTCTGAAAGAAATGGAGAGAATCGTTTATCAGGGAACGAAGTTGAATATCGACTATTACATTGAAGATAATTTTGATGAAGATATTGTAGATGGTTTCATGGAATTCATGAACGAGTCTGAAAGCGACAGTATGAAAGTTTTGCTGGATGAATTCGGTGATGAATTGTCTGATGAAGAAGTTAGAATGCTGAGAATTAAATTTATCAGCGATGTTGCCAATTAATTTTAAATCAGCTCAGAATGGAAAACCCAATTCATGAAGCGAAAAAAGAGCTTATTCAGTGGATCAAAGACATGGGTGAGCTTGAAGATATTGCAGAATTACTTGAAATCAAGAATAAAAAAACTGCTGTTGATAAAGTTGCAGAATCTCAGGCTGAGTATGCTGTAAAAGATGATTTTGATGAAAGGTTTGCGAGAGGAATGACAGGTGAAGAGCTTATGAAAAAAGTTTATACACATATTGATTTATTGCCTTGGAAAGAGAAATAGTTTTCTAATGAGGTTGAATTGTTTCTTGTAAACTTAGTCGATATTTTATATTCAAAAAATTATTTCGGCTTTAAAAGCGATGCTAAATTGTATGTAGAAGAAATTGTTTTTTTATGTAATGAATTATGATTTTCACGTAAATGGTTATAACGCTCCCGAAAATTTCAAAAAATTCGGCAAAAAGTTTATAAAATACAAAGCAAATAATACCTCTTGGTACATATTTTTTGATCAGAAAGCGAACAGATTTTTAGTAAACCATATCATAAACAACCACTCTCAAGATTTTCCTGAGTTGTTTTAAAATGATTAAATTTATCATTACAAATTTTTCAGGATGAATAAGAAAATTTCGGTCATATTTATTCTGCCGGATCTTGAAACCGGAGGTGCAGAAAGAATCGTTACCACCATAGCAAATCATCTCTCAAGAGATCGTTTTGAGCCAAAGATTTTGCTTCTTCGCAAACAGGGAGGATACCTCGGTTTTCTTAAAAATGATGTTGAAATCATAAACATTGATACCGAAAGAATCCGACATTCTTTAAAACCAATTCTCAAAGAAATTTACAGAAGAAAGCCCGATATTGTTTTTTCGGGTTTTGGAGAAGTGAATGCTTATTTATCTTTATTCATCAAGCTTTTTCCACGTACTAAATTTATTGCCAGAGAAACCAATGTGGTTTCTAAACATGTGACGAGAAAAGAAATTAAATTTTTCTATAGTTTTTACAATAATTACCAGCAGATCATTGCACAAAGTGATGATATGAAAAAAGATCTGATTGATAATTTTAATATTAAACAGGACAAGATTGTTAAAATCAACAACCCCGTAGATTTTGATTTTATTGAAGATAAACTTAGAATTTCACAAAAACCTGAATGTTTTAAACTGAACTATAAAAATGTAGTTGCAATAGGTAACTTATCGGCCAGAAAGGGCTTTGATAATCTTTTGAAAGTTTTTTCGAGGTTGAAAAACGAAAAAATCATCCTGCATATTTTAGGAGATGGCAAAGACCGTGAGATTCTTCATCAGATGAAAGATTTTTTAGGATTAAAAAATGTAATCTTTCATGGAAGACACGAGAACCCGTATCAGTTTTTGAAATTCGCAGATCTTTTTATTCTTTCCTCACGCTATGAAGGCTTTCCGAATGTTCTTTTGGAAGCTGGCGCATGCGGAACCTATTCTTTAGCCAATAATTGTCCGGGAGGGATTAATGAAATTATTCAGCATAATATAAACGGTGAAATTGCCGACATAGAAAATCATGAAGATTTCTCACAAAAAATCATGACGCTTTTGCATCGGGGTTATGATTCAGAAGCAATAAAAAATTCAATCAAATCCAGATTTTCAAAGGAGATTATTTTAGACAGGTATGAAAGGATTTTACTGGATCTGATGAGAAAGTAATCATCTTTAATTTTCTTAAATTTGAACTTCAAAAAATTTCAAAAATTATTATTTCATTCATGAAAAAACTTCCAAAATTAGGTTGTGCTTGCGAAAAACATGATTTAATTGAATCCGAATACAGAACTTCAATTGTAGGAACCGATTTTACAGAAGGTAGAAATGCTGAAGTAAATATTATTCAATGTAAACTTTGCCAGAGAATTTGGCTCAAATATTCTTTTGAATCTGAAATATCTCCGGAATTAAGCAGATGGTTTAAAGGAATTATCGCTAAAAAAGAGGTTGCAGAAATGAAACCTGAAAATTCAATAGAATATTTAGAAAACCTTCCATGGTATATTTGTGGCGGAAATTTTTTTGGAAATAGAGAAGTTTTTAGTAAAGGAAAATTGAATTTTCATATTTAGAATTTTAGTTTAGGAAAAATTATGATTTATCTTTTATAAATGAATACAAAACTTTTACTAATAATTTTCGGTTTTCTTCTTTTAATAGGATGTAAAAGTCCAAAAGAAAGAATTACAGACACTATTCTCTATGAGGATAGTATTGGCTACTGGAATTATGAATGGCCTAGAGAGAGAGCTGAAGATTATGGTTTTACTTTCAAATTTATGAAGAAAAATAAACTTCAAAAATTATCATTTAGCAAAACTAAAAATAAAAGATGGATATGGAATGATTATCCATACGATCAATCTATTTACAGATGGGGCGTTGCTGATGATTCAATTTTTACTTTTATGAATTATAATTCAAAAATAAAAATTACTAAATATAACAGCGATACAATATGGCTTAATGATAAAGAAAGACTTAGAGAAATGCTTTTGATTAAGGTAAAAGGAAATTTAAATATCCAAAAAACTGTTGAAATAAAATCTGTTGATAGAAATACGGGAGAAGAAATTGAGCCATTGGATATTTAACTTCTATCATCCAGCTTCCCTCTTCCCTCTTAAAAAAACTTGACAAAACTCACTTGGGTGCGTGGTAATTAATCAGTAAATTTGTGAGAACTAATCTTTAGATAATAAATAAATTAAAATATAAAATGAGTCAATTTGATGTTACCGTAATCGGTTCCGGTCCTGGAGGTTATGTAGCGGCTATCCGCGCTGCACAGTTGGGTTTCAAAACAGCAATTATTGAAAAATATTCTACGTTGGGCGGAACTTGTCTTAACGTTGGATGTATTCCTTCAAAAGCACTTTTAGACAGTTCTGAGCATTTCGAAAATGCAAAACATAATTTCGAAAACCACGGAATTATCATCAACGAGCCAAAGGCAGACATCGCAAGAATGATTGCGAGAAAAAACGAAGTGGTAGAGCAGACTACAAAAGGAATCAATTTTCTGATGGATAAAAACAAAATCACTGTTTTTGAAGGTCTTGGAAGCTTCGAATCTGCAACTCAAATTAAAGTGACTAAAAACGACGGTTCTTCTGAAACCATCGAATCTAAATATACGATCATCGCAACAGGTTCTAAACCATCATCTTTACCTTTTATCACTTTAGATAAAGAAAGAGTGATCACTTCTACTGAAGCTTTGAATTTAAAAGAAATTCCTAAACATTTGGTTGTCATCGGTGGAGGAGTTATCGGTCTTGAATTAGGTTCAGTTTATTTAAGACTTGGAGCTCAGGTAACAGTGGTTGAATTTATGGATAAAATTATCCCTACAATGGATGGAGCTTTAAGCAAAGAATTGACTAAAGTTCTTAAAAAACAAGGGATGAAGTTTATGCTTTCTACAGCGGTTTCAGCGGTTGAAAGAAACGGAGATTCTGTGAAAATTACTGCTAAAGATAAAAAAGGAGAAGAAGTTACTGTTGAAGGGGATTATTGTTTGGTTTCTGTAGGAAGAAGACCTTACACAGACGGTCTTGCTCTTGAAAAAGCTGGTGTTGAATTGGATGAAAGAGGAAGAATTAAAACCAATGATCATTTACAGACAAACATTGCCAATATTTATGCAATCGGAGATGTAATCAAAGGAGCAATGTTAGCTCACAAAGCTGAAGAAGAAGGGGTTTTCGTTGCTGAAACTTTGGCTGGACAAAAACCTCACATCAATTATAACCTAATTCCGGGTGTTGTTTATACTTGGCCGGAAGTTGCCGGAGTTGGTAAAACTGAAGAGCAATTGAAAGAAGAAGGTGTAGCTTACAAAATCGGAACTTTCCCGATGAGAGCTTTAGGAAGAAGCCGTGCAAGTGGTGACGTTGATGGTCTGGTAAAAATTATCGCTGACGAAAAAACGGATGAGGTTCTTGGTTTCCACATGATTGGGGCGAGAGCTGCAGATTTGGTTGCTGAAGGTGTGATGGCAATGGAATTCCGTGCAAGTGCAGAAGATATTGCAAGAAGTTCTCACGCTCATCCGACGTATGCAGAAGCTGTAAAAGAAGCTGCTTTGGATGCCACAGGAAAAAGAGCGATACATATGTAAGACTTGATTAAAGATTTAATCATTTAAATATTTAAAATCTAAGACTGCCTCAATTTGATGGCAGTCTTTTTTGTTGGTCAAAAGATTGTTTATAAATTAGTTAAAGAATAAATTTGTGGAACCATAAAAAGACAAATTTTGAAAAAAATATTATATCTAAATATTATTTTAATAATCTTAATACTTGTTGCAAATGTTGCGATATTTTATGGCATTAATTTCCCAATGCCTTTTGATTTTATAAATCATTTTACAGATTATGAAACAGAATATATCTTAATTATTTTACTAATCATCGGATTATTAGCTTATCTAATTGCATCAGTAAAAAACAAACAAAATAATTTTCTACATATTTTTTTTATACTTAATTGTCTGTTTTTAGCATTTCTTGCTTTTGAAGGAAGTTCAGAATATATAAAGAAGAAAAAAGAACTTACACTTCGTGAAATGGAATATATTAAACAAGCTAAAAAAGATATTGAAAATGATAGGGTTACCTATAAGTTTGCAGGAGGACTGGCTGTTTCTGACTATGATGAAGAAATAGAAAAGAAAATTGACGATATTTATAAAAAGTATGGTGTGACTTATTTTAATACAGGATGTATAGTAGATTTTATGGATCTCAAAGCTCAAAAAAAATACCAAGAAACTGTAAAACCTTATTTAATAAAAAGAAACGGAAAAAATTGGGAGCTGAAAATGAAATCCGAAATTGAAAAAATAAGAAACTGACTTTTGGTTTCTCTTTTTTTATCTAAATTTCCCTTGGATTCAATATTTATGACAAGGTTAAGCCGATCAATTTTAAATTTCATTTTAATTGAAATTCTCGATTTTTGGCATGAAAATAGAGCGCGAATTCATTATAAAGTGAAATCATTATGAAAAAAATATTTACAGTCTGTGCGATCTTATCCGGTCTACTATTTTTTGCGCAGGAAGCGGGAAAGGCAGGAGAGCTTTTGAAAAATGAAGCTTCAAAAAGAGAGATGGAATCTTCTACAGTTCAAAGAGAAAGTTCACGAAATAACAATTCCGGAAACTCAGGATTTAGAAACCCAAATAATCAGAAAAATCAAAACAGAAGACCGACGAATCCAAACTATCAGTGGAATCAGAATTATGGATATGCAGAAGTTTTTCTGAGAATTCCGGAACAGGGATATTTCAGTGTAGAATTGGCAGATCAGATGATTGCAAACAATTCGGGAAGATACAGATTTTTCGATCTTCCGTCGGGAAGAATTCCGATTTCAATTTATGACAACGGGTATTTAATTTACAGAACGACTTTAAATGTGAGAAATAACAGCAGAATGGTTCTGGACTTTTTTACCGATGAAGGATTATATCTTTTGGATTCTTATCCGCTTCAGAATGGATATTACGGCTTCAACAATTGGAATGATTTGTGGAATAATCCTTACGGAAATTCAGGAAATAACGGTAATGTTAATTATCCGAATGTAATGGATCATCTTACTTTCCAACAGTTTATGTCTGCGATGAAAAAAGATGCATGGTTTGATGATAAGAAAATTGCTTTCATCAATCAGCAAGGTCGTCATGCGATGTTTACTTCGGAGCAGATTGCTGTCCTGGTAAAGGATTTAAGCTTTGATAAGAATAAAATCGCTCTGGCAAAATCGTTGTTTTCAAAATGTGTTGATAAGCAAAAATATTTTGTAGTAGGAGATGCATTGGATTTTGAAAGCAGCAGAAAAGATTTATTGGATTTTATATCTAAAAATTAATTTCATGAGAAAATTAATTCCATTTTTAATGATTGTTTTTTCAGGATTAATGTTGAGTCAAAATATTGAGTTTGTAAAAAAGACCGTTCAAAGTATTAATCAGATAAAAGATTTTAAAATTAAAACAGTTCCTTATTCTTATTTTATGGATAAATCTGAGGTAACAGATAACGGAATTGAATTGAAAGGCTTCTATAAAGACGGAAAACTCAGAAAAATGGAACACTTTATGGGCTTATCTGCATGGAAAATCATTACGGAATATTTCTACTCAGAAAATGGTAAATTAATTTTTGTTTATTCAAAAAAACTTCAGACTGTTGATGAAAATGGTTATCTGGAAAAACCTCAGTTGTTATCTGAATTGAGATATTATTATCAACAAGATAAGCTCATAAAAACGGTCGGAACATTTAATGATGAAGAAAAAACCGATTATCTGAGAGAGTCTCAAAAACTCATCCAAGATTTGAAAAATTATAAATAATTAATTTTAAATCGATTCAGAAAACTCAAACTCTTCAACTCTAAAACGTTCCAACTCAAAATCCCCTAAAACTCTCCAACTTATTTTCATACCTTTGCATACTAAATTTATCATTGATGCAACTCGGAAAAACCCAGACTTTAAAAATTTCAGAAAAAAATAATTCAGGATGGATTCTTACAGACGAAACCGGCGAAAAAGCCTTTTTGTCTAAAGTTTTCGTTCAGGATGAAAAAGAAGTAGGCGAAGAAGTTGAAGTTTTCGTTTATCAGGATGATAACAAGCTGAAGGCGACAACCGAAATTCCGCTCGCTGAAGTAGGGGAATTTGCGGTGATGAATTGTGTACAAAGTCTTCCGAGCGGGGCTTTTATGGATTGGGGAATCATCAAAGATTTATTTATTCCTTACAAACGGCAAAAATCTAAAATTATCGAAGGAAAAAGATATCTGGTGTATCTTTATGTAGATGAAAATTTAGAATTGATTACCGGAACTACCAAGTTTAAAAGAAATCCACAATATGAAAACCTGCCTTTCCAAAAAGGAGATAAAGTAGATTTATTAATGATGAATGAAAGTGAATTAGGCTGGAATGTGGTGATCAATAAAAAATATATCGGTCTGATTTATTCTTCAGATGTTTACAAAAAACTGTATCCGTTGTCTGAAGAAGAAGGTTATATCAAAGAAATTCGTGAAGATGGTAAAATAGATGTTTCTCTTCAGCCTCAAGGTTTTGAAAATATTGATGAATTTAAGCAGAAAATTCTTAATAAACTAGAAGAAAACTTCGGTTTACTGCATCTTTCAGATAAATCTTCTCCTGAAGAAGTGAAAGATGAGCTTCAAATGAGTAAAAAGAATTTTAAGAAAGCAATTGGTGGGCTTTACAAAGATAAGATTATCGATATTTTGGAGGATAAAATAAGATTATTGTAAATTTATTCATAAATATAAAAAGGTCGGGCGGAAACTATGTTTCCGCCCGACCTTTTTATATTAACCATGAAATATATGACGAAAATCACATTAATTATTTTGTTTAACAATTTTGTCAAAACAATTGATTGGTTTATATTTGCACAAATTTGTTTAACAAAAATGTCAAATCAAGCAAAAAAAGACCAGACCCAGGAATTAATCAAGGAAACCACGAAGAATCTGTTCTTCGTGAAAGGTAAATTTGATGCTACAACGCAGGAAATTGCTGATGAGGCGGGTGTCAACAGAACGCTTATCAATTACTATTTCAGATCAAGAGATAATCTTGTTCAGATTGTTTTTGAAGAAGCGCAGAAAGTAGAAAGAGAAAAATCTGAGGTGATTATGAATTCAGATCTGCCTTTCAAACAAAAAATTGCACAGTTTATTGAAGAAAGCTTAGCGACAAGTCTTCAGTATCCCTATCTGGAAACGTATATCGTTTCACAAATCAATAAAGGAAATTGTCAGAAAAAAGATATTGAAGAAGATGACTTACAAAAGCTCTACAGAGATATCGAGGAAGAAATGGAATTAGGTAATATCGAAAAAATGAAACCGGTACATTTTGTACTGAATATGATCGCTTTATTGGTGTTTCCTAGTGCTATCAGACCTTTATTCATGGAGAATATGAACATTAATGATGAAGAGTTTGATAAACTGATTGCCGAGAGAAAAGATATTATTTTAAATATGCTTTTTAAGAAATAATTAATAAATCTTAAAGTAATTTAAAAATTGAATCGTCCTTAGGAATAAAAGATATAAACAAAGAAAACAAAAAAATAAACGAAGTATAAAATTATGAACAGAAAACGTATAACTGCTAAAAAGCTCAAGATTGGTGTAGCTGCAGCATTTATGATGTTGGCCTCTTCATCAGCTTATGCACAACAGCAGATCTCTCTGCAGGAAGCCATTAAACAGGCGTTGCAAAATAAAGCTGAAGCAAAAAAAGCGGCTTTACAGATTAAAAAAGCGGAATACAAAATCGATGAAGCAAGATCAGGAGCTTTACCACAGATCGGTGCAAGTGCAGGAGTTACTTACAATCCGGTTATTCAGGAGTCATTACTTGAATTCGGAGGCGAAAGAATCCGTGCTCAGTTAGGGCAGGCTTGGCAATCACAGGCTGTAGTGACTTTAAATCAGACTATTTTTGACCAAAGAGTATTTACCGGGCTTAAGGCGGCAAAATCTACCAGAGAATTTTATGTTTTAAACGCTCAGCTGACTAACGAACAGATTATTGAAAACGTTGCAACAGCATATTATCAGGTTTTTGTACAGGAAGAGAATCTTAAAACTTTAAATGTAAGCTACGCAAATACCGAAAAGGTAAGAAACGTCATTAAAAGTCTGGTAGATAATGGTCTGGCAAAAGGAATTGATCTTGACCGTACGAATGTTCAGTTAACAAATATCAGTTCAAGCAGACAGCAATTGGTGAATGCAGTAGAGCTTTCAAAAAATTCTTTGAAATTCTATATGGGAATTCCAATTGATACCCAAATTGAATTAGAGGAAAAAGCAATTGAACCTCAGCCTCAGCTTTTAGCTGACGCCGTAAATCTTGAAGGCCGTTCTGAGCTTAAAGTTTTACAAAAAAACAGAGAACTTTTGGTATTTAATAAAAAAGCGACAGAAGCATATTTATATCCTACAGTAGCTTTGCAGGCAAACTACGGTTGGGCCGGGATGGGTAAAAAATTCCCGCTTACCAATGGCCTGAATAACGGAGTTCTTTGGAGTGATTATTCAGCAATTGGTTTGAATATAAACATTCCGATTTTTACCGGAGGTTCTACAAAATCTAAAATTGCTCAGGCGGAAATCGATATTCAGGATTTAGATCAGGATATTCAGAATACAGAACTTCAGCTTAGCCTTGAATATAAAAATGCGGTGACCAATATTGAAAATTCATTAATTAATATTGAAAGCATGAAGAACAACGTAACGCTTGCTGAAAAAGTACAGAAAGATACTCAGTCTAATTATCAGTACGGTTTAGCGACGCTTACAGAAGTTTTAGATTCTGAAAATGCTTTGACGGATGCAAAACAGAATTATACAACAGCATTATTAGATTACAAGCAGGCTGAAATTAAATTAATAAAAGCTAAAGGAGAACTCAATACTTTACAAAACCCATAGGAACATGAAAAAAACTTTAATATATATCATCGTAGCGGCTGTACTTGTTGGTTTGGCAGCATGGAAAATTGCCGATAACAAAAAGAAGCAGGAAACCGAAGTAAAAGAAGTAGCAAAACAGGTTGACAAAATCAACGTAAACGTGATTACGGTTTCAAGAGAAAATATCGACACCGATTATACGGCGAACGGAACTTTCATTCCGAAGCAGGAATCTAATCAGTCTTCTGAAATTTCAGGACGTATCGTAAGCGTTTTGGTGAAAGAAGGCTCAAGAGTAGGAGCCGGGCAGGTATTGGCTACCATTAAAAAAGATGCGATCGAAGTTGATGTTACCCAAGCTCAGAATAATTTGCAGAATGCAATTATCGACAATCAGCGTTACGAAAATGCCTTTAAAACAGGTGGTGTTACAAAACAGCAATTAGATAATTCAAGATTACAATTAAAAAATGCTCAGGCTGCAGTGAGAGCTCAGGGTGTAAAAGTAAATGATACAAGCATCAGAGCGGGAATCAGCGGAATTATCAACAAAAAAATGGTAGAACCGGGAATGGTAGTTTCTCCGGGAACAGCTTTATTCGAAATTGTTAATATTAATAGTTTAAAGCTTTCTGTTTTAGTGGATGAAAGCCAGATCGGAAGAATCCAGTTAGGCCAGGAAGTGGCAATTAATGTAAATGTTTTACCTGATGAATCTTTCACAGGAAGAATTACATTTATCGCACCTAAAAGTGATGCTTCTTTAAATTTCCCTGTTGAAATTGAAGTTCAGAACAGAGGAAACTTAAAAGCAGGGATGTATGCTACAGCGACATTTAAAACCAATCATGGTGCAGAAACTCAGAATATGTTAACCGTACCTGCAGAAGCTTTCGTAAACGGAGTGAGCTCAGGTCAGTTATTTGTAGTGAATAATGGAACTGCTAAAATGATTAAAGTTCAAACCGGAAAGGTTTATGGCGATAAAGTTCAAATCCTAAGCGGATTAAACGGTGGTGAACAAGTCATTACAAGCGGGCAAATCAACCTTGATAACGGTTCAAAAATCAATATCGTAAAGTAACAGAAGATGAAGTTAGCAGAAATATCCATTAAAAGGCCGTCCCTTGTCATCGTATTATTTACGATTCTGACATTGGGAGGTTTATTAAGCTACTCCATGATGGGGTACGAGTTGATTCCGAAGTTTGAAACCAACATGGTAACCATTTCTACGGTATATCCGGGAGCTTCACCTTCTGAGGTGGAAACTTCAGTAACCCGAAAGATTGAAGATGCCGTTGGTTCTTTGGAAAACGTAAAAAAAGTAGAATCTTCATCTTACGAGAGTTTATCGGTAATTATGGTTCAGCTGAACACGGGAGCCGATGTAAATTACGCTTTGAATGATGCACAGAGAAAGGTAAATGCTATTTTGGCAGACCTTCCTGAAGATGCAGATCCGCCGTCGTTACAGAAATTTTCATTGGATGATCTACCGATCATGACATTGAGTATTTCAAGTGATAAATTGAATAATAAAGAACTTTACGATCTTTTAGACAAGAAAATCGAGCCCATTTTTTCCCGTGTAAATGGTGTGGCTCAGGTTGATCTTGTTGGTGGACAGGAAAGAGAAATTCAGGTAAATTTAGATGAAAAGAAAATGCAGGGTTACGGCATCGCAATCGCAGATGTGCAACAGGCAATTCTTTCTTCAAACCTAGATTTCCCGACGGGAGCTTTGAAGACGAGAACGTCAAGATCTACAATCAGACTTTCCGGAAAGTATAGAAACGTACAGGAAATGAATAATCTTGTGGTTTCAAATAAAAACGGAGCTCAGGTTAGACTTTCAGATATCGCTACAGTTTTCGATACACAAAAAGATGTTGAGAAAATTGCAAGATACAATCAGTTACCAACTATTTTGCTTCAGGTTAAAAAACAGTCTGATGCAAACGCAGTATCGGTTTCTGAGTTAGTTCAAAAGACTATTGCTCAGGTTCAGGACAATTATAAAACGCAGGGTGTTAAAATCAACATTGTTGATGATACAACAGATTTTACGCTTGAAGCGGCTGACCACGTAATTTTCGACTTATTCTTGGCGATTATTCTGGTAGCGGTAGTAATGTTGTTATTCCTTCACAACATCAGAAACGCATTTATCGTAATGGTTTCGATCCCGATGTCTTTGATTGCAACGGTAATCGGAATGTATTTGATGGGATATACCCTAAACTTAATGAGTTTACTAGGACTTTCATTGGTTGTAGGTATCCTGGTGGATGACGCGATTGTGGTATTGGAGAACGTTTACCGTCACATGGAGATGGGAAAAAGCAGAATTCGCGCGGCATACGACGGAGCTTCTGAGATCGGATTTACGGTAACGGCTATTACTTTGGTAATCGTGGTGGTATTCTTACCAATTGCGATGAGTTCAGGTTTGGTATCTGATATCTTGGCGCAGTTCTGTGTGACTGTAGTTATTGCAACAATGTTATCGTTATTAGCTTCATTTACCATCATTCCTTGGTTATCTTCAAGATATGGTAAATTGGTACACCTTTCAGGTAAAAATCCTTTTGAGAAATTTATCCTTTGGTTTGAAAAGCAATTAGAGAAATTCACACACTGGATTACCGGAATTTTGGAGTGGGCGTTAAAAACAACTTTAAGAAGAATTATGACGGTGGTAGTCACTTTCATTATTTTGATTTCTTCATTTATGTTGGTGGCATTCGGATTTATCGGAGGTGAATTCTTCCCTAAAATGGACAGAGGACAGTTCCTTGTTCAGATGGAGTTATCAAAAGATGCTTCTGTAGAAAAAACAAACCAGGTAACATTGGCCGTTGAAAAATATCTGAGAGAAGACAAAGATGTGGTTGATATGATTACAACAGTTGGTCAGCAGTCATCAGGTTTTGGTGGGGCACAGGCTACATTGTATCAATCTGAAATTCAGGTAATCTTGGTTGATAAATCTGAGCGTAATGAAAGTACAGATATTAAATCTGCTAAAATCAAGAGAGCTTTAGAAGAAAAATTCACCGGAGTTGAGTTCAAAACAGCACCAATCGGATTAATGGGAGCAGATAATGCCCCAATTGAAATGGTAGTAACGGCTCAGGATAACGAAACGGCAAACAAAGAAGCTAACAGAATTCTTGAATTGCTTAAAAAAGTTCCGGGTTCTGTAGATGCTGAACTATCAACCGATTCTGGAAATCCGGAAGTTCAGGTGAATATTGACAGAGATAAAATGGCTTCTTTAGGCTTGAATCTTTCTAGTGTAGGACAAACGATGCAAACGGCATTCAGTGGAAATACAGACGGAAAATTCAGAGCGGGAGAGTACGAATATGACATCAACATCCGTTTCGGAGATGCGAACAGACAATCGATTGAAGATGTAAGAAACCTGATGTTTACAAATCCTCAGGGCGAACAGATCAGATTAAGCCAGTTTGCTGAGGTAAAAATGGGTTCAGGACCAAGTTTGCTGGAACGTAGAGATAAAGCACCTTCTGTAAAGGTAAAATCTAAAGTGGTTGGTCGTCCGGTTGGAGATGTTGCTAACGAATGGGCGGCTCAGTTCATGGATAATGAAAAAACAAAACCAGCAGGCGTAAGCTACATTTGGAGTGGTGATATGGAAAACCAGACCGAAGGTTTCGGTACATTAGGAATCGCTTTATTAGCGGCTATTGTATTGGTTTATCTGGTAATGGTTTCACTGTATGACTCGTTTGTGTATCCGTTTGTGGTATTATTCTCCATTCCGTTGGCATTGATCGGGGTAATGGTAATCCTGGCAATTACAGGAAATTCATTGAATATCTTTACGATGTTGGGGATGATTATGTTGATTGGTTTGGTAGCAAAGAACGCAATTATGATTGTCGACTTTGCCAATATGAGAAAAGCGGCAGGAGCAAACACTCACGATGCTTTGATTCAGGCGAACCATGCTCGTCTTCGTCCGATCCTGATGACAACGATTGCGATGATCTTCGGGATGATCCCGATTGCAATTGCAAAAGGAGCAGGAGCAGAAATGAACAACGGATTGGCTTGGGTAATTATCGGTGGTTTGACCTCATCATTATTCCTTACCTTGATTATCGTACCGGTAGTATATTCATTGTTTGACTCTATTCTAAGAAGAATGGGTAAACATGAAAAAGTAGACTATGAAGCTGAAATGAAAGCCGATTACGAACACAGAGAACTAAGTGAGGACGGATTTACTCCGAAACACGTAGACTAAAATATAACAACCTTTAATTAACCGAAAAACCGTATCAGCAATGATGCGGTTTTTTTTTGTGTCATTTGCGAGGAGTGCAGCGACGAAGCAATCTCAAAATATATGCGTTATGATTATCATTCAGAATGAGTTTAAGAAGCGCTTAGTTTATAACAAAGGCGCAGAGATTTTAACATGTATCTGCTTTAGACAAAAGAAAATCAAATATTTTCAAAAACTTAGCTATAATAATTTTTATCGCAGATAAAATCTTTGCGCCTTAAGATAATTGATATTTTAAACATTTTCGCGCCTTTGCGTTTAACTAAAAACAAAAAAGCTTCCAAAATAACCTGAAAGCTTTAAAACATAATTCAGATAAAGTCTCAATGGGACGACCTTCTAAAGAATAGGATTTACATCGTATTATCCATCAACGAGCAATCATCACTCATAAAAAAAATCAGATTTTCTCTGAAAAATTCAGCAAAAACCTGACTTTAGAAACAAACTATATAAAAATATTTTCTTTTAGACTGAAATAAAAACTATCTCAAGCTAATTACCTTATTAAAAATTTTGCCGTTTTCTTCTACACTGATAACGTAATGATCGGCTGTTTTTTTACTCAGATCAAAATTGATACTAAGTTCTCCATTATCTGAAGATTTTGTTTCATTATAATAAATAGTGTTATCAAAATCTGAGACCGTAATTTTTGCATCCCCCTTTAGTCCTGATAAAAGTAATTTTACTTTATTACCATCCACTAAAAATTCTGGTTTAATGACTTCCGATACAGGTGTTTTTTCAATCATCACTTTTTTATCAGAAGCTACAGTGATTTTATACTTTTCGATTTTTTGTTGTGATTCAAGAACCAGATAATAAACTCCCGAATCAAGATCTTTAAAATTATAAAATTTGTTTACAGAGCTCGAATTATCAAACGTTTCGGAGAACAGTTCTCCGTAAAAATCATTGTAAACAGCTACCGATACATTTTTTGCATTCGACAGTTCAAAGCTTACGGTTTCTGCTTCAGTTTTTCCAAATGAAAGAGAAAAGTCTTTTTCTTTACTCATTGCAGTTGATGAGACAGATAAGAAACCGATCAATAATGCTGATTGAAATACCTTTTTCATAATATTAAATTTTTCATTTGTTAATACTGCAAAATTAGATCAAACCTTAACTCAATTCTACTATACAATTTTCACATTTATGTTCTATTTTAACCTTTAAGTTAATTTAATGAATATTATTTGTTAATTTTGTATAGAATATAAGAATTGGAGTATGAAACATTCTAACCCGGCGTTTGAAGCAGTGAAACCCAATCTGGGAAGCAGTTTTACAAGTCTGAAGTTTTTAAAAAATGAAAACATTAAATCTCACGTTTGGCATTATCATCCTGAAATTGAGCTGATTTTTGTTTGTGGAGGTTCAGGAAAAAGGCAAATAGGAAGTAATATTTCTTACTTCTCAGATGGAGATTTGGTTTTAATGGGAACCAATCTTCCACATTGTGGAATGACCAATGAAAATACCAACAACGAATATGAAATGGTTATACAGTTTAAACCGGATTTTTTAGGCCAAGAGATTTGGGCTTTACCCGAAATGCAGAAGATATCGGTTTTACTCGAAAAAGCAAAAGCTGGAATTGTATTTTCCGAAAAAATAAAGAAACAAGTAGGAGAGAAAATTGTTGAAATGCATCACTCGGACTCATTTTCAAAGCTGATGAAATTTTTGAGCATTCTGGATGAACTTGCCTCTACGAATGAATACAGAATTTTAAATGCCGGAAAATACTATTTACAAACTCAGATGGAGGATAATGAGCGAATCAATCATATTTTTAATTATGTAAAAGACCATTTTAAAGCACAGATTACGTTGGATGAAATGGCAGATTTATCGAGCATGAAAGTACCATCATTTTGCCGTTATTTTAAAAAAATTACCAATAAAACCTTTACTCAGTTTGTCAATGAATATAGGATTACACACTCCCTAAAACTTCTTGCTGAACAGCCGCTAAGCATTACAGAAGTCTGCTTTGAATCAGGTTTTAATAACTTCAGTTATTTTAATAAAACGTTTAAAGAGTTTACGGGTAAAAGCCCTTCTCAATACAGAAAAGAATTTAATTATTTAATTGAATAAACACAAAGTAAAGCTTCAAGAAAACTTAAATTTTCACGGGTTGTCATTTTGAGCGAAACAGAGTAGAGTCGAAAAAATCTCATTTCTAAATTTTAAAAGATTCTTCATTTCATAATGCTTCGTA
The DNA here is from genome assembly GCF_051011795.1 of Chryseobacterium sp. RLHN22. Classification (NCBI taxonomy): domain Bacteria; kingdom Pseudomonadati; phylum Bacteroidota; class Flavobacteriia; order Flavobacteriales; family Weeksellaceae; genus Chryseobacterium; species Chryseobacterium sp. RLHN22. The sequence goes on from NZ_JBPCHW010000014.1 coordinate 110,683, forward strand.
AAATTCCATTTAGAATGACAAAAGAACTTTTGAATTCATTTCTGTCTTAATAAAATTTAAAATACAACGAAGAAATTATAACAGAAACCCCAACAACCTTTCAAATTTTAACCCCTATATTTGTATAAGGTTTAACGATTAAGAAGAAGAAAAACAAAATTTTATGAAGAATATTAAGCTGATTGTAACCGATATGGACGGAACCTTCCTGAACTCAAAATACGAAGTAAGCCCGGATTTTCCTGAGGTATATGAAGAACTGAAAAAAAGGAATATTCTTTTTGTTCCTGCCAGTGGAAGACAGATGTCAGGAATCACCCAATATTTTGGAGATATCGAAAATGAAATAGGTTTTATTGCAGAAAACGGAGGATATGTTGTCTATAAAAATGAAGAAGTTTTTGCGGATAAATTAAGTCAGAAATCTATTGCGGATATCATTCAGGCAGTGAGGGAGATTCCCGGTGCAAGAGCTGTTTTAAGCGCAAAAGGTAGCTCATATTACGAAAGTGATGATCAGGATTTCGTCGATTATTTTTCTAAGTATTATATTAAGAATGAGAAAAAAGAAGACCTTGCAGTGGAAGTTGACGATTCGGTCTTTAAAATTGCAATTTATCATCCGGTAAGTTCCGAAGAGTTTTTATATCCCGCTTTGAAAAGATTTGAAAATGAAGATTTGGTTGTGGTAGTTTCAGGAAAAAACTGGGTGGATATTATGAATAAGAATACCAACAAAGGAAACGCCATTGAGAAACTGCAGAAATCGCTGAATATTCTCCCCGAACAAACAATGGCTTTCGGAGATTATCTGAATGATATTGAAATGCTTAAAAATGCCCATTATTCTTACGCCATGAAAAATGCACATCCTTCAGTAAAAGAAGCCGCAAAGTTTGAAGCGTGCTCCAACGATAGTTTTGGCGTTCTGGAAACCATAAAAACTTATCTCAACGGAGATTAATTTCCAATTACAAACACATAAACCGCATCAGTAATGATGCGGTTTTCTTAATGTCAATTGCGAACTGACTGAAGATCTGCGAATGTAATTTATTAAACGCAAAGGCACAAACTTTTTATTTTTATGCAGTTTTTAAGACGCAAGAAAATCAAAGGTTTTCAGCAATTTCAATAATGAATTTTATCACAGATAAATCGTAGCGCCTTAAAAACAGTTGCCATTAAAAAATATCTTTGCGCCTTTGTGTTTAACCAAAAAATAAAAAAGCTTCCAGAATCATCTGAAAGCTTTGTATATTATAATCTGAAAAAATTAGTCTGCCATTGCCTCACCGGACTTTCTGTAGACAAAACTTCCATAGATATGCCTTCTTGCAAAACGACTCGGAGAATCAGAATTTACCATTTTGATGTAAGTGTTTTTCGGAACACCAATATATTCGTACATATTTCCGTTCAAATGTTGAACTGTAAGAACTGATTTTTCCAGATAAAAATCCTGGATATTAGATTTGGTAATCGTTTCCGTATATTCTTCTTTATATCTTTCCTGTGTTTCAGGATTAATGCTCACCAAAAAATGATAGGCTTCAATCACAGACTTGCTTTTTTCTTCCGCTTCCTGTTTTCCCGCTTCATTATTGATGAATTTATCAGGATGCGTATCTTTCATCACGTTTCTGTAAATTGTTTTTAATTCCTTCAACGTAACGTTTTTATCTACTTCAAGAAGCTTTCTGTAATCGCCTATTTTTTTCATAATGGATAATCCTTATTTTCGGGGTGCAAAATTAAGGTTTTATTTTTGAAAATCGTAAGTTTTTGATTATTAATTTGTTTTGTTTCAAAAATTAATAACTTATCTTAAAACTCGAAAAAGATAAGTTCCAGAATTTAAGCTGTTTTTTTATTTCATATAGATGTCTAGACCTGAAATAACGATACACAAAAAAGAATCGTTATGAAAGAACCATTAGAATCGCTTTATGTAAAGCGTACACAGAAAGATTACAGTTTAAGTTTGAAACTTCAGATTGTAAAAGAAATT
>NZ_JBPCHW010000015.1:0-111148 GCF_051011795.1 Chryseobacterium sp. RLHN22
AACTCAAGAATATTTGTCAAATAGAGCATACCCGTCACAGAAGTTTTGACAACTTTGTTCTGAATATTTTATCGGCTTTAGCTGCTTATTCATTCTTTGATAAAAAACCATCAATAAACACCAATGACGACATTATTGACAAAGATAGATTAATCGCTGCTTAAATCGAACTCACGTTAATTATATACGTCGCAAGTTTATATGAAATGTTGCAGAACTGTTAAAATATTTAATTCCCACAGCTTGCACAGGTTAACACGGATTTTATTTAATCATCTGTGAAAATCTGTGCAATCTATGGGAAAACAAAAAAACAGCTCCCAAAAAGGAAGCTGTTCTCACTCAAAAAATCGTTGTAAGGCTATCGAAGTCGGTCTACAGATTTTACGAGCCTCTCATCTTTTTTGATATAGATGTTTGCCAGAAACAAACAAATTATCGCAATCGATGGGAAAATCGGCTCAATACCCTTCTCAGGAAAATCTATTCCTCCGGATAAGTTTTGTAACCAGTACGCCAATACACCAATCAACAAAGCGTTTATAATGATGCTGAAATTATTCAGCATGATTTGTCTTTTTCTGTTTTTAAAGCTGAACAGACTGAATGCTCCTGCCAAAACTAAAATGACCGATGCAACTTTAATTACCGGAATGCCTCCGAAGACTTCAACATCTTGCCCCGTAATAAATAAGAAAACTGCTGCTAAAACCGACAGCAATATCCAGATTGTCTGTATTCTTTGTAACATGAAATTTAAATTCAGAAGCAAAAATAACATAAATTTTGCACAATTCAAAAATAAGTGTAGATTTGCAATATACAATGTACTTGAAAACAAAAGTCACCTGACTTACTTTTCTTACTCACAATTAATTACATTTTTACATTAAATATGTTTAACATAGAAACGTTAAGGTCAAAATCCGTAACGGAATTGACTAAAATCTTAAAGGATTTAGGCGTTAAGGTTGCAAGAAACAGCAACGAAAATGATAAAATCTTTGCTATTCTTGATTTTCAGGCATCTAACCCTAAAGTTACAAAAGATTATTTCAATACCACAGAAGTAACAGCAACAAGTGCGGAGGAAAAGCCAGTTGAAAAGCCAAAACCAGCACCTAAAAAACCAGCTGCTAAAAAGACGGCCAAACCAAAGGCTGAAACTGAGGTAAAAGAAACACCGCCTGCAGCAGAGCCGGAAGTTCCCAAAACAGAAGAAGCTCCGGTAGAAGAAGTGAAAGCAGAGGCAGAAGTCGCTCAAGAAACGACAGAAGAAAAACCGGCTCCTTCCGGCAACAAGCAAAAAAGAAAAAGAATTTCAACCCCTGCACAAAGCAGCGAAATTGAAGCGACAGGCACAATAGAAATTCCTACCAATACAGATTCTCAGCCAGCTCAGGCAAAAGAAGACCGACCAAAAAGACCGCAAGGTCAGCCTCAAAATCAGAAAGGTCAAAATCATCCACAGCAAAACGGTGGAAATTCTCAAAACAGAAACCAAAACAACAACCAGAATCCTAATCAAAATCAGAATAGACAACAACAGCAGCATTCTGAAAGACAGGAGGAGCAACAAGAGCAGAAAAAAGAGTTCAGCTTTGACGGAATGGTGAGTATTGAAGGGGTTTTAGAAATATTACCGGATAACTACGGATTTTTGCGTTCATCAGATTTTTCTTATATTTCTTCACCGGATGATGTGTATGTTTCTACAGCACAAATCAGAAATTTTGGTTTAAAAACCGGAGACACTGTAAAAGGAATCGTTCGTTTACCGAAAGAAGGAGAAAAATATTTTTCTTTATTAAGACCAACGGAAGTTAACGGACGTGATTTAGCATTTATTAAAGACCGTGTTGCTTTTGAATATTTAACGCCACTTTTCCCTGAAGAGAAATTTAATTTAGCAGGAAATAATTCTACAATATCTACAAGAATCGTTGATTTATTTGCACCTATCGGAAAAGGACAAAGAGCAATGATTGTTGCACAACCGAAAACCGGTAAAACAATGTTGCTGAAAGATATTGCCAATTCTATTGCAGCCAATCATCCTGAAGTTTATATGATGGTTCTTTTGATTGACGAACGTCCTGAAGAAGTTACCGACATGGAAAGAAGTGTAAATGCAGAAGTTATTGCATCTACTTTTGATGAAGCAGCAGATAAGCACGTAAAAGTTGCCAACCTTGTTTTGGCAAAAGCTCAGAGAATGGTAGAATGTGGTCATGATGTTGTGATTCTTTTAGACTCAATTACAAGATTGGCAAGAGCTTACAATACCGTAACTCCGGCTTCAGGAAAAGTACTTTCGGGTGGTGTTGATGCCAATGCGCTTCACAAGCCGAAAAGATTCTTCGGTGCGGCAAGAAAAATCGAAGGAGGTGGTTCTTTGACGATTATTGCAACGGCTTTGATTGATACAGGTTCTAAAATGGATGAAGTTATTTTTGAAGAATTCAAAGGTACAGGAAACATGGAACTTCAATTGGACAGAAAAATTGCCAACAGAAGAATTTATCCTGCAATCGATTTGGTGGCATCAAGTACGCGTCGTGATGACTTACTAATGGATGAAGTTACTACGCAGAGAATGTGGATTTTAAGAAAATATCTTTCTGAAATGAATCCTGTGGAAGCGATGGAGTTTGTCAACAAAAATATCAGAGGAACTTTGAATAACGAAGAGTTTTTGATGTCGATGAATAAATAAGATTTAATTTTTTGATATAAATAGAAAGCAGTCAGAATTAGACTGCTTTTCTTTTTTGATAAAATTATAATGAGTAAAAATAATTTTAAATCATATTATAAATTTTCATTTGACTTAAATTTTCATAAACATAGAAGATAAAGGTATTTATTAAAGTTTTTGTTATTATCAATGTTAAAGATTTATTAAAATAATCCGTAATTTTTGAAGTTGGCTTGAATATTGGCTAAATTTGAATCATAACATTAAAAATAAAACTTATGTCATTCGAATTACCAAAATTAGGATATGCTTACGAAGCTTTAGAGCCAACCATTGATGCAAAAACGATGGAAATTCATCATTCAAAACATCACCAAGCATATGTCGACAATTTAAATAAAGCCATCGAAGGTACTGACCTTGATGGATTAACCATTGAAGAGATCTGCAGAACTGGTGTTGAAAAACCTGTTGTAAGAAATAATGGGGGAGGTCACTTCAACCACACTTTATTTTGGGAGATTTTAACTCCAGGTGGAAGCAAAGAACCAGTAGGAGGTGTGAAAACGGCTATCGAAAATTATGGTGGTTTCGAAAAATTCAAAAATGATTTTTCTGATGCTGCAAAAACAAGATTCGGTTCAGGATGGGCATGGTTGGTAAAAAATGAAGACGGATCTGTTTCTGTAACTTCTACTCCGAACCAAGATAACCCGTTAATGCCGGTTGCAGATGTAAAAGGAACTCCGGTTTTAGGATTGGATGTTTGGGAACATGCTTATTATTTAAACTATCAAAACAGGAGACCTGACTACGTAACGGCGTTCTTCGATGTGGTAAACTGGGATAAAGTTGAGGAATTATTCAATAAATAGTCTTCACTTGCTATAAAATAAAAAAGGTTCAGAATTTTCTGAACCTTTTTTTGTTGTTATCTTTTTGTTTATTATTTTACAATAACCTTTTTAGTAACTGTTTTATTGTTAACGTTAATATTTAATAAGTAAGATGCTTTAGGTAATCCCTGAACATTTACTTGTGAAGAATTGCCCTTCAGTACACTTCTTCCTGAAATGTCAAACAATTCCCAAGAAGTGATTTTTTCATTTCCTGAGTCTATGTTGATGAATGTGGAGGTGGGGTTGGGGAAGATTTTAATGTGAGAATAACCAAAAGTGTTCTTTGAAATCATTTTTGACCCTTTTATTTGGGGTTCTGAAAAATTATCACTTTCATCACAAGGAGCAATATAAGCATGAAAATTACCTGACTGATGACTTGTAGCATAAAACCCTGCTGTCCCATTTGGTGCTGGTTTAAGAATTATTTCATCAACTGCTCTAAATTCTACATTAATATTGGGATAGATTGCAGATGCAGAAACTATATGGGCTCCTTGAAAATTCGTAGCAGTTTGAATTGGTTGATATACTTCAAAATCCCATATTTCTAAACATGGCAGAGGACAATTTTTAAATGAAATATCAGGGCCGGGTGGATTTGTATTATTTATGAAAATAGAACTTTGCGGAATTCCATTAATAGAATAATTTAAATAGGCCCAAATATTAAAATCAGTATTAGCATTATACCCATTCGGATAAAGGTCATAAAAGTCAAGATTTTTTAAAAAATTACCACCTGGTGCAGATGTTATAATATGTGTACTAACAACATTATTTGAATTATCTACTACTTGTAAGGTGACATTTGTAAAAGAAGCGTTACTAGGTAATGTAAAATTACCAGTAATTGGAATGGGGAATTTTGGACATTGATCTTTAATAGGGTGTAAAAAAAGATTTGGATTAAATGTTGCCGGACCACAGTAAGTTCCACAAAAATCATCAAAATATCCATATGCCCGATGCCCCCCTTCTCCACAATCAGCAAGATAAATTTCTAAAGTAACAGTATGACCTATCAAATTTGAAGTGTCAATATATTCGCATGACCAATTTGTATAAAGTAAACCATTACCCACATTATTAAAAATGGGATTATTTTGATTTCCCATTACTCTACGTTCAAAAACAATTTGATTATTATTGCTGTTATCCCTTAAAATAACTTGATAATATGGATTTTTGTTTTTACTAGGATCATTTGGATCTAGATGATCTGCTTTTTCTAAAACCAAGGCAAAAGCATAACTGATATAAAATTCATTAATTACAAACTGCCTTGTCATTTTAGTAACATCATATTCTGCATTATTATTGTTATTTAGCATTATAGCATGCCTACCGCTTTTAACTCTTGGAAGATTTGAAAGTAAAGGGTCATTAATTGAGGAATCTACAATCGTTGCTAAATTTGTTGGAGAAGGAGTAAATGAAGTTAAAGGATTATTGTTAAAAGGTCTCCATAAAGGGTTGTTTGTATAGTTAAATGGCGCGTTGTAATTTGTACTATTAAATGACTTTGTAAAAAAAGAAAAGCCCGCATATGATGCATTCTCAAATCCACTATTTACACATTGTTGTTTAAGTGTTGTAGAGTAAAAATATTTTAGTTTTTCTGGATTTTGTTGAAAAAATAGGTCTCTTAATTTTTGTTCTTTCGCCTGAAGTAAGGCTACTTCATAAGAACTTCCTGATAAAGAATTTCCTTCTTCATCTTTAATGTTATTCACATTATTTATTACTTCTGTAAAATCTGTAGTATTTATTTTTTGATTAATAAAGATTTGTATTTCATTTTCAATAATCTGTACATGGTTCAAACGTATTTGTTCCTCGTATAGATATTCCTCTTCGTAAGATTGAGCAAAAGTTTTAAATAAACCAATGAATAAAGCTATAGTTAATATAATTTTAGTCTTCATATGGCTATTTATTTTTGTTTTCTAAAGACTCAATTCTCTTCTGCTGCTCCTTAATTAGTTTATTCTGCTCAATCGTATACAGAGTAAGTTCTTCAATTTTTTGAAGAAGCTTGATTTGAAATTCACCAACATTTACACCTTCTTTTTCCATTTGTTTTGCAGAAGCAATTTCCGGTAAGTGTTTTTTCTCCTTAATGTGCTTTTCGACGTCTTCTAATTTTGGTAAATCGTAATCATCAGCGAATACAAAGTCAGCAGTTGGAGTAAGGGTTACTTTTATTTCTTTGGCTTCGAACTTACCTTGTAGAGAAGCATTGCTGCCTTTTACAAAAAAAGTATGTCCAATTTGAGTTCCGCCAGAAAAGTCTTCTTGGTAATTAAGAGATAAAACGTTGTTTGTATCATGAACAATAGCTCTTCCTCCTGTACCTCTTGCTTGGTAACTTAATTTTAAATCTCCCAAACCATCATAGAATAAATAATTACCATTGCTGGCAACTCTAAAATTTCCAGCTACATCTAAAGTAGATTGGGGATTTTCTGTATTTATCCCGGTGTAACCCGACTCTGAAATATATACAGTACCATATCGAGATTTTAATTTTATATGATTATGTGTTTCAAATTGTATTCCTCCCCACCAGAATGTATCTAATACCCAGCCTACATTCGTAATTAGTTTATTAGATATTCTATAATTTTGATGTTCTGTGGGATAATTTTCAAATTCTTTCCCTATTAAATTTTCAAAAAACGTATTTTGTTGTGCTTGAAAGCTAATAGACAATAATAAGGTTGATGCTAATAAGATTTTTTTCATGACTTTTTAATTTTTTTTAATGTTAGATTTTAGTTATTTTTTTATTTAATTGTGTGTCTGACGTTCAGGACCTCTATCCGGAGAATAAAGCAGAGTGTGAAGCCGACGCAAAACCAACGTAGATAATAAACTGTTTTTCCATTTTTTTGATTAAATTAATTGTAAATGTGAATTGACAATTAATCATTTGTAAATATCTGTAACGATTTGGATTAGTGTGGGTTTTTCAAATGAAAAACTTGTAATCTTGATTAAATTACATTCAATTTTTCTTGGCAAAATTAAAAAAGAAGGATAGCAGAATTGCTAATAAAGTGTTTGAGTTTTTCATGGATATTTTGTTATTAGTTTTAAATTGAAATTTGTTCAATATATGGTGAATAACAAAACTAATGAAAAATTTGATTAAAGAAATAAATATTTTATGAATTTTATCTTAAGAAGTCAGCACTACTAAGGACTCAAACTTAATCCGCATTTTTCTTCCGAATCGTAATCAATAAGAGGCTTAGTAATATTTCTGTATTTTCCTGACCTATAATAAGAATTTCATTCAATTACTAAGATTGCATTGTGTTTTTAAAATAAGTTTCACAATACCGGCTGATTGGTTTGCAACTGCATCTATGAAATAATCAATTGAGTGTCGATTACTGTTAAATCCCATTCTCTATCGTCATTTTTTCGGGTTTCATTGCAGATTCTTTCTTTTCTTTTGATGGGTTATTCGGTATCAGTAAATTTAATGGTAGAATGATTAGGATAATATGATAAGCAAATTTTTCATAACAAATGAACGGTATAAAAAAAGCACTCCAAATAGAGTGCCTTTGTTTATTTTTTGATGTATTCTTTCTGAAGAACCGAAACGGCCGGAAAGTGATCACTGTAACCACCTGTAAACCGGTCACCATCCCAAGAACGGAACGGATAACCTTTCCATTGTCCTTCTTTATTAACAAGATAAGAAGGTGCATAAATCTCTGCTTTAAAAACGGTGTACGTAGGCGTAAGTTTTTCTTTTGAATATAAATTCTGTGAAACGATAATCTGATCAAACAAATTTGGAGCATCCCGATAGGCTAAAGACGCAACTCCTGCTTTATATAACTTGTACATTAGATTATAGTAAGGTTTTTTGTCAGATAAATCTTCAGGGCTTTCCACGGCACCTAAATGTTTTTTTAAACTTGGACTTACAGGATCATCGTTGTAGTCGCCCATTGAAATTAGTTTAATTCCGGGATGTTCAGCCGATAACTTATCCATTTCTGCTTTTAAAACCGCTGCTGCTGCATTTCTTCTTGGCTGTGAAGCCGCTTCTCCGCCACTCCTTGAAGGCCAGTGATTCATAAATACAGCAATTTTTTCTCCATCCAAAAGTCCGATTGCAACCAAAACGTCTCTTGTATATTGTCTTTTACCGTCTTCATTATACACTTTAATCTCTTTAGTGTAAGAATCCTGAAGGGTAAATCTGTTTTTCTGATAAATGATCGCAATATCAATACCTCTTGCATCGTAAGAATTGTAATGCACAATACCATAGTTGCTTTTTGCTAAAATCGGCTGCTTGATGAGATCTTCAATCACTTGCCTGTTTTCAACTTCGATAAGACCGCAAATTGCAGGATTATCATTGGTGTACTGTCTTCCAAGCTCAGAAATTACTTTGGCTTCGTTAGCCAATTTTTGATTGTAATATTTTGTACCCCATCTTTTTTTGCTGTTTGCCGTGAAATCATCGGCTAAAATCTGATGACGGATTACTTTTTTTCCTACCAAAAGCTCATTACTCCATTCTCCTTTATAATCTTCGGTTGTTTCTAAAAATTTAAGTGAATCTATAGGTACACTTCTATGAAATTTAGGATTTGAAAATGGTAAAGTTCCATCGATATAATCTGCAGAAGCAATGGTGTCCCAAAGGTTTTCTACATTTAAGAAAGCTACAGCTGCTCTTTTAACCTGTTTTTGCTGAGAAAAGCTAAAAGTAAAGCATACAATTGCTAATATGAGTGCGAATTTTTTCATGTTTTCGTAGTATTCAAAAAATTGAGGCGGTAAAATTACACATTTTTAAATCAATAAAATATTAAATTAACTTTAAGAGTGGTTTTTTGATTTCAATCATAAAGAAGCTATATTTTTAGGATATCATTTATTTGTTAAGAATATTTAATAGAATAAAGTGCAGAAAATGTTTGAGTTAATGAAAATAATCCTAAATTTGTTGCCCCTTAAATAAAGAAGGTGTTTAAAATAAGTTTATTATGATTAAAAAACTATCCCTAATCTCTTTGTTTACTTTATTGCCTGCATCTTATTACTATGCGCAAACTACTGTTTATGCGTATGTTAAAGGTCAGGATGGTAAGCCGGTAGAGAGAGCAGAGGTTGATCTTGAACAATCTGTTGATGATGTAACTGCAGACAAAATCGGTTACTTCCAGTTTGTAGATTTAAAGCCAGGACATTATCTCATTACCATTACAAAACCAAATTTCGATTCCAAGATCGTAGAGTTTGATGTAACGGCAGATGAGAAAAGAAAAGACTTGGGTGTAATTGTACTGAACAACAGTTCAGCAACGGATGCCGGAGTTGTTGTGATTGATGATTCTGCGAACGATACTGAAGACGGAGGTTCTGCTATGCAGCCTACTGTAGGGCTTTTGAGTTCAGGTAGAGATGCATTTCAAAATGTTTCTGCTTTTGAATTGGGAGCTTATTGGTTCAGACCAAGAGGGGTAGATAATCGTTTTGAAGATGTTTTATTCAATGGGGTGTCTATGTCAAAGAATGATGACGGTAGAATCGACTTCAGCAACTGGGGTGGTTTGAACGATGTTACAAGATATCCTTATGAAAACGTAGATAATATTACTCCTTCGGAATATACATTTGGTAATTTAGGAGGTGTTGTTTATTACAATACAAGAGCTTCTTCATACAGAAAACAAACTTCATTAGCCTATTCATTCACCAACAGAAGCTATTTGCACAGAGCAATGGCAACCTACAACTCAGGGATGACCAAGAATGGTTGGGCATTTACTTTCTCAGGAAGCAGAAGATGGGGTGATAATGCGATCATCGATGGAGTTTATCAGGATGCTTATGCATATTTTGCATCAGTTGAGAAAAAATTCAGTGAAAGACACTCAATCAACTTCACTGGTTTTGGTTCTCCTACATACAGAGCTTCAAATGCTCCAAATACACAGGAAGTTTATGACTTAATGGGTAAAAACTATAATTCATATTGGGGATGGCAAGATGGTGAGCAAAGAAATTCAAGAATCAGAAAAGTATTCGAACCAATGTTCATGCTTACTGATTATTTAAAAATTGGTAAAAGCTCCAACTGGACAAACACAGTTTCTTACCAAATCGGAAGCGATGCAAGAAGCAGATTAGACTGGTTCCATGCAGCCGACCCGAACCCTACTTATTACAGGAAGTTACCAAGCTACGGTCTGCTAACGGCTGATGAATTCAGAGCACAGGCTCAGATCGACTGGAACAGTCTTTATCAGGCAAACTATCTAAACAATCAGAACATGGATGCTTCTAAAAGAGGAGCTGTTTACACAATTGTTGAAGATGTAAATAAAGATAAAACATTCAACTTTGCGTCTCATTTCGATACCAGATTAAAAGAAAACTGGAAGCTGAATGTTAACTTTAATTATCAGAATTTAAAATCAGATAATTTTAGAAGAGTAAAAGATTTATTAGGGGCAAATTATGCATATAATTTAAATGCATTTAATAATGATGTAAGATATAATATTGATGATGAAAATGTTGAAGTAAAAGTAGGTGACAGAACACAGTACTCTTATGAACTGACAAAAAACCACTATTCATTAAATGTTTCATCAGAAGTAGATTTCAACAAGTTTAATATTGTTGCTTCAATATTCAGTTCTTATTCTGAGTCTCAAAGAGATGGGCATTTCAGAAGTGGTCTGGTAAATTTCCAAAACAATTCAAAAGGAAAGAGCGCAATTTATGATGCTTTAGATGCAGGTTTGAAAGGTAAAGTAACCTATAAAATCAATGGTAAAAATTTCATCGTTTACAACGGAGCGTTCTTTAGCTTAGCACCAACGCTTAATGAACTATATATCAACCCAAGAGCTGTGGATTATTTAACTCCGGGAGTTAAGAATCAGATCATCAATTCAAATGATTTAAGCTATATCTTAAGAAGTCAGATCTTAAAACTTAGAGTATCAGCTTTCTATACAACGATCAGCAATTCTACAGAGATTTCTAGATATTATGCAGCAGTAAGTGATCAGACAGGATCTGTAAACACTTTGATTAACGAAGCAATGACGGGTGTTGACAAAAGATATATGGGAGCAGAGCTTGGTTTCGATGTTAAAATTACGCCTACTTTAAATGCAACCGGTGTTGCTAGTATCGGTGAATACAAATATACAAACCGTCCAAATGTGTATTCATTTGATGATTTAAACGATTTTAGAAGCTATGGAAAAGCAAACATCAAAGACTACAAAGTTGCAGGAACTCCACAGAAAGCATTTTCATTTGGTATAAAATACAATTCGCCAAAATACTGGTGGGTTGGTGCATCTGCGAATTATTTAATGGATCAGTATCTTGATTTTTCAGCATTAAATAAAACAGCTTCCATGTATACAAATCCGGGAACAAACGACCCTTATCCTGGTGCAACTCCTGAGCTTATTCAGCAATTGACGGCACAGACTAAATTCGATGATCAGTTCATGTTGAATGCCAATGCCGGAAAATCCTTTCTAATTGGTAAATACAGAATGGGAATCAGTCTATCAGTAAATAACATTCTGAATAACAGAAATTATGTAACCGGAGGTTTTGAACAAGGAAGATTGGCGAACTTTCCTGCAGTGCTCGAAGAGTCACAGAGACAAACTCCATATTTCGGACCAAAACTTTGGTATGACAGAGGAACTACATTCTTTACAAATGTTTATTTAAGATTCTAAAATTAAAGTAATAATGAAAAAATATAATTCAATTTTAAAATATATTTTCGTAATGTTCGCAGCTTTGATAATTACTGGCTGTGTGCATGATGATAAATATGATGAGCCCAACCTTGACGGTTATCAGTGTGCAGATCTTACTGCTACAATGACACTTACTCAGCTGAGAGCTAAATATACAACTGCTACTTATGTATTTCCCGATGATTCTAATGATATTGTAGAAGGATATGTTTCTTCCACAGATGAAACAGGAAATATCTACAAGACTATTTACATTCAGGATAAACCTGAAAACCCTACACAAGGATTTGTAATCAGTGTAGATGCTGTAAGTACCTATACAAAATATCCTCAAGGATCTAAAATCTATATTAAACTAGCTGGTTTGGCTTTAGGAACTTATGGTGGAGTAGTTCAGTTAGGAGTAAAAGATGCTGCGGGATCTACAACTTCAGTAGCGAGAATTCCAGAGAAACTTGTACCGGCAAGAATTTTCAGATCGTGTTCGATCAGAGAGAATATTATTCCTAAGAAAATGACTTCTTTACAGATGGTTTCTGCAAACGATCAGTATATCGGATGTTTGATCCAGATGGATAATGCAGAATTCGACAGCAGAATCTTATGTACAAACTTTGCTCCGAATGGTGTTACTGTTGACAGAATCATCAGAGATAATACAACAGCGACAACAAGAGTCGTAAGAAACAGTGGTTATGCATCATTTGCTAATCAGATTCTTCCTTCAGGAAACGGAAAATTTGTTGGTATTTACAGTAAATTCAACAGCACTTACCAAATGTACATCAACAAGGTTACTGATCTTGAGATGACTAAATTCCCGAGAATCGACGGTATTGCATCAAACCCTTGTGAATACAGCGACAATGGATTAACTCAGAAAACAGTTGCTGAAGTTAAGCAATTGGCTACAAGCCCGCTTACATTGATTACCGGGGATTTTGTTCTTAAAGCTAAAGTAACGGCAAACGATAAATCAGGAAACCTTTTCAAATATATTTATGTTGAAGATGCTACTGGAGGTATTAGAATCAATATCGATAAAGCAGATATGTTCAACGATCCTAGATTTGTTGTAGGTAAAGAAGTTTATGTAAAACTTAAAAACTTATATGTAGGAGCTGTTTCAGGCGAAATTCAGCTGGGAAGCCCTTTCAGTGGAGCAGTTGGTAGAATTGCAGAAGCAGATGTTTATAAATATTTCTTTGATTCTAAAAAACCAATTACAGCAGTTACTTCTACTGAGAAAATGATTAACGAGTTTACTACAGCTGACGTAGGAAGATGGGTTAAAATTAAAAACCTTCAGTTTATTGCGGGAGATTTAGAAAAAGTATATGCTTCAGGAGCAGTTACCAACAGAACTTTAGAAGACTGTTCAGGAAATAAAGTGATATTGAGAACCAGTAATTTTGCAGATTTTGCAGGGCAGGTAATCGAAGGCGGAAAAGGAGATGTTTATGGTATCCTTAGTATTTTTAATGGAACTTACCAACTGTGGATTACAGATGTATTGGGCGCGGATTTAGATGATCCAAGATGTGATGGCTCAGTTTACACGCCACTTCCAGTATTGTATAAAGATGATTTTGCTGCAGGAGGTTTCGGAGGGGACTGGACGACTGTAAATGTTGCAGGTCCTAATCAGTTTTGGAATACTTCAAATCAAGGTAATGGATCAAATTACTATGCTGTTGTGAATGGAGTATTAGGAAATATAAATGAAGATTGGCTGATATCAAAAACAGTGAGTTTAGTAGGAAAAACTAAGGCTGCTGTAAGCTTCACAACAGATGTAAGATATTCAGGACCCGCACTTCAGGTGTACGCAACTGAAAACTATACAGGAGATCCTGCTACAACGACTTGGGTTGCTTTACCAGCATCATTAGATACAAACACTGCGGCATTCGGAGACTGGGTGAGCTCAGGAAACGTAGATTTAGCAGCATTCTTAGGTAAAAATGTAAGAATTGCATTTAAATATACATCAACATCTTCTGCTGCAGCAACATGGGAAATTGATGATTTCAAAATCAAAGGTCAATAATATTTGATACTTGTAAAATATGAAAGACGAACAGTAATGTTCGTCTTTTTTTGTTTAAATAGCTCTGTTTTATTTTTGATTAAAGTTTAATTTTTAATAGTTAGCTGCTCCATCGGAGCAGTATTTTTGTAGAAGAATAAATTATAGACCTTGCGCTCCGTAGGAGCGTGACATTTATGTATAAAATCTTAATCTGGTAATTTAGATTGTCATAATATACATAAAAAGAATTTCACCAACTATTTCAGACTATTATACCACAAATATCAAAATAAAAAACCACTGCAAAAGCAATGGTTCTGTAATTTAATTAAAGCTCTTAAAAAGAAACCTCATTCACCTCTTTTCCGCGCTGAAAATTCATTGTTTTCTGATTTCCCTTATACGCAATGTTCACAATGTTGAACTGTTTAGGAAAAGCGCTTAAAAGTATCGAATTCTTTATTTTTAAACTGCTGATGTCAGAAACACCTCCTGTTTCAAAATATACCCAAACCGTTTCTCCGTTTACCTGACTTCCTGTGAAAGTTAAATTCTTGGGAGCACCGTTTACAAATACATCAAAGTTATTGTTCACATATTTTTTTACTTCAGCTTCAAAACCGGCAGTATTCCTGTTGATCTTTATCGCATCGGAGATATGACTCGTATTCATTTTTGTTGTAAACTTCAGGGTCTTACTTCCGTCGACATAATCCACCTTCGTCATCGAAGAATAGAAATCAAAAACCGTGAAACTCATCATTATTAAAAATGTAAAAATACTCGATAGATATAAAAATTTTTTCATCTCAATTTATAAATTATAGCATTTTGCTAAATAGATTGGGTCAAATTTAGTGCCAATTAAAAATTAACATTTACAGAATATTTATCATAGAAAGCCTTAATATGAGCCACTGCTTCATCTGCGCTGTCTACCACACGATAAAGATCGAGATCACCTTCAGAAATCATTCCTTCTTGCAGTAAAGTTTCCTTAAACCAACCCAGTAAACCACTCCAAAATTCTGATCCTACCAAAACAATCGGAAATTTACCGATTTTATTCGTCTGAATTAAGGTAAGCGCTTCAGTAAGCTCATCTAAGGTGCCAAATCCACCCGGCATTACGATAAATCCCTGCGAATATTTTACAAACATAACCTTTCTTACAAAGAAATAATCAAAATTCAAAGAGTATAACTTATTGATATAAGGATTAAAATGTTGTTCGAATGGTAAGTCAATATTTAACCCGATCGATTTTCCTTTTGCATTGAAAGCTCCTTTATTGCCGGCTTCCATAATTCCGGGACCACCGCCTGTAATTACGCCAAAACCAATTTTCGTAATCTTTTCGGCAATTTCTACTGCCATTTGATAGTATTTACTTTCCGGTTTTAGTCTTGCCGAACCAAAAATAGAAACACAAGGTCCTATTTTTGCCATTCTTTCGTAGCCGTCAACAAATTCTGCCATTACTTTGAAAACCATCCAGCTGTCTTTGGTAATGGTTTCATCCCAGGTCTTTTCTCTTAGGCTGTTATGCAGCTTTGTTTCGTTAATGTCTAATTCTGTATTTTCTAAACTTTCGTCTCTCGTTCCTTCAATGCCCATTTTAAATCATTTAAAATATTTCTCTGCTTCAATCACAGATTCCGGTCTTCCCACGTCCACCAAAATGCTGTCATGTACAAAGCCATGAATTTTTTCGGTCTGCATCAGATCCAGATATTCTTCCATCACAGAAAACTTCCCTGTTCTTTTAATCTTATCAAAAATCACAGGGTTGATGCAGTGTACTCCGCTAAAAGCAAAAGGTCTGAATCCCTTGTTGAATTCTGCAAGACGCTGTTCTCCGGTCTGCACATTGAGCCATCCTCTTAAAACCAGATCATCATTAAACAGCAATTTTCTCGAACTCTCTCTGTCTGAAACTGCTAAGGTAACAAAATCTTTAATTTCTTTATGGTATTTTACAAAATCATTGATGTTGATATTCGTCAGGATGTCAGCGTTCATGATCAGGAAGTCTTCTCCGTGATTGAGGAATTCTTTAGCAAAAATCAGGCCGCCTCCGGTTTCCAGCAATTCATTTGATTCATCAGAGATTTCAATCTTACAATTAAAGTTGTTGTTTTCCTTTAAAAAACTAACGATCTGATCCCCAAAATGATGGATGTTGATCACAAAATCGGAGATCCCGAAGCTCTTAAGATAATCGATATTTCGCTCTAAAAGAGGGATTCCGTTGACTTTGGCCAAAGCTTTCGGATGATGATCTGTAAAAGGTTTCAGACGGGTTCCTTTTCCTGCTGCAAAAATTAATGCCTTCATTATTTATAATTGATAGGTGATGAATGATGGTTGATGATGGTTTGGTTAAATCATTTATGATTTATCAGTCATCATTTATTCAGTTGGTGCTGCTCATCGTGATGAAGGCTTACTTCAACCTTATCGCCATATTTTTCTTCGATGAAATGCGCAATTTTGATGGCTGAATAAACCGATCTGTGCTGTCCGCCCGTGCATCCGAAGTTGATCTGAAGATTTTCAAAACCTCTTCCCAAATAATTATCAATGTTGATAGAAACCAAACTTTTGATTAATTCTAAAAATTTTGGCATATCGGTTTTTGTTTCCAGATACTCCTGAACTCCGATATCGTTTCCGGTCTGGATTTTATACTCTTCAACTCTTCCCGGGTTTAAAATTCCCCTGCAGTCGAACGTGAAACCACCACCGTTTCCGGTTTCGTCTTTGGGAATTCCTCCTTTTTTATATGAAAAACTGTGGATGTCTATGTGTAGCATATTTTTATTTTTTTTACCATTATTCATTGATGAAAGTCTTTAATGACTTCGTTATATTATTTGTAAAGAAATTAATCAATAATCCTTGAGGTTTTTTAGAACTTTCTTTTTTCTTCATAAAGCTTAATATTCTTAACTTCTTAAATATAAAACTTAATGGTTCAATATTTCTTCAATTTTAAGTTTTGTTTTCTCCGAATTTAATTGTTCGATCACTTTTTTAAGCTCAGGGAAATCTTTCATGTCTTCCCAGTTTTGAGCAAATTCTGTGATGTTTTGAATTCCTTTTGGGATGCTTGAAATGAAATGTTGCTTCCTTTGAATCAGTCCGCGGAAACCATAAGCTCCCAAAACCTGCAGAAATCTCATCATCTGAATTGGTTTTACCGAATTTCTTAGTTGAATCTGATTTTTTTTATTTTCAAACTGCTGAATGTAAAATTCAAGCATTTCACCTTTAAAATTTTCGGAAAAATTAGCTTTAGCCTGAAACAGAAAAGAAATAACATCATACATCAGCGGACCTTTCATTGCCGATTGGTAATCGATAAATGAAACTTCATTTTTCTCATTGATCATAATGTTTCTTGCCTGAAAATCCCGGATCATTATTCCTTTCGGTTCTAAATTTTCGATGATGGTAACGATTTTTTTGAACTCTTTAAGTAATGTAGATTTATGGTATTCCAGTTCCAAAACATCGGCAACAAAGTTTTTGAAATAATACAGATCATGCATTATGGGAAGTTCATCATAACTTTCATATTCAAAGGTTTTCCTGAAATCTATTTTCCCGTCGGTTTTTGTCTGAAGCTCAAAAAGTTTTTGAAGAGTCTGCCTTACCAATGACTGTACATTTTCAGATAAACCTTCTTCAGCAATGGTTTCTGAAAAGGTTTTGCCACCCAGAAATTCCTGAATATACATTTTTCGATCATCTGAAACTGCAAAAATCTGCGGCGTATTTAGATTAAGATCACAAAAAACTTCAGAGTAATACAGGAAACTTTCGTTTTCAGCAATATTTTCATTGTAAGTAATGATGTATTTTCCTTTTGGATTTTCAGCCCGAAAATTTACTCTTGCAGAACCGCTTTGAGCTAATGTGATAAAATCAACAGATTTTTCACGAAAATGGCTTTCAAAAAATAATTTTGCGTTTTCAGAAGTCATAATAGGGTAACAAATATACTAATTTACAAGCTAATTGCTATCTTTGCAGTATGTTAAAAGACTTTAAACCTGTTTTGGGTATTTTGCTGCGCTTTATCATCATTTATCTGGTGCTGCTTTTTGCGTATCAGTTTTACCTTAACAGTTTTAAAGAATCTGGTCTGGATCCTTTTTCCAAGATGATTACAAGACAGGTCATGTTTCTGCAACAAAGCCTTGGTTATCCTTCTGCACTTTATGATGATGTGCCCAATCAGCAGGTTTGGTATCATGTAAAAACAAAATTTACAACAAGAATGGTGGAAGGATGTAATGCCATATCGGTGATGATTCTTTTTGTATCTTTTATTTTTGCTTTTTATAAAGGAACTAAAACTTTCGTTTTTGTGGGAGTAAGCCTGCTTATACTTCATATAATGAATGTATTAAGGATTGCAGGTCTTAATATTGTGTACAGTGATTATCCTAAATATGGAAAAATGACACACGATTATGTGTTTCCTGCCGTAATTTATGGGACTGTAGTACTACTTTGGCTGATCTGGATTAAATTTTTTGCATTAAAGAAATGAAAATTCTAAGCTGGTTATTGGTTGTTCTCAGTATTGCAGGTCTTATCTCAGTACGAGTTTTAGAAGATCAGATTTTTTACGATCCTTTCCTTAAATATTTTCATGAAGCAGATAAGCAGACCGGATATACCGAATTTCAATGGGGACGTTTGATTTTGAGCCATTTATTGAGATTTTTGCTAAATCTTTTGTTCTCCTGCATCATCATACATTTTATTTTTAAAAATAAAAACTGGACTTTACAGGGAGCTGCATTAATCTGTATTGTTTTTGCAATTACTTTTCCTATTTATCTTTATTGTGTTTTCACAAAATTCGAGATTGGCTTTCTCTTTTCGTTTTATATGAGAAGGTTTGTGATCCAGCCTTTGATCTTGCTTCTTATTATTCCTTTGTTTTACTATCGAAAGCAGATGCTGCTGAGAACAAATTCCCAACAGTAATTTTATGATCTATTTAGCCCAGATCGCAGCGGTTACCCCACAACAAGAATTTGATAGCGTAGGCTTTAGTATAGGAAAGAAGATGAGCGAGGAGTATGAGCGCAGAGCTGGAAATAGCTCCTGAAAGGATTTAAACTGTATGTTTTTCTATGCTTGTTACATTTTCCGGAGTCCATTTTATGCGTTTTTCAAAGGGAAGTTCACGTACCGGGCAATTCATAATCTGGCAAACCGGGCACGAAATTGTTTTACAATCATCCATGTGGAAATTAAACTCAACAGTCCGTTTTGTGTTTTTTGCCAATAGAATAATCACATTTTCCATTTCCTGGTGGGCTTCACGAAGACTGTAATAATAGGGAAGTGTTATGTGTGCATCGATATGAAGAGAAGAACCAAACTGCTGGATTTTCATGTTGTGAATATCGATCCATTCTGTTTTTCTGTTCTGTTCTAAAAGCTGGATAATATTGTTTAAAAGTTCAGGATCCTGCTCATCCATGATCCCGCGCAGTGATTTTCTGACGATTTTATAACCTACAAAAATAATGTAGAAACCGAAGATTAAAGCAACCACAGAATCGATCCAGAAAATCTTTGTAAAGTAAACAATAATTAAACTGACCACAACGCCTAACGTGGTAATGGTGTCGGATTGCAAATGCTTTCCGGAGGAAACCAGAACCAGAGAGTTTTCTTTTTCTCCCTTTTTCACGGATATATAACCCAAAATATAATTGATAATGGCAGTTGCTGCAATAATGGCAATTCCCCAGTCTAATTCGTTTAAAACCTTTCCTGTAATTAAGCTGTTGATACCTTCATAGATAATCATAATTCCGGCAATGGCAATGAGAGCGCCTTCTATTCCGGAAGTTACAAACTCCACTTTTCCATGACCGTAAGGATGATCTTCATCTTTGGGTTTTGAAGCTAAATATAACGAATACAATCCCATAAATGCACTGATAACATTTACAATACTTTCCATAGCATCAGAAAAAACGGCATCAGAATCTGTGAGCTTCCATGCAATAATTTTTCCGACAAAAAGAATGATCCCGAAAACTGCAATAAGTTTCTGGAAGCCGAGTTTGTTTTTATTGATATTCTTTGTTGTCATTACTATCTGTTCAATTTTTTGAACACTTAAAATTTAATTTCAATAGGTTTTTATCCTATTCTTTAGAAAGTCGTCCCTTCGGGACTTTTTTAGAATAAATTACCATCAACTGACAACCAGACACCATCAACCAAAGATAATTATTCGATAAAAAAAAGAATCTCTTTTGGAGACTCTTTTTCTTTTTGTTAGCTTATACTAAGTTGTTTTCTACCAAGTATTCTGCAATCTGTACTGCGTTTGTTGCAGCACCTTTTCGCAGATTGTCTGCCACAATCCAGAGGTTAAGTGTTTTCGGTTGCGAGAGATCTCTTCGGATTCTTCCTACAAAAACCTCATCTTTCCCTTCTGAATATAAAGGCATCGGATATTCGTTATTTTTTACATCATCCATTACCACAACTCCCGGAGTTTCAGATAAAATTTTTCTTACTTCATCAAGATCAAATTCGTTTTCGAATTCAATGTTTACACTTTCAGAATGTCCTCCCTGAACCGGAACTCTTACAGCAGTTGCCGTTAAATTGAATGTGTCATCGCCCAAAATTTTCTTAGGCTCTTTCATCAGTTTAATCTCTTCTTTAGTGTAATCGTCGTCTGCGAAAACATCGCAGTGTGGCAATGCATTTTTAAAGATCTGATAAGGATAAACTTTTTCCGCATCTTCTCCTTTGATTTCTGAATTAAGCTGATCAACTGCAGCTTTTCCTGTTCCTGTTACCGACTGATAAGTAGAAACAATTACTCTTTTTAAATCATATTTTTTATTCAATGGACCTAAAACCATGACCAGCTGAATGGTAGAGCAGTTTGGGTTTGCAATAATCTTGTCTTCTTTTGTTAAAACACCTGCGTTGATTTCAGGAACAACTAATTTTTTAGTAGGATCCATTCTCCAGGCTGAAGAATTGTCGATTACGGTCGTTCCGGCTTCAGCGAAAAGAGGTGCGAATTCTAAAGAAGTTCCGCCTCCAGCAGAGAAAATTGCAATTTCAGGTTTGGCAGCTATAGCGTCGTTCATGCTTACGATGGTAAATTCTTCCTGTTTATACTTCACCTTCTTACCAATAGATTTTTCCGATGCTACCGGAATTAATTCGGTGATAGGGAAGTTTCTCTCTTCGAGAACTTTAAGCATAACCTGTCCAACCATTCCTGTTGAACCTACTACAGCTACTTTCATTGTTGTTTAAAAAAAATTAAGTTAATATAAATTAAGCTCCGAAGACTCTTGCCCACGGAAATGCATATCCGAATAATGCTACAGCGATTAATCCCATGAATACGATTCCTAAAGAAATGGTGTCATTAGATTTTACTTTTTTGTTGATAATGGTCATCAAAACTGCTGCAATAAGCATAGAAGCGGGATGTTCTACATACTGAAATCTTGAATAAGCGTTACTCATGAGTGTTCCTGAATCTAAAGCAGCTTTCACCGCCGGAGACGTAAACCACAATATAATTCCCACCAAAAATTGAATGTGGAAGAAAATCATGGTGAACAGGGTTGTTTTCTTCAGGAATTTATTTACTTTCCCGCTGAAACCAAACATAGTAGCCAAAAGTGCAATAATAAATAAGGCTACCAAAAGGAGCTCAAGATAAGCGAACCCTTTATGAGCATTGATTAAAATTTTGTAAAAATCCATACTTCTATTTTTTCTATTTTAAAGTATACAAATATAAAAAATCCCAGCGATAAAGCTGGGATTTGATATGTATAAATCTAAATTATTAGAAGTTGAAAGACACAGATGCTGACCAAGTTGTTCCAAACCCGAAGAATACTTCGTTTGCTACATCAATACCATCATACAAAGTTCCTGTAGCATTGGTAGTTCCTTGATGGATATTTGTATATGATTCTTGAATATAGTAAGTATCAAACAAGTTATAAACATTTCCTCTGATTGTGAAATAACGTTTGCCACCTGCCGGAATTACATAAGATGCCCCTAAATCAACAAGCCCGAAGCTTGGTAATTTTAAAGCTCCTGCAGCACCAGCTTCTGGTGTCGCAAAGTTTAAAACATTTAAGTTAGCATATAAGTTAGCATTATATCTATATTGTGCATTAAATTTAAAATTTTTAAAAGGAGTTAAATCTACACCTAATGCAGCAGTTGTTTGTGCATAATTTCCTACTTTAACTTTATCAAGATAAAGAGTAGATGTAGCAGCACTTGCAACAGTATTTCCGTTAGAATCCATAGGCTCATTGTTATCATTGAATAAATTACCTTGAGCATTTCCATCATACTTCCAATCCCCTAAAGAGAACATACCTGTTAAAGCAACAATATCGTTGATTTTTGCATTCATATCAACCTCAATACCTTGATGAATTTCAGTAATACCTGTTATGTTTGAGTAGCCTCTTACTCCATTTACAGTCTCACTTCTTCTCTGAAATCTATCTGCCCATGAAGTCCTGTACAAGTTAATGTTTGCATTAAAGAATGAAGAACGGAAACCATAACCTGCTTCAATACCGAAAATCTTTTCGTTTGTTAAGTACGGGTTGATTAAGTTTTGGTTGTTAGGATATACTGCATTAAAGAAAGGTTGTTTAGAATAGTATCCTAAGTTAGCAAAAACATTATGCTGTTCGTTTATATTGTAGTTAGCTCCCGCTTTTACATTGTAACCAATAATGTCTTTAAAACCAGTTTTTGTATATAAAGTACCATTAGTTAAAACTGTACCATCTTTAATAAAACTGTCGATTCTTTGGAATGCTTGATTAGAAACTGCTCCTTGAACAAATACTGATAAATTATCATTTGAGTATTCAACTTGTCCGAAACCTCCGTACCATAATACCTCACCGTCATTACTGTAACCAATTCTCTCATTCATTGGTTCTGTTTTCCCACCAAACGGATTCCAAGTTGGCTTAGGCGCATAAACTGCAGAAACATAATTTGCAGGAATGTTTTTATTAGCAGTATCCTTATATGCAGAAGCTCCAATAAGGTCGCTTACAACTTGATAGTGGTATCCTTTGTAGTATCTCGTATCAATACCGACACTAAAGTTTAAGTTCTCGTTAATTTTATGATTAAAGTTAGATATTAATCCAAACCAGTTATGGGAATTTACAGATGCCCTCCTGATTAATTGTCCTGCGTCAGGATTTGACGCCTGATTTGCTGCGTAAATTGCATCAAAATCTAATAGACCTGCTGATGTTCTTGCAAAATTACTTAATCTTTTTCCTCCAACGCTTCCAAGATCACCAGTTCCGGCACCTCTACCAAAAGATGCATATCCTACTGTGCTTAATTTTGAATTGTCACTCATTTTCCAGTCCCAGTTTAGAGACATTACTGGTTTATGATAGTAATTCGCTCTATTTGAGAATTCTTCTCCATTCAGATATCCCCAGTCAGCATTATACCTTCTGTTAGGCTTATCATTAGAACTGTATTTTAAAAGATCTGAAATTTTAATTTGATAAGATCTCTGATTGTGCCATTGTGGGGCTCCGGTTATTGTAAATTGGAAGTCGTGCTTTTTATTTGGTTGGAAACCTAATGCAAAATAATAGTTGTATCCTTCAAAGTTAGTTCCGTCAGCATACGTGTTTCCAGCTGTTCTTGACATCAAGAAAGAAGACGACCATCCTTTAGCTGACTTTCCGGTATTATATGCGAAAGATCCCTTATAGTAACCGTCATTACCTAAACCAAATGTTACGATACCTCCTTGTTTTTTGTCCGCAGCTCTTGTTAAAACGTTAATTGTACCACCAACTGAAGCAATAGCTAATTTAGAAGCTCCTAAACCTCTCTGAACTTGTAATGCTGAAGTAACATCAGAAAGACCTGCCCAGTTAGACCAGTAAACAGCACCATTTTCCATGTCATTTACAGGCATACCATTTACCATCACTGCAATGTTAATCTGGTCAAAACCTCTTATACCGATTTTACTATCACCAAAACCACCACCAGATTTGGTAGCATAAACAGATGGAGTTGTGTTTAAGATTTCAGGGAATTCTTGGTTCCCTAATCTTTCAACAATTTGTGCTTCTTTAATTGTAGAAACTGCAACCGGTGTTTTTCTATCTTTAGCGATATCGGCAACACCTGTAAGAACAACAGCTTCAATATCTTTTGACCTGGTGTCAACGGTATCCTGAACCTGTTGTGCATAATAAACACTAGCTGTTGAAAGGGTGATAACCACAGTTAGCATCGATTTGTTGATTAATTTCATAATCGTAAGTAATAGTTAGAATTAAATTTTATGCAAAATTCGGTAAATAAACTTTAACTATTATTAACTTAATGTTAATTTTTATTAATTACAAATAACGTGTAAATTGCTGAAAATCAGTACTAAATACAAATTGTTAATTTTTCGATGAAAAAAATCATATTATTTAATTTTTAACAAAATACGTGTGTTTTTATTAAAAATATAATGTATTACATAATGGCTTTTAAACTTAAATCTATATTTTCTGCAGAATGAGTTAGTGCTCCTGCAGAGATGTAAGTAACTCCTGTAGCAGCAATTTTCTTTAGCTGATCTCGGGTAATTCCGCCTGAGGCTTCGCTTTCGCAAACACCGTTAATTAATTTTACGGCTTTGGTCATTGTGGCAACATCCATATTATCAAGCATGATTCTGTCAACCTTAGCATCGATGGCTTCCTGTACTTCTTCAAGATTTCGCGTTTCAACTTCTATTTTTAGCTTTTTCTTAGATTTTTTAACGTAATCTTTTGCCATTTTTACGGCATTGGTAATGCTTCCGTTATAATCAATGTGATTGTCTTTCAGCATAATCATGTCGTAAAGACCGTATCTGTGATTGGTTCCGCCACCGATGGCAACTGCCCATTTTTCGCAAACCCTGAAATTCGGTGTTGTTTTTCTGGTGTCTAAAAGTTTTGTTTTGGAACCGATCAATCTTGAATCCCAGTCGTGGGTAAGTGTGGCAATACCACTCATTCTTTGCATGCAGTTAAGAACTAGTCTTTCTGTTGAAAGAATTGACCTCGCACTTCCTGTAACAATGAATGCGATGTCACCTACTTTAGCCATTTCACCGTCTTTGATGAAATTCTCTACTTTCAGATTCTTATCAAAGGTTTTAAAAATAATTTCAGCAAGTTCTACTCCTGCCAGAATGCAGTTTTCTTTTACTAAAAGCTTTGCGCTTTGTTGAAGGTCCTTAGGAATTGTAGACAACGTAGAATGATCCCCATCCTGAATGTCTTCTTCCAAAGCATTTTTTATAAATTGCTTTAAAACTTTATCTGTAGCGTAGTTTGGTCTTTTCATGATTTTTATTAATAATCAATTATGCTTGAACTAAATCTTTATTGTAAAATGCACCTTTATTCTGAGTCATTTCCATCGATTGGGTAATGATGAGATGAGCGACGGTCGTCAAATTTCTTAATTCTGAAAGTTGTGGTGAAAGAATAGAGTAGTGGTAGATCTCATCAACGGCAGCTGCAATTTCTGCATGCTTTTGAAGTGCCATTTTCAGTCTTCGGTTGCTTCTTACAATTCCTACAAGGTCGCTCATCATTTCCTGAAGCTGTTTTCTTAGATAAGATACAATCACCATCTCATCGATGATTTTCATGCCTTCTTCGTTCCATTCGGGAACCGCTTTTAGATCATCAAAATTAAAATTGTTTTCTTTTAATAATTCTACCGTTTTCATGGCAGCATTATGACCAAAAACCAAACCTTCTAATAGCGAGTTGGAAGCTAATCTGTTTGCGCCGTGTAATCCTGAGTTGGTACATTCACCAACGGCAAATAAATTATTGATAGAAGATTGTCCGTCTTTATCGATTTCAATTCCACCCATCAGATAATGACAGGCCGGAACTACCGGGATTAATTGTGTAAAAGGATCAATTCCTTCGTCTTTGCATTTTTTATAAATATTCGGGAAGTGCTCTAAAAATTTTTCGTGATTCATCGCTTTGCAATCCAGTCCGACAAATTCGTCTCCCGTGATTTTCATTTCCGCATCAATTGCTCTTGCAACGATGTCTCTTGAGGCGAGTTCTTCTCTTTCATCATATTTATGCATGAATTTTTCACCTCTTTTGGTTCTTAATTTAGCACCATCTCCGCGAACGGCTTCAGAAATTAAAAACAGCATTCCGTCAAGCTTGCTATATAAAGCAGTCGGATGGAACTGATAGTACTGCATATTGGTTACTTTACCCTTTGCACGGGCAACGAAAGCAATTCCGTCTCCGGTTGCAATGGTCGGATTGGTCGTGTTTTTGTAAACGTGTCCCGCTCCGCCGGTTGCAGCTAAAGTAATTTTGGAAGTGATTTTTTTGATGGATTTTGATTTTTCATCTAAAATATAAGCGCCATAGCAATTAATTTCGCCTTCATTCAATTCTTTTCCCGGAACATGGTGTTGTGTAATGATATCAATTACGTAATGATGGTCGAGAATTTCAATATTCGGACTGTTTTTTACCGTTTCAAGTAAGGCTCTTTCGATTTCAAAACCGGTAATGTCTTTATGATGTACAATTCTGTTTTCGGTGTGACCGCCTTCTCTACCTAAAGCAAATTTTCCGTTTTTCATATCAAAGTTTGCGCCCCATTCAACGATTTCGTTAAATCTTGCGGGTGCTTCTTTTACAACCATTTCAACAACGTCGAGCTTGTTTTCGCCATCGCCGGCTCTCATGGTATCGTCTATATGTTTCTGGAAATTGTCATTTTTCAAGTCGGTAACAACTGCTAAACCACCTTGAGCATACTTGGTATTGCTTTCGTCTTCGTCAGATTTTGTTACAATGATTATTTTGGCATCGGGAAACTGTTCAGAAACTTTTATGGCATAAGATAATCCGGAAATTCCGGAACCAATCACTAATACATCCGCTTTTATCATAGTTTTACTTTAAGACAACTGTCTAAATCATTAAATAAATTTAAACAATTTTTCGTTTGGTTTTCTTACTTTTTTCATGTGCTGGAAATGATCTTCTTCGGAACGGTAACCTAAAGCCAGTGTAACAGTCACTTTTTCTTTTTCAGGATCAATATCCAGAGTTTTTTCTATTAAATCCTGCTTAAAACCTTCCATCGGACAAGTGTCTATATTTTCAATAGCTGCAGCATACATTAAATTTGCTAAAACAATGTAAGACTGTTTCTCTGCCCAGTTGAAAAGTTCTGTTTCGTTTTTCTGAACGATATGCTGATTGATGCTTTTTTTAAATAAATCGAGCTTCTCAAGTTCAATGTTTCTGACTTCAGATATGTGATTGAAGTAGCCATTGATGTAATTTTCTTCAATCATTTTTTTTGAAACAATCACCACTAAATGCGAACAGGTAGAAATTTGCGAAGGATTATAGAATGCAGGAATCAGTTTTTCCTTCATCTCTTTACTTTCTACCACCAATATTTTATAAGGTTGCAATCCCAAAGAGCTTGCCGCCAGTTTTCCTGACTCTAAAATGCTGAGAAGGGTTTCCTGAGGAATAATTAAATCAGGATTAAATTTTTTTACAGAATATCTTCTGCTTAAAGCTTCCAAATAATTCATAAGACAAATTTAAGAATTGAAGCCGAATAAAGGTTGTTTTTAAAGCAAATATCTATTTTGAAATTTTCTGAATAAAAAATCACTCCCCGAAAGAAGTGATTCAAAATTAAGTATAGTATGAAAAAAAAATTAATCTCTGTTTTTTACCATGATCCAGCCCGTAAGTTTTACAGGGGTTTTGGTTTTGTTATTCTCATTCCATGTTACAGAATACCAGTAGCTTCCTGTAGGGACTTTTCTGCCGTTTGCGGTTCCGTCCCATTTGTACTGATTGGTTTTGTCACCCTGATGTAATTTGGCTCCGTAACGATCATAAATGTTAAATACTAAATTATTCTTACTGCCTAAAGCTGAGTAGTCAATGATGTCATTCATTCCGTCACCGTTTGGAGTAATCACGTTAATGATGTTCGGAACTGTAACTTCAACCTCCATTGGTTCGCAGTCATAAGCGTCTTTCAGGAAAACTTTATGAATGCCTCTTGAGATATTGGTAAACACATTAGAGTCCTGCCAGTGTACATTATCCAGAGAATACTGATATGCCGGAGTTCCTCCGTTTGCATACACCGTGATTGTTGTGGCAGATACGTCTACTGCTGTGATGACCGGTTGTTCTGATGCAAATACTTTTACATGTTGCTTTACGGTACAGTCGCCTGTTTTCAGCTTTACCCAATAAGTTCCTACTCCCACATTAGAAATGGTTTGGGTTGTTTCTCCCGTGCTCCATTCGTAAGCGTCAAATCCTGTACCTGCATCCAAAGTAGTTTTATCTTCAATACAGATGATCTTATCTTTTAAAGTTTCCGAATAAACCGGTGGGATGACAATTAGTGTTACTTTAGCGATTGCATAGCATCCGTTTGCGTTTGTAACTTTTACATAAACAACTCCGTTTGGAGCAATATAAGGTTGCGGAGGTGTGATTTCATTTGTTCCGTTTATAGCATCCTGTAGAGACGGATAATATTTTTTTGTAACTCCGGTTTGTGTGGTCACGGCTGCATTTGTAAGATTGAACGATCCCATCGAAATATTATCTTCAATGAAACAGCTTCTTAAAATAGCATCGTTTACAACAACTACAGGATAGTGGTTTAAAGTAATCACTGCATTGTCAGTACATCCTTGTGACGTTGTAACTTTCACGTGTACGGTTCCTCCGTTTGCTGAAGGATAATTTGCCCAGTTTAAGATTTCACCTGTACCAGCATTCAAATTTGCTAAAGTAGGATAGTATTTTTTTGTTACACCAGGCTGTGTGGTTACTGCAGCAGTGCTTAAATCAAAGTAAGCCAGCCCTTCATTATTATTGTTACAAGCCGTGATTGTGGCGTCGTCTGCCGCAAAAGGACTCGGATTTAGAATAATTTTTCCGTCGCCGTTGTCACAAAGAGTTGATGAAGGATCTTTTACGACAACTGTAATGGTGGTATTTCCCGAATACTGAAAGTTTGTAGGATTTGAAATAGGTGTAGGATTTCCTAAAACGTAATAAGTGATAATGTAGTTTGAAGGATTGTTTACAAACTGATTTGCATACGATGTTAAGTCAATGAATCCGTTTCCGGTTGCGGGGTTTGTGCAAACAAAAGGAGTGATCGTAGACTGAAGAATAGGTACTTTATCAACGAATATTTTGGCATTTTTAATGGAATGTCTTGCGCTTGCTGCTCCCGTACCTGCAGAAAACCCAAAGTATCCTTGTGTCATGCCGATTGCGCCACCCGATGGAGCAAATGAATCATCTGCAATTAAAACACCATCTATTCTAATCTGGATTTTCCAGTTGTTGATATTGGCAGGATCTACTTCACCATTCACTTCAACATGTTTGTAATTTGCTCCTACAAAAGGTTGTGTAGGATTAAGGTCTGGTGAATGAAAGGTGCTGTTTGCCGTCATATTGTACTCAATATTGGGGTTTCCTGCAGGAACATTGTTTGTACCATAAAGAAGGTGCACTTTACTCATTTGTCCTTCTGTCGTATTATTGAATATATCAAATGCAACCATTAATCCATTTGCATTGGCAGGAATTCCCAATCCTCCACCGGTAGTAAATCCTGTCGGGGGATTCGAAAGATACCAGAATGTAAGCCCGTCACCTCTTCCGTAAGAAGTTGTTCCGTTTCCGTCAATTCTAAAATCAAATTCAACCTTCCATTTATCGCAATATTTTAAGTTGATTGGATTGGATAGTTTTATTGCTCCAAATTGACTGGTTTGATCGGGGGTGAGTTGTACAAAGTCACCTGTCGCAGAGGCCGATGGAACAATATCCCAACCGGTAGTATTGATAACAGGACTTCCGGTAAGCTGGTAAGTTTGCGCAGTAAAATTTGAATTGATGATTATTAAAACGAACAAAAAACTGAGGAGTAAAATTTTTTTCATTTTTTAACTTAGAGATTTATTATTTGGTAAAGTTATTTGTTTTTTTATGCAGAATATCTTTGTCTGCTGCCTTGAAGTAGCAATTGAGTACATGATTACCTTGCTGTTAAAAGCTTATTGTGAAGAGAAATCTGAAATTAATAATTTAAAAAAGCACCACACTTATGCAGTGGTGCTTTATTTTGATTATTCTCTGTTTTTCACCAATACCCAGCCATTGTATTTTGTCTGTGTATTGTCGCTTTCAGTCCATGTGATCGTATACCAGTATGTGCCTGTTGACAATTTTTTACCTCCGGAAGTTCCGTCCCAGGTGTAATTTCTTATTTTGTCTGCCTGATATTTCATGTTTCCGTATCTGTCATATACTGTAAAGACAAGATTTTTCTTATAAGCAAGAGCACTGTAATCAATGAAGTCATTTACATTATCTCCGTTCGGAGTAATAGCATTGATGAGATTAGGTACTGTAATCTGAACTTCTGTAGGCTCACAATTGTAATAATCTTTTACAAATACTTTTACTTCGCCTCTTGGAAGTCCTGTGAATACATTAGAATCCTGCCAGTTGATTCCGTCTAAAGAAAACTTATAGGGAGCAGTTCCTCCGGAAACATTTACGGTAATTGTATTGTTACTAATGTCGATGGTTGAAATTACAGGAGTATTAGCTTTTTTTACATTTACTGCCTGAAGTGTATAGCATTTTCCGGTTTTTAAAAGAACCCAATAGTTTCCTACGGCAACATTTGTAATCGATGAGGTTGTAGCTCCGGTGCTCCATTCGTATCCATCGAATCCCGGACCGGCATCTAATGTAGTTCTTTCATCAATACAAATAATCTTATCTTTTAATACAGATGATTTTACCGGAGGCAATACTTTTAATGTAATTTTTTTGATAATAAAACATCCGTTTGATCCTGTGATTTTCACGAAAACATCCTTTGAAGCTGAAATATATGTTGTTGCAGGGATAATTTCGTCAGTTCCGCCTAATGCATTGGATAATGAGGTGTAAAATTGCTTAGTGATGCCTGCTTCAGCTGAAACGTTTGCTGTGGTAAGATCAAATAAAGCTGTTGTTGTAGCATTTTCGATAAAACAAGACTCGAGTATAGCATCGGTAGATACAGGCAATGGGTGAAAGATAAGGGTGATCTCGGCATTTCCGGTACAACCTTGTGGTGTTGTAACTTTTACATATACTTTTCCTGGTGCAGAAACGTAAGCAGTGTAATTGGTAATCTCATTGGTATTTGCGTTGAGATCTGCCAAGGTTTTGTAATATTTTTTAGTAACACCGGGAACACCTGTCACGTTAGCTGCAGAGAGGTCGAAAGTTGCAGTGGTTGCTCCGTTATTGTTACAGGCATAAAGATTGACATTATTTGCTGTAAATGGAGATAGTGTCAATAAAATCTTTCCGTCAGGATTATCACAAAGAATAGATGCATTGTCTCTGATGATTACATTGACTGTGGTGTTTGCATTAAACTGAAAATTTGTTGCATTGGAAACTGGTACTCCGCCTACCATGTACGTAAATGTATAGTTTGATGGATTTGCAACGAACTGCGAATTAAATGTTGTTAAATTTACGGTTCCGTATCCTGTGGAAGGATTGGGGCAGTAACTCTGTGTAACAGTTGGATTTAATATGCTTACTTTATCGGTGTATATCTTTACATTTTTAATAGAATGTCTGGATCTGTTTCCACCGGTCGAAGCCGAGAAGCCAAAATATCCGGTAGTCATTGCTGCAGCGGTTCCTGATGCTGTGAATGGCTGATCACAGATAAGATTTCCGTCTATTGTTATTTTTATATTCCAAGTGTTAGGAATGCTTGTGTTTACCTGTGCTGTAACTTCTACGTGTTTGTAATTTGCTCCCTGGAATGGCAGCGTCGTATTCATGTCCGGAGAGTGAAAAGAGCTTCCTGCAACATTGAAAAATTCTACATTATTGGTATCGGTTGTGTTTTGTATCTGTCCGTAGCCGACGTGCACCTTGCTCATTACTGCGGTAGTAGTATTGTTGTAAGTATCAAATCCTACAATGAGACCGATTGCATTCTGAGAAGCTCCAAGACCTGATCCCAATACACTTGCTACGGGAGGGTTTGCTAAATACCAAAAAGCAATACCATCTCCGTTGGCAGTTTGGTTAGAGTCCATACGAAAATCAAATTCAACCCTCCATTTGTCACAGTATTTCAGATTGATAGGATCGTTAAGCCTGATTGACCCGGATTGGTTATTTGTATCTGGTGTTAGTTGAATAAAATCTCCTCCGGTTCCTACAACTGTCGGGCTTACCATAGTCCATCCGGTGGTGCTAATGGGGTTTCCTGTGAGTTGGTAAGTTTGGGATGATAGTTTCCCGGAAATACAAAGTACAAAAAGGGTAAAATAAAACAGTAGTTTTTTATTCATTTATTAGCATACTTTAATTAGACGCGTAAAGATATTAAATCTCAATTAATAAATGAATAAATGTTGTTAATTTTGCAAAAAATTTAATTATTTTATAATAAAAAACAAGAATGATAACGAAAAGTTGAATATGATAACCGCGGTCTTAGTCTTATTCAAAATAGAGAATTGTTTTCTGTGCCTTCAAAATAAGTATCTGTTTCAAGATTTTCAGAATTGGCTGCAGCTACCGCAAGTTTATCGCATAACTCATTTTCAAAATGTCCCGCATGACCTTTTATCCAGTGCATTTTCGGGTTATGAAGGTTGTATAGGGCTACAAATCTTTTCCAAAGATCAGGGTTTTTAACGTTTTTCCAACCTCGTTTTATCCAACCTGAAATCCAGTTTTGGTTAATGGCGTCAGAAACATATTTGCTGTCAGTAAAAACATGAATGTCATTTTCTGGGGATTTCAGTTTTTCCAAAGCCGTGATCACAGCCAACAGCTCCATTCGGTTGTTGGTTGTTTTCCGGAATCCTTTTGAAAATGTTTTTTGATAATTTTTTTCCGGAACACGCATCAGGATGCCATAACCGCCTTTTCCGGGGTTTCCGCTACAGGCTCCGTCTGTATATATTTCGATTCTCATTGAGATTGAGGCTAGGGTTGAGGTTAGCTATTATTTAGAGTAAGTTTTAAATTAATCTAAATCTTAACCTTAATTATTAAAAAGGAAAATCTTCTTCGTCATCAAAATCGTTCATGGATGAACCAGAAAGTTTCGAACTGTCGGGAAGATCGAATGCTGCACCTGGCTGAATCGTTGTTTTAATCTTATCAAAACCACTTGGTTCGCCAAATGGAGTAGAGTAATCCATTCCGTGAGTTGCTGCTTCAATATCTCCGAATTTTGCAAAATGTTTCAAGAAAGATAGCCTAACATCGGCTGTGGCTCCATTTCTGTGTTTCGCAATAATTAATTCTGCCTGATTTTCAGTTGATGTTTCTGCGCCTTCTTCATCATTATCCCATACTGCGATTTTATAATATTCAGGTCTGAAAATAAAAGATACAATATCGGCATCCTGCTCAATGGCTCCGGATTCCCTCAGATCGGAAAGCTGCGGTCTTTTTCCCGGACGCGTTTCTACGCTTCTTGAAAGCTGCGAAAGTGCAATCACAGGAACATTCAATTCTTTTGCAATGGCTTTTAATGAACGGGAAATCATTGAAATTTCCTGTTCCCTGTTCCCTGTTCCTTTACCGCCACCACCTGCAGTCATCAGCTGAAGATAATCGACCATGATTAGTCTCACCCCGTGCTGCATTACGAGTCTTCGGCATTTTGCTCTGAAGTCGAAAATAGAAAGTGAAGGTGTTTCATCAATATATAAAGGTGCGTTTTCCAGCTCAGATACGTTGGAGAATAATCTTTGCCACTCTTCATCATCTAATGTTCCCTTCCTTAATTTTTCTGATGAAATTCTTGTTTCAGAAGCAATCATTCTGGTAATCAGCTGTACCGATGCCATCTCGAGAGAAAATAATGCCATTGGAATTTTGTGACCCACTGCAATATTTCTTGCCATGGAAAGAAGGAATGCTGTTTTTCCCATTGCGGGACGTGCAGCGATAATAATAAGGTCGGAATTTTGCCAGCCACCGGTCTCTTTATCTACATCTCTGAATCCTGATGGAACTCCGGAAAGACCTTCCTTATCTTTTAAAGATTTAATGGTGTCAATTGCCTGTTTTACTAATGAATTGGCAGTATCGAAGCCTTTTTTGATGGTACCGTTGGTAATTTCAAAAAATGACTGTTCTGCTTTATCTAAAAGCTCGAAAACATCTGTTGACTCTTTATATGAAGAATCAATAACGTTGGCAGAAACATTTATTAAGCTTCTTAAAATATATTTTTCCAGAATAACACGAACGTGATATTCGATATGAGCGGATGAGCTTACACCCATTGTGAGCTCGATAATGTAGTGATCACCTCCTGCCTGATTCAGCTTGTCATTCTTTTTCAGATCCTGGATGATCGTCATGATGTCAACTGGCTGATTGGCTTCATATAGTTTTAGTATAGTAGCAAAAATTACTGAGTGTCTCGGGTCGTAAAAAACTTCCGGTGTAAGCAGGTCAATAGAATGATCGAGTCCTTTTTTATCAATTAAAAAAGTACCAATTACCAATCTTTCAAAATCTACTGCATTGGGAGGCATTTTTCCATCTGCAATCGACAATTCTCTTGCAAAGTTGCCTTGTGTAAGAGAGGAGAGTGTTTCTTTCTGCGCCATATTGCAAAGATAGTTTTTTTAGAAAATAATCTGAAATGAGTAATTAAGAATTATTGTTGATAACTTTTAAAATACGAGTAATGAAGGGTGCTGGTTTATGTTAATAAAAAAATCACCTCAGAAAATGAGGTGATTTAATTGGAAAAATATTGTATTAGTCTCTGTTTTTTACAAGAACCCAGCCATCGTATTTTGTAGGGGTGCTGTTTTTGTCATTTTCATTCCAGGTAATAGTGTACCAGTAAGTTCCTGTAGGGATTTTCTTACCTCCTGAAGTACCATTCCATTTGTAGTTTCTTATTTTATCAGCCTGGTAGATTTTGTTTCCGTATCTGTTGTATACTGTGAAGACAAGATTCTTTTTATACGCTAAAGCTGTATAATCAACCTCGTCATTTACATTATCTCCGTTTGGAGTAATTGCATTTACTAGATTAGGTACAGTAATCTGGATTTCGATCGGATTACAGTCATAAGAATCTTTTAAGAAAATTTTATTTTCACCTCTTGGTAAACCTGTAAATACATTTGAATCCTGCCAGTTTATTCCATCTAAAGAATATTGGTAAGGAGCAGAACCTCCTGATGCATTCACTGTAATTGTATTATTGTTGATATCAAGACTTGCAATGACAGGTTGTTGTGAAGGATATACATTTACTTGCTGAAGCGTGAAGCATTTTCCTGTTTTTAATTTTACCCAGTAAGCTCCTACACCCACGCCTGTAATTGTTTGCGTAGTAGCTCCGGTGCTCCATTCGTATCCGTCAAAACCGCTGCCTGCATCTAATGTGGTTTTATCTTCGAAACAAATTGTTTTATCTTTAAGAACTGATGATTTTACCGGAGGTAAAACTTTCAGATTGATCTTCGTAATCGCATAACATCCATTTTGTGAAAACACTCTTACATATACTGAAGAATTTGATGCTATATGAGTACTTCCTATTTCATTTGTGCCGCTTAAAGCATTTTCTAAAGTAAGATAGAATTTTTTTGTGGTATTTGGCTGTGAGGTAACATTTGCTAATGTAAGATCAAATGATGCTGTATTGGTATTAGCGGGTAAAAAACATTCTTCCAGAGTAGCTTCATTTACAATTACTTTAGGGTGGAATTTTAGATCAATCGAAGCGTTTCCTGTACATCCTGCACTAGTTGTTATCTTTGCGTATACGGTTTTCTCAGCAGAACTATAATTGTTCGGATTTTGGATTTCATTTATACCTGCATTAAGATCTGCCATTGTCAAATAAAATTTCTTAGTTGCTGTAGCATCGAAGTATACATTTGCTGTTGTAAGATCAAATATGGCTGTAGTTGCTCCGTTGTTGGCACATGCAAAAACGGTTGCATTTTTAACAGGTATTGCTCCTAATGTGAATTTGAATGATCCTGTTTGTCGGCAATTATTCAACGGATTGTTTGGGTTTGCAGGGTCTTGATAACGAATACTGTAATAATAAGTATCTGTTCCGTTCACTAAAATTGGTGTTGTGATAGGGGCGGTTCCTGACAATGCATCATTGGCTGTTGTGTGATAAGAAACAACAAAATTAGAGTTTCCGTTTAAAATTGTTGGAGTTAATGTTGAAAAGTCAAATTGACCAGGAAGTGGGCATGTAGGAACTAAATTAGGTCCTCCCGCGGGATTTGGAATTCCTGGTGCAAGGAAAGGGTTGGGTGCTAATGCCGGATCTGAAAATGCTGATGATAAAGTTGCAGTACCTTCCCAAATTAAAGAGAAACCGCTATTTAGAGCATTGCTGTAATTATCGATAACCAAGTAATAAGTCTGTCCTGCAATAACATCTAGATAGGGCTCATAATAAGGTACATTACTATCCGTAAGCTCCAGTCCGGTATTTCCTGTAGGCGAAACTCCATAGAAATTACATCTTATGGGTGTACCCAAGTTAGAACAGCTCGCATTAGGTGCGTAAACAGCAAAATCATAATCTGTTCCATTATTATTTGCATCTATGGTGAAAGCTAATGTTCCTGATGTTGCAATGGTAAAAGTATACCAAACTGAAAAGTTTTCATCGTCAGTCAAACATCCGCCCAGATCTTCTAATATGTTTCCTGGTCCTGATGGAGTGAATGAAATGCCCGAATTTCCACACACTGGTATTGCAGAAACGCAGTCAGATTGTGAATAAAATAGTTGAGAAGTTATAAAAATAAAAAAGAGTAATAGTTTTCTCATTTCCAAATGATTTTGAATACAAATTTAACAAAAATTTAATTAATTTTACTGTTAATTAAATTAATTAAAATAAAAAAGCCACTCTTCAGTGGCTTTTTTTAATATATCATTGTTTATTCTCTGTTTTTCACTAAAACCCATCCTGAGAACTTAATCGGGGTTTTATTTTTATTGTTTTCATTCCAGGTTACGGAATACCAGTAATTTCCTGTAGGAACCTTCTTGCTTCCGCTGGCGGAACCATCCCACTTATATCCGTTGGTTTTGTCTGCCTGGAAGATTTTTGTGCCATATCGGTCGAAAATACTGAGTACCAGATTCTGTTTATTGGATAAGGCAGAATAATCGATGAAATCATTCACTCCGTCTCCGTTTGGAGTAATTACATTGGTAATATTAGGAACAACAACGGTAATTTCAATCGGGTTACAATCATAACTGTCTTTTACATAAATCGTGTGATCTCCTCTTGTAATATTGGTGAAAACATTAGAATCCTGCCAGTTAACATTATCGATTGAATATTTATAGGCAGGCGTACCTCCAATTACTTGTACAGTTATCGTGTTGCTAGAAACTTCAATATTTGATACTACAGGTTGTTCTGATGCATATACTTTTACTTCTTGCTTAGCAGTACAGTCACCTGTTTTCAGCTTGACCCAATATGTACCCAAACCTACGTTTGAAATTGTCTGTGTTGTTTCACCGGTGCTCCATTCATAGGCGTCAAATCCGGGACCTGCATCCAGTGTTGTTGTGTCTTCTGCACAGATGATTTTATCTTCAAGCACAGTTGAATAAACCGGAGGAATTACAATTAGATTAATTTTAGCAATATTATAACATCCTTCTGCATTTGATACTCTCACGTATACAACGCCATTCGGAGCGATATGAGGCTGTGGCGGAGTGATCTCATTGGTCTGATCGATGGCATCCTGCAATGAAGGGTAATATTTCTTTGTCATTCCCGATTGGTTGTTAACTATTGCTTCATTTAGGTTAAATTCTCCCATTGTAGGAGTTCCTTCTATAAAGCATGTTCGTAAAGTCGCATCTGTTACTACTATTGGGGGATAGAAATTAAGTTTAATTTCGGCAATGTCGGTGCATCCGTATTGAGAAGTTACCAGAACAAAGACTGATCCAACAGCAGAAACATACTGATAAGGATTTGTAATTTCGTTTGTATTGTTATTCAGGTCCGATAACGACTGATAATACTTCTTCACCACCGTAGGATCATTAATAACATTTGCTGTAGTCAAATCGAAAGTAGCTGTTCCTGCATTATTGTTGTTACAGGATGTTAAAGTAGCATCCACAACATTTATAGCACGCTGAACAAACTTGAATGTTCCCGGAAGCCTGCATTTACTGATAGCTCCGCCAGGTGCGCTGGGATCAGAATAAGTGATTACATAGTAATAAGTATCTGTCGTATTTACAGGAGATACTCCCAAGATAGGATTGTTTCCGTTAAGTGCATCATTGGAATTTGTGTAATAATTTACAACGAAATTAGGGTTATTGTTAATAATGCCGGCGGATAACGTGTTGAAATCAAAAGTCGGTGGCTCATTACAAACAATTACTTCATTTGGCGAGGTTGGTGTAGGTCCTGCTGTTCCCGGCGGGATAAACGGATATGGCTGAAATGCCGAATTAAAAGGCGAAACCAAAGTTGCTGTTCCGCCCCAAGTAAGCTGGAATCCGTTAGCAGTAGATAAGAAGTTGTCTATTACTAAATGATACGTTTGCCCTGCGATAACGTCTAAGTACTGGCAGAATAACGGCCCTGTACCAGGTACTGTGGTAAGCGTGCTGGTCATATTCAGACCTGTTGGTCCGTCAGAACCGGAATAGTTGCATCTGATAGGAGTGCCTAAATTACTACATGTCTTATCCGGTCCGTATACCGCCCAATCGTAATCATCAGCAAAAACATTAGGATCAATTACAAATGTTAAAGTTCCTGAAGTTGCAATGGTGAAGGTGTACCACACGGAGTAGTTTTCGTCACTGGAAAGGCAACCTCCTAAGTCTTCTAGTATATCTCCCGGTCCTGTAGGGGTAAAGGAAATAGGTGAATTTCCGCAAACCTGTATTGTTCCTCCGCAATCTGAGCTTGACTGGCTGAATACAGCTTGGGAAATAATCATCAAAAAAATGAGTAAAATTTTTTTCATTCTGAAATATTTTTATACAAATGTAAAGAATTTATTAATCTTAATTTAATTTTCATTGCATATTCTTGTATAACGTTATTGGAACATTAATATTGCATTTTCCTCAATTTAGGATTAGAAGTTGCTACAATTAAGGCAACCAAAACAGTCATGCTTCCGCCGAATACAACCGATCTTACGACTCCTAAAAGTTTCGCCATCAATCCGCTTTCAAACTGACCCATCTCGTTACTCGACATAATGAAAATAGAATTTACACTTAAAACTCTTCCTCTAATGTGATCCGGAGTTTTAAGCTGAACAATCGTTCCCCGAATCACTACGGAAATTCCGTCCAGCATTCCGCTTAGTGCTAAGAACATGAACGAAAGCCAATAATAATGTGATAATCCGAAGCCAATAATGCACAGCCCGAATCCGGCAACAACTGCCAGTAAAATTTTGCCCTGGTTTTTTCTCAACGGAACCAATGAAAGGGTCATAATAATAATCATTGAACCAATGTCTGAAGCCGCGTTCAATAATCCAAAACCTTCCGCTCCTGATTTCAGAATGTCTGTTGCAAAAACCGGAATCATCGCAACGGCACCTCCGAAAAGTACAGCAAACATATCAAGACAAAGTGCACCTAAGATTTCTTTCGTTTTAAAAATATAAGAAATTCCTTCTCGCATACTTTCCATCACTTTGATTTGCTCTTTTTTGTATTCCGAAAACTGAGGTTTCAGCTGCCAGAAAAATACTGAAGCGACAAGTAAAAGTGAAATTATGACCAATAATGTCCATTTAACGCCAAAAAATCCGATTAAAAATCCTCCAACAGCGTGACCGCAAACCGAAGAAACCAAAAACGTTGCCTGATTTAAAGTAATTGCACTCGGAAGATTTATCTTTTCAACAATTTTAGGAATCATTGAAGGTACAATTGGGCCAATAAATGCTCTTGCAATTCCGGTAAAGAAAATAACACCGTAAATAAAATACGTGATTTCATGTCCTGTAAAATGAAGTTCAACATCAAAAAATGCAGGAATCATTAGTAAACTAATCAGGAAAACATAAACGTAATTACAAATTAAAAGAAGCCTTTTCTTTTCATTCATATCAATGACATGACCTGCGTACAAAGCGCAGCTTACCGCCGGAATAACTTCAGAAAGCCCGATAAGTCCTATAGAAAAAGGATCTTTTGTTAACTGATAAACCCACCACCCAAGTAAAGTAGCAAGCATTCTGAAAGCTAAAACAATGAAAAATCTTCCGGTAAGAAGATTTCTGAATTCAACATTTTGTAATGTTTTAAGCGGCAATAAAGAAATCATGCACAAAAATAGCCTTAAATGTTTATTTAAGGCTATCTGTATTTTCAATTTTCAAATGATAAATAAAATATCACCTGAAAGATTTTGTCTATTTTAGTCTGCTCTCAAAGAACTGATTACAATCGCAGCAGCGCCTGCAGCACCGATCAAAACAGCGCCTCCTGCAACTCTTGCTTTTGATCTGTCTTTTACAGATGCAACATTAGATTTCGGAATGATTACTTCTGTACTGTCTTTTTTTCCTGCAGTTCCGATAAGGTTATCGCCATCAATATTACGGAAAAGGAATTTTTGTTTTTTAGATCCGTCTCTCGGAGTTACCACATAGATTTTTCCGGCCTGAAGGTTTGAGTAATTATTTTGTGCAATATCTTCGCTGTACTTTGTTGTTGCGCAAGATGAGATTACAAATAAAGATGTTAATAATGATGATTTTAAAAGTACAGATGCTTTCATTATAATTTTTTAGTTTTTCAAATTTATAATTTTTTTTGAATATACGTTTTCATTGAAAAGAAAATCTCATATTTTTTGTAAGATTTTAATCTAAAATGAAACAATTTTATAATTAAAAGATAATTAGCTTAATTAATTTGCGCCACTTCCAAATGCTGCAGCGGTATCAGCTACAACATCTGTGGCTTTTGTCATTACTACAACCAAAGTCGTTAAAGCGGCAACTCCACCGGCTGTTGCAACAACTGCAACTGCCGTTCTGTCTTTTCTTATTTCTGTAATATTGGTTTTTGCAATCGAAATTCTTTCTTTTTTTCTGGTTCCAATAATGCTGTCCTTAGCAATGGAAGAAATGGTCATAGGGATTTTACTTCCGTCTGTTTGATGAAAAGTATATTTATCGCCAGTTTTTATTTTTTTGTAATTGTCAGGATTTTTTGCTGAGCTATATTTCAATGATGAGCATGATGCAATTGATATCATTACTGAAATTGCTAAAATTCTTTTCATGATTAATGGCTTTTTGGTGTGTTACTTTTTATAAAGTTGCAATAACTCTGCAATTGTTCTGTCGTTTGCCAGTCTTGGTATTTTATTTTGCCCGCCAAGTTTTCCTTCTGCTTTTGCATATTCCTGAAATGCATTTTTTTGAAGCTTAGAAATATGAAGTTTTTGAAGAATGTTCCCCGAAATCAGATCATCATAATACGTGTTGCGTTTTCTCAGCTGATCATCCAGTTCATCTTTAAATGCATTTAAATTTTCAGGCTCTTTTTCAAACTCGATAAACCATTCGTGATAAGGCAAACCTTCTTCCGGATTTACCTGTGGGGCTAAATGAAACTCTGTAA
The DNA here is from genome assembly GCF_051011795.1 of Chryseobacterium sp. RLHN22. NCBI lineage: Bacteria > Pseudomonadati > Bacteroidota > Flavobacteriia > Flavobacteriales > Weeksellaceae > Chryseobacterium > Chryseobacterium sp. RLHN22. The sequence continues at coordinate 41,241 of NZ_JBPCHW010000015.1, forward strand.
TCTGAGCCGGAAATTTTTCTACTGTCGATTTTATAGCTTCTTCCACTTCAAACGCAATGACGTGTTCTCCGAAAGCTGAGGTGAAATGTTTTGTTCTTCCGCTCACCAAAATTCTGTGCGGATTTTTGTCAATAAATCGTACAACATCACCAATCGAATATGCCCACAAACCGGAATTCGTGGTCAAAATTAATGCATAATCTTTATTGAGTTCAATATCTTTTAAAGTTAATCTTTGTGCATTTGGTTTTCCATATTGTTCCAAAGGAATAAATTCATAGAAAATTCCGTGATTGGTTAAAAGAAGTAAGCCTTCTTTCGTATAATCGTCCTGAAAGGCAAAAAAACCCTCCGAAGCAGGAAATGTCTGTACAATATCTACTTTTCCGCCTAAAAGTTCTTCCATTTTATCGCGATAAGGTTCATAATTTACACCACCTGTAACGATGAGTTGAAGATTCGGAAAAATCTGCTTGATTTTCTTACCGTTTTTCTCGATCAGCTTTTCAAAATACATAATGAGCCAGGGCGGAATTCCCGAAATCAGCGTCATGTTTTCTTTTTCAGTTTCTTCTACAATTTTATCTACTTTGGCTTCCCAGTCTTCCATCATGTTGGTTTCCCAGCTCGGTAAACGGTTTTTCTGAAGATAATTGGGAATGTGATGGGCTACAATCCCTGAAAGTCTTCCGGTTTTTACGCCAAAAACTTCTTCGAGTTCCGGGCTTCCCTGTAAAAAAATCATTTTTCCGCCGACAAAATCAGCATTGTTTTTTTTAGCAATATAATGGAAAAGTGCACTTTGGGCTCCTTTCACCTGAAAAGGCATTCCTTCTTTAGAAATCGGGATGTATTTTGAGCCGGAAGTCGTTCCGGAAGTCTTGGCAAAATATTCAGGGGTTTCAATCCATAAAATATCCCGTTGTCCGCGTTTTACTTTTTCAATATATGGTTTTAAATCCTCATAATCTGCAACGGGAACTTTTTCCTGAAAATTCTTTACAGATTTGATGTTTTCAAAACCGTATGTTCTTCCAAAAAGAGTTTTTTTAGCAGTATCTACAAGGGATAATAATAATTCCTCCTGATTTTTTTCGGCGTTTTTCTTAAATTCTTCAGCCTTTTGAACATGTTTTTTCGCCCAAATCAACGCTGCATTTTTCTTTAGAAAGTTTAACATGGTCCAAATTTATAAATAAGAATAGAATTCAGGGAAATATTTTAAAATAAAAAACCGATGATCCAGGCATCGGTTTATTGAAAAATTTGATTATGAATGACAACTGATATATGTTGTTATTTGTTTTGTTTATATCTCATATCCGGGGTCCCGTCTTTCTTGAGTTTCTTATTTTCCTTATATCTTTTGTCGGGAGTGCCGTCTTTTTTAAGTTTTTGTGCAGGTTTCACTGCTTTTGTTTCTGCAGCTTTTACAGGTTTAGTTGTTGTTACTGTTCTTGTTGTTGTGCTTTTTGTAGCAGGAACAGCTTGTTGTGCAGTTGCAAATCCTAGTCCTAATACGATAGACATTGCAGTAAGGAATTTTTTCATTTGTTTTATTTTTTAGTAAAGTAAATGTAAGTAAAAACTTATTATAAAAATACGGTTATTAAAACTTAACTAAATTTTATAAATTATTAAATTCCAATTAATTTAAATAAAAAACCCACCTCCAAAGTCGGAAGCGGGTAAACATATGAATGAATTATTGTCAGATTACCTTGTACAGTTTGCTCTCCATGTTTTGCCATCTGCAGTGTAAAGCATTTTTAATTCGTTATTGTCGATTCTTACGTATACAAGTGCTGTAGAATTTACCATTACCAAAGTATTATCACCTTGTTTCTGGAATTCAAGACCGTTCAGATCAGGAATTCCGTTTGAAAATCTGAAGTTGTACTTAGTTCCACTTGCGATTTTTGTGACAAAAACTTCCCCGTTATCCGTAGAGATGTCATTGTCGTTGTCGGTGTAAGCAATGCTTCCTTTATAAGTTCCCGCAAAGAAGTCGTTGTCTGCCGGATCATCATCGTCACTACATGATGAAAGCGAGAAGGCTGTGAATAGAAGAATGAATACTCCTAAAATTTTGAATACATTTTTCATAATATTTATTTTTTGGTTTGTGAGTAATGAATTTTCAAAGAATGTGCCTAAATTGAATTTGTGAATAATTTTAACTTTTTTTAAACAAAATTTTCTAAAAATTAAGAGAATAATGTTTTTGGGTTGAAATTTGATTGGTTTTGTCTAAAAGGTTAAAAATAAAAAATAACGTATCTTTGACATATCAAACGGTTTCGGAAATATCCCGAAATCGCTTTTGTCGTTTATATCTACATTATTTATGCAGCTAAAAAATATCAGTGAAAACTTCCTTCCCGACTTACTTAAAAAAGAATTTGGCAAAGAAATTTTCGCACAAATTGATACCCGATCTCACCTTTCAGTAAGGGGAACCGCGGGTTCTTCAGCTTCGGTTTTTGCGGCCGAACTTTTTCTTACCTACAAAAAAAATCTGCTTTTTCTTGTTGATGATAAAGAGGAAGCATTATATGCAAATAGTGAGATGGAAGATCTGCTCGGAAAAGAAAATGTACTCTATTTTCCGGCAACTCACATGGAACCTTATCAGGTTGAAAAGACTCAGAATGCCAATCTGGTTTTGCGAACTGAAGTTTTAAATAAAATAAATTCTGAAAAGTCACAAAAAGTCATAGTAGCTTACATCGGCGCATTGTCTGAAAAAGTTCTTAAAAAAGAGGATTTTAAAGCAATTTCCCATCATATAAAAACCGGAGACCAGCTCGATTTTGATTTTGTAGATGAACTGCTGAATCATTATCAGTTTCATCAGACTGATTTTGTTTCTGAGCCGGGAGAGTTTTCTGTGCGTGGCGGAATTGTTGATGTTTTTTCTTACTCCAATGAAAAACCTTATCGAATCACTTTCTTTGGAAACGAAGTGGAAAATATTAAGACTTTTGACATTGAAACTCAGCTTTCTGTGGATAAAGTAGATGAGTTTCAATTGGTTTCAAATATGAATTTTTCAGTTTCGGGGACAAAAGTTTCGTTGCTTGAAGTTTTACCGGAAGACAGCCTGATTGTTTCGAAAAACGGAATTGTTGGTCTTCAGAAACTTCGTTCTTTTTATGAAAAAGCTTTAGAAAAATATGAAGGTTTAAGCAAAGATATTTCGCATAGAACACCACAGGAATTATTTATTTCTGACCAGGAATTTCTTTTTGATTATAAAAAATTCAAAACGATTGATTTCAGTGCTGTGGGAATTGAGGAAATAAAATCTAAAGAAATCAGGCTCAATCAGACTGTTCAGCCGTCTTTTCATAAAAATTTTCAGTTGCTGATTGAAGATTTACAGGAAAAAAAAGAAGAAGGTTTTGATCTTTGGATTTCATTTTCCAGCGATAAACAGAAAGACAGATTAGAATCTATTTTTGAAGAGCTTGGTCATCAGATTGCATTTAAAAGTTTTAAATCTGAGCTTCACGAAGGTTTTGTAGATACGGATCATAAAGTTTTAGTGTATACCGATCACCAGATTTTTGACCGTTACCAGAGATACAAAGCCAAAAATGCTTTTGCAAAATCAGAACAATTGACTTTGAAAGATTTAATGTCTCTTAAAGTTGGCGATTATATTGCTCACATCGATCACGGAATCGGAAAATTCATGGGACTAGTGAAAGTGAACAATGACGGTAAAATTCAGGAATGTTTCAAACTAACCTATAAAAATGGCGATTTACTTTACGTAAGTATTCATTCGCTTCATAAAATTTCGAAATACAACGGTCCCGACGGAAAAGAAATTGTTCTAAGCAAGCTCGGTTCACCGACCTGGAAATCTTTAAAACAAAAAACCAAAGCAAAAGTTAAGCAGATTGCTTTTGACCTGATTAAATTATATGCCGAAAGAAAAACGGCAAAAGGTTTTGCTTTTACACCGGATTCTTATTTGCAAAATGAGCTGGAAGCTAGTTTCGTTTACGAAGATACTCCGGATCAGGAAAAAGCAACCATCGATGTGAAAACCGATATGGAAGCCGAAACGGTAATGGACCGCTTGGTTTGTGGAGATGTAGGTTTCGGTAAAACTGAAGTTGCAATTCGTGCTGCATTTAAAGCTGCAACAGACGGAAAACAGGTGGCTGTTTTGGTTCCGACCACAATTTTGGCATTTCAGCATTACCGAAGTTTTAGAGACAGACTGAAAGATTTCCCCGTTAATATTTCTTATCTGAACCGTTTCAGAACAGCAAAGCAAAAAAATGAAACTATTGAAGGCTTAAAAACCGGAAAAATTGATATTGTCATAGGAACGCATCAATTGGCTTCAGACAAAATTAAATTTAAAGATTTAGGCTTACTGGTCATTGATGAAGAACATAAATTTGGAGTAGCCGTAAAAGACAAACTGAAAACTTTAAAAACTAATATTGATACGCTGACTTTAACGGCAACACCGATTCCGAGAACACTGCAGTTTTCTTTAATGGCTGCAAGAGATTTATCGGTGATAAAAACTCCGCCACCAAACAGGCAGCCTGTAGAAACACAGATTGTAGGTTTTAATGAGGAGCTGATTCGTGATGCGGTTTCTTATGAGCTTCAGCGTGACGGACAGGTATATTTTATCAACAACAGAGTTGAAAACCTGAAGGATATTGCGGGCTTGATTCAAAGACTCGTTCCTGATGCAAGGGTAATTACCGGTCATGGACAAATGGATGGAAAGCAGCTTGAGCAAAACGTTCTGGATTTTATGGAAGGGAAATACGATGTTTTGGTTTCTACAACAATTGTTGAAAGTGGAGTAGACGTTCCGAATGCGAATACGATCTTCATTAATGATGCACAACGTTTCGGGATGGCAGATTTACACCAGATGAGAGGAAGGGTAGGACGAAGCAATAGAAAAGCTTTCTGTTATCTGATTACGCCGCCTTTTGATATGATGACTTCCGATGCAAGGAAAAGACTGGAAGCCATTGAACAGTTTTCAGATTTGGGAAGCGGTTTCCAGATTGCAATGAAAGATTTGGAAATTCGTGGAGCCGGAGATTTATTGGGTGGCGAACAAAGCGGATTTATCAATGAAATGGGTTTTGAAACCTATCAAAAACTAATGCAGGAAGCTTTGGAAGAATTAAAAGATGATGAAAACTTCGGAAATCTTTTTGAAAACGAAGAAGATCGCCAGAAATTATTCAAGTCTGTAAAGGAAGTGAATATCGATACCGATCTCGAACTGATGTTGCCTGATTCTTATGTGTCGAGTACAGAAGAAAGATTGCTGCTTTACCAGAAATTGGCTGAAATCGATAATGAAAAAGATCTTCAGAAGTTTGAAGCCGAGTTGAAAGACCGTTTCGGAACTTTACCGGAAGAAGCAGTTAATTTATTAAAAAGTGTTGCCCTGAAATGGCTTGCTGCAGATATTGGTTTCGAAAAAATTGTCATGAAAAACGGCGTTTTCCTTGGGTATTTTCCGGGTAATCCGCAGGATAAATTTTATCAGACCGAGAAATTCAGACATATTATTACCTATTTAACCCAAAATCCGGCACAAGCTCAATTGAAAGAAAAAGCTGGAAAAGAAGGGAATAATCTGATGATGCGAAAAGATAAAGTGAAGAATGTAGATGAGGTGAATGTCTTGCTGAAATCTATATTAGGAATTTAATTAGCTAGTAAATAAATAATTAAAGCCATATAAATCTTGTTTTTAGGTGGCTTTTGTCTTTTTAACAATTTAGTCTGTCAGCTAATTATCCTATATGCTTCAATATTTATAAGTCCTTCTTTTTTATTTGATCTATCTGTATGATTCTCAAAATTATCCGGTTTTGGATCAAACGCAAGCATAAAAGTATATATAAAAGATGTTATAAAGAGTTTTTTTGTTGATGGTTTTGTTAGAATATTAATAAAAATATGATTTTTATACAAAAAAAAATTATATTTGTGGAAAAATAAATAATCCCCTTTAGAAATGAAAAGATTTTTCTATTTTGTTTTAATCATCGCAGGGTTTTCTTCTATAAACTCTTGTAAAGATATGACCAATGAAGAAGGAGATCCGCTTTTGGATCTTAATGAAAACACGGGTTTGATTGGTCCGAGAGCGCTTTCAAGAGAGATCACCGACTTTGGAACGATTGCTGAATATCAATACAGCGGTCTGCTTCTTACAAAAGTTCTTACAGAAAAAGGTTCTGTGAAAAATGTGGAATGGAGTGGCGATAAAATCAGTAAGGTAACATTTAATGGTTTTATGGATTTGGATAATGATGGTACAATAGATGCCGACAGCATTTCTTATACTCAGCAATATACATACGGAAACTTAGGAAGATTAACATTAATCTCTGAAAACAGATCTGTTTACAGAAGATTAGCACCAGTTCCTCCTGCAACAGTAGGTCCCTATGCTCTTTACGAAAAAACAAAAGCAGAATATAATCTTACTTATAGTTCTACGACAGCAAAATTGGCATTAATCGTAATGAAAAGAGGGAAAGATATTATACCTTTTGCATACACAGATTATACAAAAGCAAATTACACTTATTTAGGAGATAATGTTTCTAAAGTAACAAAAGAAGTGGGGCTTCTTACCAACGGTACAACATTTGAACCACCTGTGGAAAATTATGAATTTGGATTTACCAATTACGATTCCCAAATCAATGGTTATACACTTTTACCATTTGAATACAAGGTTTCAGTGCTTATTGATACAAAAATCAATGATGAAAGAAGTTTAATTTTGTCGCCAAACAGCCCGAGAAGAATTTCTATGACAGATTTGACGGAGCCGATTCCTAACCCTATTGTGGTCTCTACAAATTATAAATACGATCCGCAGACTTACATGATTCAGGGGTTTGGAGTAAATTACTTCTATAAACCGATGTAATCATTAATTTTTAAAAATATTTTAGAACTCAATCCGATAAGGATTGAGTTTTTTATTTCAGAACCCTTAATTTTGCAAAAAATTTCTCATGAAATATCTAATTGTAGGTCTTGGTAATAAAGGCACAGAATACGAAAATACACGTCATAATATAGGTTTCAAGGTTGCTGAAAAAATTGTGGAAACTTTAGAAACATCATTCAATACAACCAATTTCGGCTGGATGGCAGAAGGAAAATATAAAGGAAGAAAAGTTTTGGTTTTAAAACCTGATACGTATATGAATCTGTCTGGAAATGCCGTGAAATACTGGATGCAGAAAGAAAATATTCCTTTAGAAAATATATTGATCATTACTGATGATCTCGCTTTGCCTTTCGGAACGTTAAGAATGAAGATGAAGGGTTCTGATGCAGGTCATAACGGACTGAAAAATATTCAGGAGGTTTTGCAAACTCAGAATTATGCGAGACTGCGTTTTGGAATCTCTGCTGAGTTTTCTGAAGGTAAACAAGTCGATTATGTCTTAGGTACATGGAATGCAGAAGAAAATGAGAAGCTGTCCGAGAGAATTGAAAAGTTTTCAAAAGCGTGTCTGTCTTTTGTTTTTGCAGGAATTAACAATACCATGTCTGCTTTTAACGGGAAATAGAACAAGTTCGGGCGGAAGCAAAGCTTCCGCCCGAACTTTTATGAAAGATGAATGTTTGCTTATAGCCATGTTACAACGCCGGTTTCAACGTCATAGTTTGCACCAACGATTTTGATTTTACCTTCCTCCTCCAGTCTTTTCAGAGTAGAGCTTTGTTTACGGATGTCCTCAATTGCATGCTTTACATTATGCTGATTCAGCCTTTCCAGAAGTGCTGCGTTGGCAGAAGAACGCTCTTCGCCATCTTCGATGATTGTATTAATGATCGGATCAAAATGGTTGATCAGGTGGTTTAGGTTATCCATTCCCATTCCCTCGATTTTAGCAGCATCAAGACCACCTTTCAAAGCTCCGCATTTTGTGTGACCTAAAACAACGACCAGTTTAGAGCCTGCTACATTACAGCCAAATTCCATTGATCCTAAAATATCCTGATTTACAAAATTTCCTGCAATTCTGATACTGAAAACATCACCCAATCCCTGATCAAAGATAAGTTCTGCAGAAGTACGGCTATCGATACAGCTTAAAACTACCGCAAATGGCCACTGACCTTCACGTGTAGCATTTACCTGCTCCAAAAGATCTCTGTTTGCCTTTAAATTGTTTACAAATCTTTGGTTTCCTTCTTTTAAAAAGTCTAATGCTTTTTCCGGAGTGATCGTTGACTGAGTTTCGTACGTATGTGCTTTCATATTTTTATTTTTTTGAATTATTTTTAAAGTTAAAAAATTTATTTTGTTTGAGCTTACATTGCTCTTTTATGGGTAATGACGATGTGAGAGTCTTCATCAGTTTCATAATCTTTATACGAAGTTTTGAAGCCTAATAGTTCCACATTAATATCTTCTTCTTTCGCTCTGATGTTGGCAAAATCCTGGATCATTTCCAGAACATCTGTTGCGATATATGATGTTCCTCTCGCATCAATCGTTACCGTAGAGTTTGATTTAATGTTTTTCAATGTCTTTTTAATAGCAGCTTTATTTAAGAAAGATACTTCTTCAGCCAATTTTATTGTAATTGCGTCTGCATTACTCAGTTTCTCTCGGCTTAAATAATATGCACGTTTCATATTTCCCTGTAAAATATAAAAAACCGAAATCGCCAAACCAATTCCTACACCTTTCAGTAAATCGGTTGCTACAATCGCAACTACGGTTGCCACAAAAGGAATGAACTGGAATTTTCCTAAATGCCAGAAATGTTTAAATGTTGCAGGTTTTGCCAATTTATATCCCACCAAAAGTAGAACCGCAGCAAGCGTTGCCAAAGGTATTAGATTTAAAATCACCGGAATTGACAATACACAAACTAATAATAAAAATCCGTGTATAATAGCAGAGATTTTCGAAGTTGCTCCTGCATTAGCATTTGCCGAACTTCTTACTACAACCGATGTCATTGGAAGTCCACCAATGAACGAACTTACAAGGTTTCCGATTCCCTGGGCTTTTAATTCTAAATTGGTATCGGTAATTCTTCTCTGAACATCCAGACGGTCTGAAGCTTCAATACAAAGTAAAGTTTCAATTGATGCGACAATGGCAATTGTTGCACCTGCAATCCAAACTTTTGTGTTTGTGAAGCCATTAAAATCAGGAAGTGTAATCAGGTTTTTAAAGTCATCAAAACCTTTAGGTACAGGTAAATTAACCAAATGTTCTTTACCGATTGCCAAAGAACTTCCGGATAATTTAAAAAGTTCATTTAATAAAATTCCTACAACAACAGCAACTAAAGCTCCAGGAAGCATTTTCATTCTTTTTAAAGTTGGAATTTTGTCCCAAGCTAAAAGTAAAGAAATTGAAACAATAGTTACAATTACTGCTCCCGGCTGAATATCATTTATTGCATCTTGGAAATATTGAAATAATTCTTTGAAGTAATTCAAATTGATTCCTCCCTTAAATAATTTTTCATTTCCTTCATAATCTGTATCAATTCCTAATGCATGGGGAATTTGTTTTAAAATAATAATAATTCCGATGGCAGCAAGCATTCCCTCAATCACATTGTTTGGGAAATAATTGGAAATACTCCCCGCTCTTATAAAGCCTAAAATCAGCTGAATAATACCAGCAATAATACCAGCGCACAGAAACAGTTCGAAAGCTCCCAAATCGGTAATTGCCGTTAAAACAATGGCGGTAAGACCTGCGGCGGGTCCCGAAACTGAAATGTTTGAGTTACTGATCGAGCCGATCACCAAACCTCCCACGATACCTGCGATAATGCCGGATAATGGTGGCGCACCGGATGCTAAAGCAATTCCCAGGCATAAAGGAAGAGCTACTAAAAATACAACGAGGCCTGAAGGGAAATTCTCCTTAATTCCTCCAAATAATGAGTTTGTTTTTTTCATGACAGCGAAAAATACTTAGTGTAACCGTTGGATCTTAATTAAAATATTAACTAAAACTTACAGTAAATTGGAAATTAATTTAAAAAGACATCTATTCAACATCAAAATCTGATATGAATATTTTATTGGTCTGTGAAGAAAAATTAAGCTTCCGGAGGCGGAGAAAATATGGTGAGAAATGGGGATAGATGACAAGAATCATCGATCAATACAAAGGATCTGCGTTCGAGATCAGGCTCGAAAAACTTCAGAAAATCATGTACGTTCAGAGTCTTGGGTAAAGTCTTCTCATAAACCGTAAATGATGAATAATGAGAGTGTGTTTCTTCTTCGTTCAGAATTACATTCGTTCTCTGTAATTTCCACCCGCAAATTGCAGCGATGCTCGGCAAGGCTGTAAAGTTGATGATGAACAGTAATGTAATGATGCTCCAGAATTTCATTTTCACTCAAATTTTAGAAAGATTATTTCGTCTTTCTGCTCATGACCCAATCTGAACTTGTAAGGTTATAAATCTTTTGAATGTCTTTCAGAATCTCTTCGAAATCGATTTTCAAGTCAATAATTTTACCCGTTCTGAGGTCAAAAACCCAGCCGTGAACAATAGGATACTCTTCTAAGATATATCTTTCCTGCACACAGGCCATCTTAATAACGTTAATACATTGCTCCTGAACATTAAGTTCCACAAGCCTGTCGTAACGTTTGGTCTCATCATTGATAGAATCTAGTTCGGTCTGGTGAAGCCTGTACACATCACGAATGTTTCTCAGCCACGGATTTAAAAGTCCTAAATCCTGTGAGGTCATCGCTGCTTTCACACCACCACAGTTGTAATGCCCGCAAACTATAATGTGTTTTACCTTCAGGTGCTCTACTGCATACTGAATGACAGCAGTGGAACTCATATCTAAAGTGTTAACAACATTAGCAATGTTTCTGTGGACAAAAACTTCTCCCGGTTTGGCTCCCATGAGTTCTTCGGCTGTTGCTCTGCTGTCTGAACACCCTATGTAAAGATATTCAGGATTTTGAGTTTTAGCAAGATCTTCAAAGAAATTCGGGTTATCTGCTACCTTAGATTCTACCCATTTTCTGTTGTTTTCAAAAATAACTTCGTACGAATTCTTCATTAATTAAAAATTTTAAAGAGTATAATTATTTATTTCGTGTAAATTATTTTCAAATTCAATAGACTGAATCAATAATTATACAAAAGTATTAATTTTGCTGAATTATCAAACATTTTTTAACAAAGTTTAATAAAGATAAAGATATGATAAAATTCAGGTTTATATTTTGTTATTTATATACCCTTCTGTAGCATTTTCATTAGAATAAATCTTTGCGGGATTTCCTGCTACAACCGAATTTGCCGGAACATCAAAATTCACATAGGCATTCGGAGCGATCAAAACATTACTCCCTATATTCACTTTTCCTACGATCACAGCGTTCGGACCGATCCAGACCTCATCACCAATCACCGGAAAACCAGCATTCTTTCCGCGATTTTGTTGTCCTATTGTTACACCCTGAGCGATATTGCAGTTTTTGCCAATTTTTGTTTTTGGATTGATCACAAGACTTCCCCAATGCCCCAGATAAAATCCTTCACCGATTTCGGTTTCGGGATAAATCTGGAATCCGTATTTAATCTGAAAATGTCTTAAAACAATTCGCCAGTACAATCCTAAAAAAGGAGTCTTATTATATTTCTGGGTTTTTCTGAAAATATAAATGAAGTGAAGATTCGGATTCAGGCATTTCTTCAAGATCTGAAAGTTTGATAGCCATTTCCCGCTTTCCCGATAAAAATCTTTTTGAATAATTGTATAACTCATTTAACTGTTTTTTAAACGTTATCAATAATTTCCTGAAGATGCGCCACAGATTTTTCCAGTACAAAAGGAAGTTCAGCCGAAGCGATTTCTTTTCTGTATTGGTCTGCGAGTTCCAGATTGGTCAACATCTTTTTCATGCCTTCGTAGATTCCGGCTTCAGAGTTTGGCGTGATCATTCCCAGTTTCCCATTCTGGAGAAGATCTTTTATCCCTGAAACATCGGTAGATACAATGGGCTTGTTTAAAATCAAAGCTTCAGCAATTATTGTTGGGAAGCCTTCATGTCTTGAAGACATGATATAAAAATCAGCTTTTTTCAGATAAGGATAGGGGTTGTCTCTGAAACCAAGCATTTTAACAGTTTTCATGAGGTTCAGATCGTTAAGCTTTGTATAGATGTTTTCAAAATCAAAACCGTCACCGATAATAATAATCTGGTGCTTTAATCCTTCATCTATCAATTTTTTATGCACATCCAGAAGCCTGTCGTAACCTTTTTGGGGGTAAACTGTTCCGATCGTAATAAAAGTTGGAATGGTATTGGAAAAAGGATAGTCATCGATTTCTACATTTGCTTTCCGTAAGGTGTCATTCTTATCTATCGGATTAAAAATTTGAATAACGGCCTGTCGTTGCTTTCTATCTTCTGCAACTTTCTGCATTTCCTCTTTGAGTTTATTTGAGATCACCAGAATTTTATCAAATTTGAAAAACTGTTTGATGACCTCGGGCGTATATTCTTTAAGATTAAAAATATCATTCTGTATCCAGATGATTTTTTTTGAATTGCTCTGCGGACTAGAAAGAATTTCCCTGTACATTCCATGGATGGCTCCAATTTCCACATCATATTTTTTATTTTTCAACACAAAACGATATAGAAGCCATGGAAACCATAAAAACATTTTCTGATAAAGTACTCTGAATATTTTTACAGGAATTTCATGGGGTTTATTGGTGGTGATCATTTCCCCTTTAAGTAGATAATACAGATTAACCCAAGACGGAACCTCTTTTATGTACATTCCCGTGTAAAGATTGATCAATAAATCTATTTCGTATTTGTCCTCCGGAAGATTTTTGAGAAAATTAATCAAAACTTTCTCGGCGCCACCGTGACGGAGTGAGCCAATGCGGATTAAGATCTTCTTTTTTTGTGACATAAATTTAAATTTATATTCTTTTAAATAATCTTTAACGGGCAGCAAATTAATATTCTAAAAATAATTTTTTTCATTAAATTAATTTTGATACAGGATAGAGCAGGGTTGCCAATAATTTTACAGGAGCAGAATTGAGTTCAGAAATTGTTCTTCCGAAACTTCTTCGATCAGTTGCTGAAAATTTTAAATATCCACCCAGATTTCTCAGGACGGGTACAGGATTGGTCCATAATTTTGAGCTATACGTGTTCAGAAAAGCTTTGTAGTTTTCTGCGAGCCCAAAAGCGTTTTTTTTATCATAAAACTGGTTGGCGAGAGATTGCTCGTCATTTTCATCTCTGTAATAGATACGGCTTATTTTATTGATACAATAATGAAACCCCAGTGTGTCAAACTGAAATTGAAAAACTCCTTCGGGAATAAATCCCTTACCGCTAAGTTTTTCAAGGTCAAGCTCCATTTTTTTATAAATTTCTACTTTTCCCATTCCCCATTTATCTCCCTTTACATTGTATTTGTAACGCATATCGAATATACTGCAGATAAGAGGGTCTTTAGGAAATTTATCCCCGACAATTTTTCCATTTTGATCCTGACAAAGAGAGGATACAAAAACAATATTTTGTTTATCGTCTATTTCTTTCCATTTTTCTACGAGTACTTCCAGGGCATCATCCAGCAATGCATCGTCCGAATCGAGAGGTGAAAAATAGGTTCCTTCAGAAAGTTCAATTCCTCTGAAAAATGTTATAAACTTGTGTTGGTTTTCGTGATGATAATATCGGATTTGAAAATCTGCTTTTTCCTTAAATTGTTTTACCAATACATCAGTACCATCTGTAGACCCGTCATCTATAATCAGCCATTCGAAATCTTTGAAAGTTTGTCTTTGCAAAGAGTCAAAAACCCGGGGAAGTGTATGAGCCCGGTTATAAGTTGGTGTAAGAATTGTGACTAAGGGTTTCATTATTGTTTCAGCTGGTATTGTTTTTCGAAAACAGATGTTACCTGACGATAAATCTCATCATTATCAAATTTTGTTACAGAAACTTTAGCGCTGGTTTTTATTTTCTCAACAAGGGTTTTATCAGTCAGGAAAAGTTTCATACCCTGATAGATGGATTCCTCATTTGGTTCTACCAGTAAACCATCATAATTATGCTCGATCATCTCTGGGATACCGCCTACATTGGTGCTGATAACAGGAATTTCAAGACCCATGACTTCTCCAATAGTTAACGGATAAGATTCGGATTCAGAAGGAAATATAAAATAGTCTGAATTTTTTATATATGGATAAGGATTAATTTGTGAGTCTAAAAGAAGGTAAGATTTTTCTACATCAAGATCTTTAGCCTGGGTTTTCAGATTTTCCATCTCAGAGCCTCCGCCAATTACTGCAATAGAGTGTTCAAATCCATCATCTAAAAGTCTCTTGTGAACTTTCATAAGTGTATGGTAATTTTTCCGGATGTGAAGTCTTCCCATAGACGAAAAAACGGGTCTTTGATCGAAAGAAACAGGGAAATCTAAGGATTTTTTTCTTGCTTCGTCAATTTTAATCGCATTATAAATTACACAACTATTGGGGTATTCTATATGGTACAACTCTTTAATGACATCTCTTGTCTGTAGCGATCCGAAAATAACCCAGTCAAATTTTTTAAGGCTCGTAATTCTGCTCATAACACGTTTTTGGTCAGGATCATAGGAAACATCGCTATGAAACCATGCAATTTTTCTTGCCTTCATTGGGCTGTTTAAAACTGCGTCAAAATCGGTATATCCTGATGCGACTTCAATGTCGAAATCTGTTTTAATGAATTTACGGAAGAGTGCCTTGGGATTTTTGCGGTAATACCACAGGATGATGGCTCTTTTCACCAACTGGGCAAATTTGATCAGTTTATTGGAACTCATGTCTTCTCTGCCTTTCTCCACGGTGATTACTCTGATATGTGGTGGAATTTCATGCCTGAGCTCTCCCTGGAAAGTGTTGAGAAGCAGTGTAATATCAAATAAATCTTGCGGCAGATTTTGAAACAGATCCAGAATTACCCGCTCCACACCTCCCATCTCCATGGAACGATGGTAGAACAGAACTTTTATTTTTTTGGGCATTTGTGTGTTTTAAAATTAATCTTTAAAAGACAAATATAAGATTGTTTTATCTAATTTCTCTCCGACTTGTTTAGGAAATTCTATTGAGAACAATTTTACCGGGAAAATTTTCTGAGAACTTTGGCATAAAAGCTATTTTGTTTCTCTTTCAAAAAACTGGGTAAATTGTCGATATCATTTATTTTTCGGCTAAAAATTTTTTCTAGATTTCTTCTTTTTGCAGAGTTTAGAATGACTTTATGCCAATTATGATGGAGTTTGTCTTTTTTTGAAGCCTCCTGTGACACACCTTTATCATGCAATCGATAATAATAGGTCGGGGTATTAATAAACGTTATTTTTCCGACTTCATAAAGCTTTAGATAGAGATCCTGGTCAACAGCAGAAGTGAGTTCGGGATTGATGCCTTCTGTTTTGTTATACGCCTCTTTCTTAAAAGTAAAAAAATGATTTATTTCGAGAAAAATATTGAAAAAAGATTTATTTCCATTCTTCACAGCACGTGAATGTTGGAATAAACGAACAGGCTTTAGCTCACTGTCACATAGGTGAAATTTCGAATAGGTTGCAACATTGCCCATATGGTGATTATCAATGCTCAACTGAACTGCATTTTCAGCAAGTGCATCATCTGGATCTAAAAAGCCACAGATCTCACCGGACGCTAATTCTGCACAACGTTTTTTAGTATATCCGACCCCTTTGTTTTCTTCATTGCGGAATAGGCGAAATCTTTTGTCATATTGGGTAAGCTCAGATATTTTTAAGAATGAATCGTCAGAAGAATGGTCATCAACGAGTATAACTTCGAAATTTTGGTATGTCTGGTTGAGAATGCTTTTGTAGCAGTCTTTAAAATAATCATAATTGTTATAATGGGCAATAAGAATAGAAAAAAGCATGACAAACTTTATTTTATGAACGGAATAATATTGTGGTTCTGTTGATTAATAATAAGCGAATTGGCAGGAACATCTTTATGAATCACACATCCCGCTCCAATAATCACATTGTCACCAATTGTTACATCCTTCAAAATAGTGACGTTTGCTCCTGTCCAGACATTGTTTCCTAATTTTACTTTTCCAATGTTAAAATCTGTTTTTGAAACAGAAAATGGTTGTTTTTCGTAATGGTGGTTATGATCAAAAATTTTCATTCCTTCTCCCAGAATGCAGTTTTTTCCAATTTCTATTTCTCCGAGACAAGAGATCGTAGCTCTTGTTATGTACGTATCGTCTCCAATACTTATTTTACCATTGGCTTTAACCGTAATATAATTTGACTGGTTAATGGTCACGTTTTTCCCAAATTGAAATTCAGCTTCGGGAGAAATGTCAAGAAAATTAGCAGAACCTAATTTGAAAGACTGATGAACAGAACTTTTACGGGTAAAAAAGAGATCCCGGTTTTTTGCATTAATGCAGCTATTTGCAAAATTCTTTATTTTTATGAAACACAGACCTAAAACCTTTTTCATCTAAGATGTTTTATTCAAAAGTATTAAATATTCTTTATAGTTTTGTAATAATTAAAGGAAAAACAACTTGATGATACCCAACCAACCATTAGTCAGTATTAATATTCCAGTTTTTAAATGTGAGAAATACATCCTTCGATGTCTGGAATCTGTAAAAAATCAGACCTATAAAAATTTAGAAATTATTTTGGTTAATGACTGTACTCCGGATGAAAGTATGACGATTATCAAACAATTTGTAAATGAAAATCCTGATCTGACGGTAAAAGTTTATGAACATGAAAAAAACTCTGGACTTTCTGTGGTGAGAAATACCGGGATAAATGCATCTGTTGGCGAATATATTTATTTTCTAGATAGCGATGATGAGATCACTGAAGATTGCATTGCACTGCTTGTTGAGAATGCTTTGAAAACTGATGCACAAATCACCATTTCACAAAACCAATGGATAAACACTTTTGATAGCACAACGAAAGATTTTGGTTTTCCTACGACGGCAGATAAAAAATATTATAATGACAGGCTTGAGATTTTTTCTGTTTACAGTAACGGCGGTTTCCCTTCTTCATCCTGGAACAAATTAATCAAACGTGACTTTATTGTTGATCATGAAATTTACTTTGTACCGGGATTATTTGCACAGGATGAATTGTGGTTTTTTGATCTTCTTCTGAAAGCCGACACACTCTCAGTGATTGACAATATCACATATCTGTATTATCTTCACGGTGAATCTGTCATTTTTAACAGAACAAAAAAGAATTTTGAAAATTTCCTGACCATTTTAGAGTATTTTACCAAAGCTTATCAAAGGGAGAAAAATGTCACATTAAAAAAGCTGATCAAAACGAAGGTCATTCTGTTTAAAGAAATGGTTCTGATTATGCAGTGGAAAGCCTTAAAAGACAGAGATTATCTTAAAGCAAATATAGCCAGAATGCAGAAATTGACGAGATTGAGTATGGCTGATTATTTTAAATCTGATTTTAATACAGATATAAAAAAGAAGAATTTTTTTCACAATATTTCCGCAGGGCTTGCAACGAAATTATTTATCTGGCGATTTGAAAGGTAAATGTTATTTTTTGAATTTATAAAACAAAAAAAGGAAAGGAAAGGTACACATTACTATAGAATTATAAATTTTGCTGAAGCCTTTAAATTGTGATTTTACGGTGTGCTTTTCGAGATGATTATAAGAATCCCGAAGCCTTTTTTTCTGGAATACTTTTTCTTCAGTATTCATACTCTCAGAAAAACGATGATATATTTTGATGGCATTCACCAGATTTTTGTAAGCTGTCAGTTCAAAAATCGATTTTCTTGACGAATAGATGTTTTTGTCTTTAAAAATTTTTCTTAATAAGACATCTGTTCTTACAATATCTATTTTTTTTACAGATGGCATTTTAGCAGAAGAATCTGGATGTATGTAATGTGTATATACAGCATCACAACTGCCGATAAACTTTGCATTTTCGAAAATCATTCTTTCTACTATTTCATCTGCATTTAGTAGAGGTTCTGTAAATCTGAATGAATGAGATTTGAAAACTTCCTTGCGGTATAATCCTCTGATGTGAATGTCATATTTGCCAACGGTTTTTTTTATTGCATCTTTACCAGAGATTTTTCGGGAAATAAATTGAGTGTGATTCTTAAAACTCATGTCGAGATTAATAATATATTTCAGCTGTCCCGTTGTAAATCTTGTGTCTACAATCGGAGTAACAATATCTAAATCGGGCGATTGACAGAAAGTGTTAAAACATTTTTCAATAGTATTAAGTTCGATGAGATCATCATGATCAAACAAAAAAATAAACTCTCCGGATGCCTTATCTTGTCCATAGGCTTTAGAATATTGTGCATACTTTTGATTTTCTTTTGTATAGACTTTTACTCTAGAATCCCGCTTTTCGAAATAAAGCAGCTCTTCTAAAGTAGAATCTGTAGAACCGTCATTTACACAGATGAATTCTATATTTGGATAGGTTTGATTAAGAAGGCAGTTCATCGACGACTTTACAAAATTGCCAAGTTGTACAGAATTGTAGTAGGTTGTTATGATTGAGATTAAAGGTAGATCTTGCATGGGGGGTGATTATAAATGCTTATAAAGTCGGATAATATTTTCTTAATATATTTTTGAAATATATTTCTTTGTTATTTAAATTGTTTTCGACAAAATAATTTTCAATATCCGGAATATTAATGTCGTATCCAGATCCACTTCTGTGGAGATTTATATCTACTTTTTTACCGTAAAACTGTTCTACAATCTCAAGAATTTCAATAATCGAATAATTTTTGATATAAGCAACATTTACAACTCTGTTTAATTTCTGACTATCAATGAGAGAAAAAGTAACATTTTTAATATCATCGACATCGATGAGGTTACGGGTTGCTTTTGTGTGAACATTTATGGTTTCGTTATTGTTGACAGCCCGTATAATGTAATTGATCAGCAAATTAGGATTTCCTCCTTTTCCCACTGCATTGCTTACTCTTAGAATAAGAAATTTTGAACACAGTTTTTTTATAAGCTGCTCCATTTTCAGTTTGTGAAGCACATAGTCACTACCTGTTTTTGAAGAATCATATATACTGCAGGTAGAGAAGTAAACAAAAATCTTTTCCTCGTTTCCTGCAATCGTATTTTTTATCAGATTTTCTTCTCTTAAAAACTCTTCAGGTTTTGTTTCTAACGAATTGGATACTCCGGATGCAAAGAAAATAGTATTTTCTCTATCGTTATTTGTAAATAGTGAGGCAATAAGACCGTTACCAATAATCATTTTCGATTTTATTTTGTGTTTAATTATATGTAGTTAAAAATAGATTATATATTACGACTGTTAATACAAAGATAAGTAAAGGTTATTTTCAGAGTTTATCTATTTTGAAATAAACAATTCTTAAGTATTAACACAATAAATATTGTTATTTTATCGGAATTAATGAGATAAATAATAATTGTTATGAGAAAGAATATTATTTAATGATATTAAGATTTGTAAGGTATACATAAAAATTATTAGGTATTTATAAAATTTAATTTTTTTTGTTTCTAAATTATTGGCTATCAATCCTAAAAAAAATAAAAAACAAAATGGGAATAGGAGTCTAATATTGAGAATATCAATTTTTGTATAGAAATAAGAAGCCCATAAGAAAAAGAGATAGAACAGGCCGACAAATATAAAATATAAGTTTTCTGTCTTTTTCTCTCTCCAGATTGTAAAAATACGATTAATGTATATTACTGATAAGATGATGAAAATAATGATTACTACAAAAAAAGGAGTTCTGCCATATATATTTCCAAAAAAAGGATTTACTGCCTGCAAAGTATTAAAAAGGCTTAATCGTAAATTGATGTTAAGGTCACCTAATGCAGCTCGATTTCCTGTAAAATATCCCGTCAATTGATAATTTGCATACAAATATAATAAGGCTAAAATTATCGAAAAAAAAGCAGAGTAAATAAAAAATAAAAACTTTCTTTGCTTTGTGTAAATATACATTAAGGCTCCGAATAGAAAAGTACCTATTATCATATATACCATTGAATATTTTGTAATAAACAAAAGAAATAGTAATAAGGTATGATATATGATATAAATATTATTTTCACCTTTAGTATTCCAAAATTTTCTTTGTAAGACAAAAATAGCTGTCATTAGCGGAATCAAGACGGCTTCTGACCATGAGTTACTAAGAATTGAAAAGAAAAACCATGATAAAGAGAATAACCAAAGGATCTTCCATTCTTCAATATATTTTTTAGTGATTAAGAAAAAACTGAGAATGCAGATTACATTGATAATCTTAGATGTTACAAAATAACTTCCACATATGAACGATGCAATTCTTAGCAAGAAAGGATAAAAGATAGGAAATAAGCTTTCAGAAATCTTAGGAAGTTGTGATGCTATTCCATAATATGATCTGCTATCATTTGTTTCTGTAATAAAAAAATATGAGGTAAATAAGATATATAAAACCTGAATAACTGGAATTAAAACATATAGTTTACTTTTCATAAAATTCTTTAATTTTCTTATGTCCCACATGCAATATTACCTCTTCACCCAAACCCTCATTTCCCTCACAAAGACACCATTGTTTTGGTAGGATGTATGGGTAAATCCCTGTCTTCCATGCAGTTTTCCACATGACTAAAGAAGATCTCGAAGGGTCGTTTTTCATAATTTCTGCACAGGTTTTATAAAAAAGGTTGCCTCTTTCATCATTTTTCCACAGAGTCATTGGGCTTTGGTTGTAAGAATGCCCGAGTCCTAAGCTCTCATCTTGTATTGGTTTTGCATCTTTAGACCAAATCATATCCTGTCTGAGCAGTTGTCTGTCATTATCCGGAACACAGAACCCAAATTTTTTGGTGAGATAGATCAGAGCAATAATATCGCTGGAAACAACCTTCATATCAGAATCTAAAACACATTTAAAGTCTGCATCTGACTGATTAAGTGACAGAAATTTAAAGTAATCTGCCGTCCGGTAGCCATATCGCTCATGCTCTGAATCGACAACAGGAGATTGGGTTTTGATCAGGTTTACCCCATCAATTTTCAGATCAAAGTCAGAATACACGGTATATGTTGCATTGGGAAAGTATTCTTTTAAAGTTCTGAGAGATGGGTCTAATCTGGATTCGTTATTTTGAAAATCTGCGCCGCCGCCGTTTACTCTTTGTTCTCCGAATTCTGAAAATAAAAATTCGATACTTATGGAATTGATAAATTCTTTATCCGTCTCTGAGAAAGGAATATTTCTAAAAGGTTTTCTCTTTTTTTTGTTGACGGCAAAAGCATCTCCTTTCAGAATTGCCCACGCACGTCCCAGTCTATACAGCAAAGTTCCAATCATTTTTTATCGAATAGAAAAGTTTATTTTTTTTATTTTTTCACGGAGTGGTTTTTCTATCAACAGATAGCTGAGAGCAGAAAAAAACAGTAATGCCGTCACGCCACATAAAAATAGTTTCAGATCTCCGGAAATATTTAGCTTTTGTAAAGCATATTCTGTGAAGCCAAACACAGGGATCTGTAATATATAAATACCATAACTTATCTCTCCTAAAAATACGAAAATTTTCTTGCTGAAAATTTTTGTTATTATCCCGGTATTTAATGATATGAAAATAATCAATGGTATGAAAATCAAAGCTAATAAGCCATCGTGGTAATTCAAATATTCAGGACGGAAAATGAGCGCTAAAGGAATAAGGCAAAATAACAGCAAAATTATCCAATCATAGTTGCCGGACCTGTTCTTCAAATGCTGTATGAAAAATAATCCTGCAAGATTCCCTGCAAGAAACTGATTAATGTGCATCAGCGGGAAATATAGAAGAAATCTTTTTGTAACAGATTCATTGATGATTACCCAATTATCATTTATTGCACAAAAAAGAAATATCTGCGTAAAAAGCCAAATCAAAAAAATGGGTATTAACAGTTTTGTTATTTTATATTTCCGGTAGAAAAAGTTGAACATTAACGGAAATACTGCGTAGAATAAAAATTCTACGGATAATGACCATCCCGTAAGATTAACAGTGAAAACTTTTTCCGGAAACCACGCCTGCAACATGAAAATATTTAAGACTAAATCAATAAGGCCAAAACCTTCTCTTGGATCGAAAGTCTGCAAAATAAGCATAAGTATAATTGCAAATAGATACAAAGGATAGATTCTTGAGAATCTGTTTTTGAAGTAAGAAGGTGGATCGATGCTTTTTTTGTTACCATACGCAATAATCATCACAAAACCGGATAAAATAAAAAAAAAGCTAACCCCGATATTTGCCTGTGTGAGAATTTTGCTGACCAAAGGCTGGGAAAAAATATTGAGCGGTCTTCCAAAGTGGTAGGCAACAATAGCGATTGCTGCTACAAATCGGGTGAAAGTAAGTTGATCAATCTTCATACAGATTCTTGGGAAATAAAGTTTTTCATCAAAGTTCCAAAGCTTTCGTATTTTTAAATGATTTTAAAAATACCTTTGGTGCACAATACATTCTCCGAAATAGAAAAATGATTTTGGCAAATATAGTAAGATTAATTTTATAATGAATTTCTTCCTATTTTTGTTGAAAATTTTAAATGATGAATTTCCTTCCCATTGTATTCACTTGCGATGATTCTTATTTTAAATACACCAGCGTAGTTATTGCTTCGTTGCTTGTAAATCAAAATAAAAATTGTCGATATGAAATTAATATTATTAGTGAATACATCAGTGATGAAAACAAGGCATTAGCCGAAAAACAAATTTCCAAATTCAGCAATTTTTCTATAAAATTCATCATTTTAGAAAATTTTGATGCAGGTAAATTTTATCTGAATTCTTATATGACGGTAAGTACTTATTATCGGTTTTATATTCCTCAGTTATTTAAAAATTATGAAAGAATTTTGTATCTGGACAGTGATCTGATCGTAGATGCAGATATTTCTGAATTAGCGGTCATGGATTTTGATGATAAGCTTGCGATCTGTAGCCCAAGTCCATTCATTGTAGATAAAGTGAAAGCGGGGAACGATGAGGTTTTTACAAGAGAATATTTTCACGAATATCTGAAAATGCCCGATCCTACCTTATATTTTAATGCAGGAGTTATGCTTTATAATCTCAAGAAAATGCACGAAATCGAAATCACAAAGAAATTTTTCACTGCAATTGAAGAAATTAAAAAACCACTATTGCAGGATCAGGATATTCTGAATTCGGTTTTGTCCAGAAACGGAGGAATAAAGATGATATCCAGTAAATATAATATGACCAAGGCTTACACGATAACTTCAAAAAGAATTTTTCTGGAGAATCTAAAAGATTTGTTTGGTCTTAGTAAAAAGGGCAATTGGTTTTATATCTACCATTATGTAGGGAAAAACAAGCCATGGATGGAAAAAAGAATAGATGGACTGTTATTTGAAAAATATGCCAAGAAGTCTCCTTTTTATTCTTTAATTTTTAGTACATAATTTAGTCTTATTTACATAAATGCTTTGTAGGGGGGGTTAGCATAAGTGCAGAACATCAATAATTTCCCATTCAGGATGTAGCTGGTATGCGGTAGAATTTTCATAAAGCGTTGACGCAAAATTAGGTGCTATAACTGTATTCTTATTTGAAAGAAATTTACATATGTAGCCACCCCAATACGAAAAAGTTGAATTTGTGATTACTAAATTTCTTGCTGAGCACAGCGATTTAAAGTCTTCAATTGGGGTACTGTCTTTTTTGAAAAAAATATCTTCAGACTTTATATGATAGGGGAAATTAAGATTTTCTTTACACCATTCAACGTCATCACTGACAATTTCAATCGGATAATTAAATATTTTTGGAAATTTCTCTATTACTTCATTTAAATATGCATTCTGATCGAAGCTTGATGGAAGCTTTTTTTCTGTAGAATAATAATCACCTCTTCTTATATTAATAATTGTTTTTTCTGATATTTCTATATTGTCTAATATAGAGTTTGTTAAAAGAATGTTCTGGATAAAATAATTTAGCTCCTTCTTTGTGAAATCATTTCCAAATTGCTGATAATAAGAATTAAACCAATCGAGATTATCTACTTTTTTTATGAGTTGCTCTGGGCTAATAACGAAATTTCTAAGTGCAGGGAAAAATTTCAACCAGTAATCCATTGTTTCCGTGTGTAATATAGAAACCATATTTCCTTTCTGTTGCGCAATCATGCAATGCAAATAAAAATATAACAAATTTCCGAATCTTGCTTGTACAGGTATTTGGATTATGTTTTTCTGCTCTTTTCCAGAACAAAAAGAATAGATCTTCTTAATAGATCTTCTTATTTTTTTTGAGTAGTTCATATTTGTTGTAATTTTATGCATTACTATTAGCACGATGCACAAATTTACTGTTTTTACCCCAACTTACAACAGGGCTTATATTATTGAAAATCTTTATAAGAGTCTTATTCTACAGTCTTATACAAATTTTGAGTGGCTGATTGTAGATGATGGGTCTATAGATAATACTGAAGAGTTGATAAGTTCTTTTATTAAAGAAGGTAAAATAAAAATACGATATTATAAGCAGGAAAATCAAGGTAAACATATTGCAATTAATTCAGGGCTTAAGGAAGCAAAAGGAGATTGGTTTTTCACGGTTGATAGTGATGATCTCTTACCGAATGATAGTCTTGAATTATTAAATAAAGAAAGTCAAAATGTACTACGAGCAGATAATGCGGGTTTGATAGGTCTTAGATCATATCTTAATCAATCTGTTATAAAAAGAACTTTTGACGGTAAAAATGTAGAATGCTCATCTCTAGATTTTACTTATAAATATGGTTATAATGAAGAGATGGCAGTCTGCCTGAAAACTTCTGTCGCTAAAAATTTTCCATTTCCGGTAATCAAAGGTGAAAAATTCTGCCCGGAATCTTTAGTTTTGAACAGAATTTCTAAGAACTACACGTTTTATTATTTTGGAAAATCAATATATACAGGAGATTATCTAGAAGATGGTTTATATGCAAAGTATTGGGAGAATTTTAAAAAATCAGTCAATTATTCTATGATTTATTGGTCTGAGCTTGCTGCTTCGAATGTTCCAAAAGAAATTAAGATAAAAGCTCTGAAAAATTATTTTGCATTTTCTCACAGTGTACCTCATCGTTTTTTGAGAATTCTGAAAGATATCTCTATCCCAAAAATTCTTTTTTATTATCTAAGCAAATAGTCTTCTAATCCAGTTTTTAAATTCATACTGATCTGTAATTTTCTCATCAATAGGGTGGTATGGTTTTTTAAGGAAATCTGATAGGCCATCAAAGTTTTCAAAATCAGTGACAAAAATGTTATCCGGGTGATAAAAATCGTATCCTTTTACCGTTGGGTTATTGGTGATCATTTTTTTTCTGTATTGAAGAGCTTCAAAAAATCGAAGAGAAAGCCCATTATGTTCTTTTCGTTTCATGTCAATAAGAATAGATGATTTTTTTACCATTTTTAGGTTCTCCTTATAAGTGGACACAATTACAAGATTGTTAATTCTGGAGTCGATATTTGGATAGTCTTTATCATTATTGAGGTAAATGAGGGGATTTGTTTTAATAGTATTATAATCAAGATAAGTAAGAAGGTTAATTATTTTTTTATGCCTTTCTTCAAGGTATTGTCCGATATAGAAAAAATCATATTCTTCTGTATAAGTTGTAAAGTCTTTTCCAAAAAAACAATTGGTAATAAACTTAAAATGATAATCCGAATTATTCTCTATATCATCTTTATCAAAAACAAAAATTTCATCAAAATAATTCCTGTATGAGAGAATTTTTTTTGATACAGAAATTCCGTCAAGTTGAAAGCCAATCATTTTATTGCTTATTGCCCTTGCCTTTTTTAAGACAAATTCAGGAACCAAATCTCCACGGATAACTAAACAATAATCAAAATAACTATTCTCAAGCTGTTCTAGACTTTTTTCACAATATTTTTCAAAATTAGTTTGATTGGCGGTAATAGGATAGAAATTATTTTTCAAAACGTTTCTATGAAAGATATTTATAAGCCTTTGCCAAACACTGAATTGATTATAATAGAGTTTTTCTTTGAACAAAATTTCTAAATCGTAGCCATTTTTTACAAACTGCTCTACAAATGGTTCTGCTAGAACTTGATTTTTATAAATGAAAAGAACTTTTGCCATACTGTTAGTCAATAGTTTTGCTGATAATTTCCAAAAATTTTCCCTTCCAAACCTCCCAATTTAGCTCGTTTTCATATTTTTTTCTTGCCTGCAAAGACAGTTTCTGCATTAAAGGTTCATCTATAATAATTTTTTCAATAGCATCAGCATAATCTTTAGAAGAAGAATTTTGTGCAAGAAGCAAGCCTGTTTTGCCATTTTCGACATGTGCGGAAACACCTCCCGTATCAGTAGAAATTACGGGCAAACCATATCCTGCAGCCTCACAAAATGCGATAGGTGTACAATCTGCTTTTGTAGGAACAAATAGAAAATGAGAATGTAAAAGATGCATCTGAATTTTTGCTAAATCATTCGGGAAATTTTTATTGAGATAGGGTATAATGTTTACCCATTTATCCTGAATTTGCGGATTGCAACCAATGATTTGCAGTTTAACCGAATAGCCTTTTTGGCGCAGGATTTTTACTGCTTCATAAGCAAGATCTCCTCTTTTCCTTTCCCAGTCTACAGCAAGAAATAAGAAAACGATATCTTCACATTTGTCTTCATTAAAATATAAAAAATCGGGAACCGCTAGATTGGCACCGAATTTTAAAACCTTCACTTTATCAGGATTAATTCCGTAATGATTAACAGCATAATTCGCTGCCCATTCGGAAGAGAAAATATTAACTGAACTTTTCTTTAGCATCATCTTTTCAATCTTTTTCGTCTCCCATTTAGAAAGCCAACCGAAACCAGAATAATACGGATAATAGTTCAGCAATTGTGCAACATTGGCATCATTCAGATATACAATAGGGATATTTGTTTTTACTAAAGCAAAATCATTAAGATATGTTGGAACAAAAAGCAAGTCATAATCTTTTTGTTTAAGAAAAGGAGTGATTTTCTTTCCCAATCTCCAGGAGGTGTACAAATTAACCTTTGTGTTGTAACCACGGTGGAATATCCGATAAAAAATATTTTGTATTTTTTTTAATGTCCTTTCTTCTTTTCCACTTAGTTTCTGCTGAGGAATCCACTCTATATCATGACCCATCTCCTGCATCTTCTCATACATTTTGTACATCGTACCTGACCAGTTGGCTTTATTTTCTAATGGCATTGAACTGTAAAAACCTATTTTCATCTTATTATTTGGGCAATTAGTTGTCGTGTTTAGATGCTACTTAAGCCTAAGATGCGTTTTAACCAGCTGTCAATACGATAATATTCAATTGCACTTTTTTCGCTTTCAAAAAATGGCTTCTCCATAAATGCCGCAAGATCCTGCTTAGTATTCTGGTTGTATATAAATATATTATCCGGGTGGTAGAATTTAAGCTCTTTTGCAAACTGATTGGTTGTGACTACTTTCTTCTTCAAATAATTTGCCTCAATGATTCTGAACGTAAAACCATTCTGCCAACCGGCTTGAATATCCAGAACGATTGTAGAGTTAAGCGTGATTTTAAGATAGTCGTGAATAGAGATGCCGCCATCCAAATACAGGAAAGGATATTTTTTTTCTAATATATCCTCATCCATATGATGTTTTACAATATGTATATCAAGAGAAAATTCCGAAACGTCTATGCAGTCTAAAATATCGGTAATCGTCTTATCCCGTCGGTCTGCAATATTCCCAACATATGAGATTGATCGTGATGCAGCATGAACATTTCTTTTTAAATTTTCAATTTCTTCAACGGGGTAATAAAAGTTTGTCTCATACCCAAGTCTCAGTTCAGTGTATTTTTCTACACTGTTTTTGTCAAAGCAGAATACATCAGCAAACAGGTTTCTTGATCTGCGAAGTGACTGAGCTTTAAAGTCGTTAATACTATCCCAAAGATATCCCGTCATTTTCTGATGGGTATGTGCAGAGAGGTATTTCAGCGTTTCAACACTGAAATTGTCAGGACGGATCACAACGATGTGGTCATACATACCTTTGATATGTTCTTTAATCTGTTTAACAAAATGCCTGTTTTTATCTCTGGTATCAAGATCTGTCCAGTGGGAAGTATTATTCAGAACCTGCCTTTTGAATATATTGATGTATTTATCATAAAATCTGCGTTGTGAAGAATAATTGTTATCAATAAGATAATAATCAACATCGTATCCCTGAGTCCTTAAAAATCTAAAAGCATCTTTTCTTAAAAAGCCTTGTTCGATGATCAGTATTTTCGGTTTCATGTTTTAATTTTTTAATGACCAATATATGGTTTTCAACGCTTTTAAATATCCCATCATCCCCAGTCTTCTTAAAGACAGGAAATTTATAAGGTTTGTGACGATTTCTGTTCTGTCAAATTTCTTATGGATTAATTCTCTGGCAAGCTGCTGGTAAGCTTTTATTTCAGTGCTATTGTCAATTATTTTCTGGCTAAAGAATCTGGCATTAATTCTACGGTTGAGCAGAAGCTGAGTAAGCCAGGCTTTTCCCGGGCTGCCGGCCGAATAATGCACGAGATCGATCGCATTGGTAATGTAATTCTTTGATGTAGGAGTCATCTTTATAGAGAATGAAACATCATACGCATGAAAGCCTTTTAATCTCTCGTCAAATTTATTCTCCATCCATCTGTTCTTTGTACAGGCTATGAAAACTCCGTCTATAAAACGGACCTCTTTCAGGCCATCCTTATTCCCTTCAAAAGTATAATGTGACCGGGCTGCTGTATTTTTATTAAAATGAGTAATGTGACTGTAGGCGTAACCTTCTACCATCCACCATCCACAGGGAACATTAGGTAGATATGCCGAACCTGCA
The DNA here is from genome assembly GCF_051011795.1 of Chryseobacterium sp. RLHN22. Classification (NCBI taxonomy): domain Bacteria; kingdom Pseudomonadati; phylum Bacteroidota; class Flavobacteriia; order Flavobacteriales; family Weeksellaceae; genus Chryseobacterium; species Chryseobacterium sp. RLHN22. The sequence continues at coordinate 70,300 of NZ_JBPCHW010000015.1, forward strand.
ATACCCAGGCAACCTGGCTTATTTTCCCGAAGGTAACTTTCTAAAATATTTCCCCAGCCATTAGTTTCGAAAGAGACATCTTCATGTAAAAACAGAAGATTTTCAAACTTCGCCATTGCAGCACCTTTATTGTAGGCTTCGCACATTCCCATTAGTCCAGGATTATCAATCCTCACGATTTCATAGGAAATGCCGCATGTCTCCGCAATGTTTTTTTCCAGTGCAGCAAAAAGGTCGGGCTGATATGAGGATATGATGATTGAAAGCATTTTAAAATAATTTACGAAGTACTTTGCGAAAAATAGATTCGTTCATTAAATCAAGCAAGCGGGCGTTTTCTCTTTCTAAAATATAAATTTTGTTCATTAAATCAAAAAAATCGGGGTATTCGTTTATGTATTTTTTGTAATGTTTTTGGTAAATATAGTGTTTAACAGAGTTCTTATGATCCGTATTTGCATTGATGGCGGTATCTCTTGAATGAGCTTTCCTACGGTAGAAAAACCCTACATAATCCAATTTGTAGACCTGACTGCTGTTTTCCAATACTGAAATCCAGAAATCCCAGTCTTCCAGACCATGGATCAGATTTTCGTCATATCCGCCCGCAGAGATCCAGGTGTCTTTTCGAAAAAAAGCGCTACAAAAGATTTGGTTGTGAAGGAGAATTTTTTTGAAGTTATATTCAGGCAATCCAAATTCTCCGGTAGTATTCCCGAAAAATTCTGCTTTGCAGTAGATCAATGTAAAATTTTTGTCGAAATAATCTTTTGCTTTTTCCAGGTAATGCGTGCTGATTCTATCATCTCCGTCCAAAGGCAAAATCCAATCTCCGGAAGCGTGATTGATTCCATTATTCCGGGCAGCTGACACACCTCTGTTTTCCTGATGAATATAGTGAAACCGTGGATCTTTTTCAATCCATCCCTTTGCCACTTCTTCTGTACAATCAGTAGATCCGTCATTGATGATGATGCATTCCCAATTGTGATAGGTTTGATCAAGAACAGACTGAAGGCATTCGTCGAGATATTGTGCTTGATTATAGCATGGAACAATGATAGAGATCAGAGGGATAGTCATAAAGTGTTTTAGATACAAAGATATTAAAAATCAGGAATAAAGATGTCTCATAATTGATTTAGGATCACCTTAAATGTAGTGAAGGATGGTTTTGACTTGTTCTTTTATTGTTGCTTATTTGTATTAATTTGCTCTTAAATGGTATTAAGATAGGCTCATCTCATTATAAATAAAGAATACATTAATAATCAACATTGCGTTTTTCACTTCGGTATTTTTATCAGACCGAGCCTGTGTAAAAGTTTAATGACTCTGTAATTTTTCAGATAATTAAATTTATTTTCAGCGTTTTGTAATCGCTTATTTTCATCTTGTAAAAACTTCAGGCGTTTGAGATCATCCGTTATAAATGGAAAATGAATAGAAAATGTAAGGTCTTTTTCATTTGCAATTTTTTCTAAATTCTGTGTATTTGAACTAATGCCATCTAAATAAAACGCTGAAATTGTCTTATCAATCTTTCTGTAACTAGCCTGCTGTTTGCAGATTGCCATCATGAACCATTTCCAATCTGCAACTATTTTAAGCTGTTCGTCATAAAAACCATATTTTTCAAATGCATCTCTTCGGATAAATGTTGCGGGATGAGGCAGAGACTCGTAAAAGAAATAGAACAGGGTAAGGTCTTGAGAGTAATTCTTAAGATACTTGTGATCGCCTTGAACCACTTCTAAATTACCATAAATAATATCTTCATGCGATAAAAACTGTTCCGCTGAAGAAAGGGTATCTGCATGATAAAAATGGTCACCACTGTTGATAAAGATAAGATATTCTCCTTTAGCCGATGCAATCCCTTTATTCATTGCATGATATATCCCTTTGTCCGGTTCGCTTACCCAATAGGTGATATTTTTAGAATACGTTTCAAGTAAGTCTTTGCTTCCATCAGCAGAACCGCCATCAATCACAATGTACTCATAATCTGTATAATTCTGTGAGGTTACACTTTCAAGCGTTTTTTCTAAACCGTATTTATTATTGAAGTTAATGGTGATGACAGAAATCTTCGGATTCATTTTAAGAAAGTTTAAGGTCTGATTGCATCATATCTTTTACCAGAGCCGGCAAATCGTATTTTGGCTCCCAATTGAGTTGGGTTTTCGATTTGGTAGGATCGCCAATCAGTAAATCAACTTCTGTGGGACGATAGTATTCAGGATCTACTTTAACGACAATCTTACCGATTTCTAATTGATACATCGGATTGCTGCATGACTTTATTTTTGCCACTTCATTTTCATTTTCACCTTCACATTCTATTTCTATTCCTACCTCTGCGAAAGCCATTTTGACAAAGTCCCTCACTGAAGTTGTTTTTCCTGTAGCAATGACAAAATCTTCTGGCTTATCCTGCTGCAGTATTTTCCACATGGCTTCTACGTAATCTTTGGCATGTCCCCAGTCTCGCTGAGCATTTAAATTCCCCAGATATAAAACCTGCTGTTTGCGTTTCGCAATTTTTGCTACGGCCATTGTAATTTTTCGCGTTACAAAAGTTTCACCTCTTCTTGGAGATTCGTGGTTAAACAAAATTCCGTTACAAGCGTACATTCCGTATGCTTCCCGATAATTTTTTGTAATCCAGAATGCATAAATTTTTGCAACTCCATAAGGTGAACGTGGGTAAAAGGGGGAGTTCTCGTCGTAGAAACCTGCAGCGTTTTTGTTTTCAGGCAAGCCACCATACAATTCTGAAGTTGAAGCTTGGTAGATTCTTGTCTTATTGGTCAGCCCTAAAATTCTTATCGCCTCCAAAATTCTAAGCGTTCCGATGCCGTCTACATTAGCAACGTATTCGGGAGAGTCGAAGCTTACCTTCACGTGAGACATCGCTCCCAAATTATAAATTTCATCTGGCTGTACTTCTTGTATAATTCGTATGATGTTGGTAGAATCGGTAAGGTCACCATAATGCAGCTTAAAGCGTACATTAGACTCATGTAAATCGATATATAAGTGATCAATGCGCTGGGTATTGAAAGAAGAGGCTCTTCTTTTTATCCCGTGAACTTCGTATCCTTTTTCTAAGAGTAACTCTGCAAGATAAGAGCCGTCCTGCCCTGTAATCCCCGTAATAAGTGCTTTCTTCATTATATTAAACTAAAAATTTATCCTGATATACTTTTGTGATTCCTTCTTCCAGGCTTATTTTTGCTTTCCAGCCCATATCATTTATTTTACTTACATCCATCAGTTTTCTTGGGGTTCCGTCTGGTTTTGAGCTATCCCAAATAATATTTCCTTCGTGTCCTGTGATTTTCTGTATCAGCTCTGCAAGTTCTTTAATACTTAAATCTTCGCCAATACCAAGATTAATCTGTCCGTAATCATTAAAATTTTCCATAAGGAATACACATGCTTCGGCAAGATCATCGGTATGCAGGAATTCTCTCAACGGAGTTCCGCTTCCCCAAAGTTCTACATCACGGTTATTATCGTTTTTTGCTTCATGAAACTTTCTGAGCATAGCCGGTAGAACATGAGAGTTGTTGAGGTCGTAATTGTCATTTGGACCGTAGAGGTTGGTAGGCATAGCAGAAATAAAATTGCAGTTGTACTGGCTGCGATAAGCATCGCACATTTTAATTCCTGCAATTTTTGCGATTGCATAAGGTTCGTTAGTAGGTTCCAGGGTTCCTGTCAAAAGATAGTCTTCCTTTAGTGGCTGTGGCGCCATTTTAGGATAAATACAGCTGGAGCCTAAAAACAACAGTTTCTGAACACCAGATAAATAAGATTGATGGATAACATTATTCTGTATCATCAGGTTTTCATACAGAAAATCTGCCCTGTACGTATTGTTTGCCATAATACCTCCTACCTTGGCGGCAGCTAGAAATACATATTCAGGTTTTTCTTTTTCAAAAAATTCTGCAACTGCAGCTGTGTTGCGAAGATCCAATTCAGAAGAGGTTCGAAGGGCCAGATTGGTAAAACCTTTAGCTTCAAGATTTCTTAGAAGTGAGCTTCCCACCATTCCTCGGTGACCGGCGATGTATATTTTGGAGTTTTTTTGCATTATTTTAAATAGCTTTTTAGCTTATCTTTGATTTTTGTTTTAAGACTTCTGTTTTTAAGGATTTCATCCGCTTCTTTTTGCTTTCTGATTGATTCCTGTTCCAAGAGTTTTTTCCTTAAAAGGACATAGTGACATTGTAAAAAGCTTAGTTTTTCAATGTTATTCAGAATCAATTTTTTACGGTAATCACTGTACAATTCTATCAAATCTGTCCTTGTTGAGAAAGAAAATCTGTCATAATAGCTTGCTAAAACATCTGGTGAACTGTATTTATAATTGCTGAAATGATAAAATATAAGTTCTTCGTTTTTATTAATAATGAGATTTGAAAATTCGTCTTTCGATAAGTATCTTTCATGAAGATTCCAAGGCCCCATATTTAATCCGGGATTTCTAGAAACAACACAGTTCTTAAAAAAGATTGGAGTAAGGTTCATCCAAAGCTGATCCACAAATAAACCTTCAGAAACTTTATCGTAGCCAATATTGTATGTTCTCTCACCCCACCATTTAAAAAAGGGTAAATTGTTGTTGGGATTTTTTACACCAATAAATCCTAAGTTATAAGTTCCGTAATTAAGAAACGTCTGTTCAGAAGGCATTTTGTAGTCGATCGGAATAGGCGTGAGAATATGTGGCGTAAGGATAATTTCTTTACCATCCATTAGTTCTTTTTCAACAGCAGATAGATTTCCAAATAAGAATGTATCGGGATCAAAATACATAAGGTGTGTAAGCTCTGAATATTTTTTAGTAAAATATTCAAAATAGAATGGCTTTACACATGTATTTAATTCAATGATATTATATTTTCTCCACAAGCTATCGAAATCAGGAATGCCTATCTCATGTGTAAGGATAATAGGATGGCCAATTTCTTCTTGGTAATTAATTTCTTCGGAAAGAAGGTCAACTAATCCTATAAAAAAAGTATAATCGGGGTTTGTTTTTTTAATGGAATCTCCCAAAGCTTTTGCCTGGGCAAGATAATTATTGGAACATATTGTGAAAATTATTTTCATAAGCGATATCCAAAAATATTCAGTTGCAAATCGAAGTACGGACCTTTTTTTTCCAAATAGGGATTTTTCATGTTTTCCCAGGCTTCTTTAATGTATATTTTAAATCCGGCCTCTTTTAGATAAATTAAAAGTTCACCTATCATTTGAGGATTTTCAGCAAAACTATGATACTCAACAAATATATTCTCAACATTTTTTAAATCATCTTTACAATCTTTTATAATGTCGAATTCAGGACCCTCGATATCTATTTTAAGGAAGTCAATTTTTTCATGGAGATAATCTTTTAAACGAACGGTTTCGATGTTAATTGTATTATCTGATTCATTTTCTACAAAGTGTCCGCTTAGTGATCCTAATTTTGCAAAGATAAGCGGATCATTATTAATCCAAACTGCCTTCTGGTGAAGATCAACATCGTGTATTCCAAACTGCTGTAGATTATGTTTAGCCATTTCAAAAATATCATTGTCAGGTTCAAACCCGATAATCTTCGCTTGAGGAAAAAGTCTTTTAAAATAAATAATACTTAAACCTAAATTGGATCCACAATCTATTATTTTGGGATTTGCTTTTTCAGATTTGAATTTATATACTTCCTCGATGAACAATTCATTTAAAGAATGTAAATACCAAAAAGGATCGGTGATCTTTACTTTTTTATTGAAAAGTAGGGATTCTTTTTTTTGTGAACTATTTTTTTTGAGTTCTGTATATTCGTGATATGGTATTATTGAAGAGAATTTGTTATACAATTCTCTATTAGTATTTTTATTTAGAAAATTAAACATCAGATATTATTGTGATTTAATATTAGCATTTTTTTTATTATAATGATTATCAGCTCTAAATACCAATATTTCTATATTAATTAATATGAAATATTTTCCAATATATTTTTTTAATAATATTCTTTAAAAAAGTTTTTTTCTGGTATATTATATTAAATTGATTTGTTTGAAATTTTTGTTTAGGTGTCTTCGAAAAAAACTTTTCAGAAATAAATTTATCAAAATCATTATTAATCACAATTTGTTGTGGATGAATTAAAGGAAAGAGAATCTCTTCATTGATATTGGCTTTTATTATGTCTTCACTCGCTTCAAAAGTGTGTGTAGCATCTTCTCCAAATCCAATATTCGTTGTAAGATTTTTTGAAGGAATAATTCCAATACCGTCATTCACCATTTTACAAAAAACCCATTGATAATCCCATATATGATCTATATTTTTATTGCATACTAAATCGAAAGCTTCCTCCCAGAATGCATAACCTGCTGCTGAAAACTTTTCACGTATTTTCTTTTTTGTTTGTGGTTTTTCCCAAGATGAAATGTTGTAATCATAATGTTTCCAAGCTCGCTTCCAGCTCGCCCATCCCCATCCCCCAGCATAATTGGTGAAATAATAACTTTCTGCTGATTTGAATATCTGGCTAACGAAATTTGTGCCTGCAATCGACATTATTTTATCATCGTCTTTATATTTGATAAGAAGCTCTTCGCAGAAGGAGAAAAATGATTGCGAAGGTATGATGTCGTCTTCTAAGATAATGCCATATTCTACCTGATTAAAAAACCATGTTATTGCTTCTGCGGGACCATAACCACAACCTCTATTTATGTCTCTGAATAAAGTTTTCACTTCACATTCCCAATCAATTGCTTTTAAAACAGCCTTTCTAGTTTTCTCGCAATTAATTATATCATCGTTGTTATCTTCTCTGGGACCATCTGCAGCAATATATAAATGTGTCGGTTTTGCTTTTCGTATCTCATTTAAGACACAAAGACTAGATTGTTCTCGCTTGAAAATGAGAAATAAAATGGGTGTGTTATATTGCTTTGTTGGCATTTGCTCTTAGTTTTTGACGTAAAATGAAGTATTTACTGTTCTATAATAAAGCTTATAATCTTTTTCTATCATGTAATTGTTGATCTTACTGTTTTCAACAATTGTTTGAATATCGGCTCTAAGTTCTTCTATTAAAATTACTTTTGGTTGATACTTTTCCCAATCATTACTTTCTAAAACTTCAATGTCAAGACCTTCAACATCAATGCTGAGAAAATCAATAGTATTTAAGTTTAAGCTAGATTCATTTAGTATTGTTGATAATTTTTTTGTTTGAATTTGAACTTTATTTGTGATTAAAAATCTTCCATTACCAGCTCCATCTTTTTCTCTTGCTTCTTTTTCATCAAATGTATTTAAAGCGGTTTCATTAAACATGTAATATGTAAGAATTTGTTCCGTATTCGAAATACCAATACAAAGATTCTCATCTTCAGGTCTATATTTATCAAAGAGCTCTTTACTTTCCGGAAGTGGGTCAATATTAATACCTCGCCAACCTTTATTGTAAAAAAGATATGTATTAGAGAACCTAAAAGGATGATGGGCACCAACATCTACAAAGGTGCCATTTTGCTGTCCTTCGAAATATCTTGAAAGAATCATATCTTCACCTTCTTGAGCAAAGGAAAAATTTTGATACTGTTTCTTTACATCAATTTCCCCTTGCTTTTCTATATTTCCGAAAAAAAGTTCTTTTAGTAAGATTAATTTTTTCTTAATTATGTTTTTCATGACCAATTGCCTTTTATCAAAAATGGTGCTTCTATTTCTATTGTTTTACCCGTGTTAAAGAAATCTCCTTGTTCAATTTTTATTTCCAAAAGAGCCTGTTGTGGCCAATCACTTTCAACTGTTCCTACTAATATCCGACCTCTTATTTTAAGTAGGCTAGAGAATATCGAAAAATTTTCAAGTAATAGAACAATTTTATTTTCTCCCTTTTTTAGATGATAATAATGATTTTGAAATCCACTGTAAATATAACTTAGTGTGTCATCAAACTTATCATGAAAAGATATTCCTATATCAACATTTTCTGTATCGCTTACGCAATTCAAGATAATCACCAATTTTAAATTTTGACCTGTAAAAATAGAATTAATTGTGTAACCATTTTGATCTTCAATATATACATCGGAGAAGGTTACCTGTTGAGATCCTGTTCTATCAGTAATGTCGGATACTTTTGATTTAGTATAATCAATAGAACTGACAAGGTACTTGTCTAAACAGTCATTAACACCGCCATTAAATAGCAACTTTCCATTTTGAAGAAGTATTCCCTTATTACATAGTGATTTTACAGCAGCCATATTATGGCTCACAAAAAGGATCGTCCTACCTTCTCCTTTAGTAACATCCCCCATTTTTCCTAGACATTTTTTCTGAAACTCAGCATCGCCAACCGCCAAAACTTCATCCACAATCAAAATTTCAGATTCCAAATGAGCGGCAACGGCAAAAGCCAGACGCACATACATACCGGAAGAATATCTTTTTACAGGAGTGTCGATATATCGTTCTACTCCTGAGAAATCTACAATTTCGTCAAATTTCCTTTTAATTTCTTTTTTGGTCATTCCCAAAATAGCACCGTTAAGATAAATATTTTCGCGACCTGTCATTTCGGGATGAAAGCCGGTTCCTACTTCAAGCAACGATGCAATTCTTCCGTTGGTATAAATCTTGCCGGTTGTTGGTTTGGTGACTTTACTGAGAAGTTTCAGCAGTGTAGATTTTCCGGCGCCGTTTCTGCCGATAATTCCTACAGCATCGCCCTGCTCAATTTCAAAATTGATATCGCGCAGTGACCATACGTATTCTGAACTTCCTTTAGATGATCGGTCATTTGTCTCGCCAATTTTCAGATAAGGATCTTCCTTTCCCCGCATTCTGTGCCAGAATCGGTTTAAATCGTGGGTCAGCGTTCCTGTCCCCACTTGTCCGAGACGGTATTGTTTTGATATATTTTCAGCTTTTAATGCAAGCATGTGTTTTTTGTTTAAGGTTTAAAGTTTGAGTTTAAAGTTGAGTTATAAGTTTATATATATAAAGCTCCTTATTACTCATCATTTATTACTTATAATTAAACGGTATCAATAAATGATTTTTCCGATTTATTAAAAATAACAATGCCCAAAAGAAGAATGGCAATGATAAAAGCAAAGCTTGACAACAGCCTTGTTAAGCTAAAATCTCCGGATCCTATAAATCCGTATTTAAAGCATTCAAAAATTGGGGTTAAAGGATTTAAATCTGCTAAAAAACTGTAGCTGCCTAATTTTTGCTTTACTAAAGAAGTTGGCAAAATAACAGGGGTAAACCACATAAATAAACTTACACCAAAGCCTAAAAGTAGAGATAAATCTCTGTATTTTGTCGTAAGCGAAGAAAATATCATTCCTAATCCTAATGAAAACAATGCAAGGAAAATGATCAGAACCGGAAAGAATAATGCCCATGCATTAGGTTGTACTTCTCCACGGTATATGTAATAAATCAATACAATCCAAAAGAGGACGAGTTGTATTCCCAGTCTCATAAAACTCGAGATGATCGTAGAAATAGGCGTTACCAGCCTTGGGAAATACACTTTCCCGAAAATTCCCGCATTTCCTGTAAATACATTGGAAACGCTGAGCATTGTGGTACTGAAATATCCCCAGAGTGTGTTTCCTGCAAGGTAAAATAATATCGGCGGAATACCGTCTGTAGGTAAGTTGGCTATATTTCCAAATACAAGTGTAAAGACAATCGTCGTTAAAATAGGATTTATAAAAAACCAGAGCGGGCCTAAGATGGTCTGCTTAAATGAAGAGATAAAGTCTCTTTTTACAAACATTAAAACCAGGTCTCTGTATCGCCAGACTTCTTTCAGGTTGAGCTGGAATAAAGAGTGACCAGACTCAATGGTTTCTGTCCACTTTTGTTGTGGTTCATTCATTTGTGGGGAATTTTTTGCAAATTTAAAATAATTAATTGATTGGCAGTGTTCTGAATGGTGAAATCTTCATAGGCTGGCAAAAACAGAGCTAATATATTAATATTTTATCTTTTAACAAAAAAGCTATTGATCACAGACCAATAGCTTTTTGTTATTATTTTATTTACCGATAAGCTTTTTCAGATATTCACCATATCCGCTTTTTCCATATTTTGTGGCGGTTTCCAGAAGTTTTTCTTCATTGATAAATCCATTTCTGTAAGCGATTTCTTCAATGCATCCGATTTTAAAACCCTGTCTTTTTTCAATAACGCTTACAAATTCCGAAGCATCATTCAGCGAATCGAAAGTTCCTGTATCGAGCCAGGCTGTTCCTCTGTCCAGAACACCAACTTCCAGTTTTTCTTTGTTTAAATAAACGTTGTTGACGTCGGTAATTTCGAGCTCGCCTCTCGGCGAAGGTTGAATGTTTTTAGCAATTTCTACAACTTCGTTATCATAAAAATACAATCCCGGAACCGCATAATTAGATTTTGGCTGTAAAGGCTTCTCTTCAATAGAAACAGCTTTAAAGTTATCGTCAAATTCCACGACACCATATCTTTCGGGATCTGAAACGTGATAGGCGAAGACAACTCCTCCGTCAGGATTAGTCTTGTTTTTCAGCAATGTTCCCATTTCAGAGCCATAAAAAATATTGTCTCCCAAAACCAGAGCAGCTGCATCATTTCCGATGAACTGTTCGCCTAAAATAAAAGCCTGTGCTAATCCGTCCGGACTGGGCTGTACTACATATTCAATATTGCACCCGATCTGTGAACCATCTCCCAAAAGCTTGATGAATCCTGGCTGATCATGCGGAGTTGTTATGATCAGGATATCTTTAATTCCTGCCAAAAGCAAGGTGGAAAGTGGATAATAGATCATCGGCTTATCGTACACAGGCATCAATTGTTTGCTTACGGCAATGGTTAGAGGGTAAAGTCTTGTTCCGGAACCTCCGGCTAATATTATTCCTTTCATCTTTTTGTTATTTTATATTCTCAATTGCAAAGTCCATATGATTCTTGATGTTCAAATCAATATTGGGATCCATCAAAAGTATTGAGTTGTTTCTTGATAATTGACCACCTATGCCTTTATAGAAGTTAATCAGTTCCTTCAATTCCTTTTCCGGTATAAAGGAGAATGCACTATATAATGAAATCTTGAAATCGTCAAAATTAAAGTTTTTGATGATTGAACGGGCTTGTTCCTTTGTAAGGAGTTCCTTTGGAGGGTCTATACTATAATCAAACATTTTTAGTTCGAGATATTCTTTAGCGTAGTTAACCAATGCTTCCCGGTAATGAGATACTTCTATGAATTCATCAATTAATTTTTGTTGTGATGAATTGGCCATTGCCGGGGGAGGTGGGAATGACTGGGCATAAACCAAGGACGAAAACACTACGAAAAGCAATGAAACAATGTACCTCATTATTTTAGTTATATTGTTTTTCGTAATATTTCTGGTAATCTCCGCTTGTTACATTTTCAAGCCACTCTTTATTTTCCAAAAACCAGTCGATGGTTTTGGCAAGACCTTGCTCAAATGTTACTGAAGGCTTCCAGCCTAAATCTTTGTTAAGTTTTGTGGCATCGATGGCGTAGCGTTTGTCATGTCCCGGTCGGTCTTTCACATAAGTGATCAGTTTTTCAGAATGGCCTGCAGGATTTCCAAGCTTTTCATCCATCTGTCTGATTAATTCTTTTACCAGATCAATATTCTGCCATTCGTTGAATCCTCCGATGTTATATGTTTCTCCGGTTTTGGCTTCGTTGAAAATCTGATGAATAGCTTTTGCATGGTCGATCACAAATAACCAGTCTCTTGTGTATTTCCCGTCACCATAAATTGGTAAAGGCTTTTCATTGATAATATTTGAAATACAGAGTGGAATTAGCTTCTCCGGGAAGTGGTTCGGGCCATAATTGTTTGAACAATTGGACACAATAAATGGCATTCCGTAAGTATTTCCATAAGCTCTTACTAAGTGGTCAGAGGCTGCTTTTGATGCTGAATAAGGAGATTGCGGATCGTAAGGTGTTGTTTCAAGAAAAAATCCTGTTTCTCCCAGACTTCCATAAACTTCATCTGTGGAAACATGATAAAAAAGATTAGTTCTTTTTTCATCAGGAAATCTTCCGTGAGTGTGATCCGGATTCAAAGTCCAGAATTCTTTGCAAAGATTCAGAAGATTTGCAGTTCCGTTTACATTCGTGTTGATAAATGCCATCGGATCGGTAATACTTCTGTCAACGTGACTTTCCGCAGCTAAGTGGATCACTGCATCAGGATTATATTTCTCAAAGATTTTTCTTAATTCTTCAGGTTTGGTAATATCTGCTTTTTCGAAAACATAATTGGGTTCATTTTCAATGTCCTTCAGATTTTCAAGATTTCCGGCATAGGTTAAGGCATCAAGATTGATGATGGTTGATGCCGGATTGTTTTTTACAAATTCTCTTACAACGTGTGAACCGATAAATCCGGCGCCGCCGGTAATGATGATGTTTTTCATATTTTATGCTAATGGCCGCTGGCTTATAGCTTTTGGCATTTATTAATGTCTTTCTGATTTTTTTTCATAGGTTTTACCTACGGCTATTAATATTGAAGCACTGCGTGGTTCTGCAGTACTTTTTTATCTGACAAAATATTTTCACAATGTAAAATACTTAGTATCTTTACTTTTATCTTGTCTCTTGCCTAACAGTTTTTCTTCCAATCGATTTATAGAAGAAGCCTTTCTGTTGCGGCACTTCTAATGGGAACATGTTTCTTCCGTCAAAAATAGCCTTATTTTTCATTTTTTTTGCCATCAGATCGAAATTCGGATTTTTAAATTCAGGCCATTCCGTAGCAATAAATAATGCATCGGTTCCTTCCAACGCATCATACATGGTATTGGCATACGATATTTTGTCACCCAATAATTTTTTAACATTCTGTTCAGCAATCAGGTCGTAAGCAATGATTTCTGCTCCTTTTTCCAGAAGTAATGCAATATTGTCGAGTGAAGACGCTTCTCTTATGTCATCTGTGTTGGCTTTAAATGCCAATCCCCACATCGCAATTTTCTTTCCTTTAATATTTCCTCCGAAATACTTTTCAATTTCCGAGACCAAAATTATTTTTTGGGAAATATTTACTTTTTCTGTAGCCTGAAGAATCTGAAAATCAAAATGGTCGTCTTTTCCTGATTTAATTAAAGCTTTTACATCCTTAGGAAAACAGCTTCCGCCATACCCGATTCCCGGAAACAGAAAACGGTGCCCGATTCTGTCATCACTTCCCATTCCTAGCCTTACTTTGTCTACATCGGCGCCTACTTTCTCACAATAATTGGCAATTTCATTCATAAAGGTAATTTTTACCGCTAAAAATGAGTTGGCTGCATATTTTGTAAGCTCGGACGATTTTTCGTCCATGAAAATAATAGGAATTCCGGTATTGGTAAATGGTTGATAAATTTTAGCCATAATATCTTTCGCTTTCTCGGAACTTGACCCCACAACAACTCTCGCTGGATTCATCGAATCTTCTACTGCAAAACCTTCTCTCAGGAACTCAGGATTCGAAACTACATCAAAGTCTATTGTTGTTTTGGCAGAAATTGTTTCTCTTACTTTATCGGCTGTACCTACGGGAACTGTACTTTTATTGACAACCACCTTATAGTCTGTCATCATTTCACCAATATCGTTAGCTACTTTCAATACATAAGAAAGATCTGCAGACCCGTCTTCACCTGGTGGCGTCGGAAGAGCAAGATATACAACCTCACTCTTGTCTAAAGCTTCCTTTAGGTTGGTAGTGAAAAATAATCTTTCAGACTGAATGTTTCTCAGGAACATTTCTTCAAGGTTGGGCTCGTAAATCGGCACGATGCCGTTTTTCATTCCCTCTACTTTTTTTTCATCGATATCAACACAATAAACCGAATTGCCAAGCTCTGCAAGGGTAGTTCCTGTAACCAAACCCACATAGCCTGTTCCTACTATTGTTATATTCAAAATATATGTTTTTATAAAATTCGTCACAAAAATACTAAAAATTGTTTCATTGTATTTTTAAATGAATAATAACTTCTTGAAGATGATGCTGAAATATTTTACCATAAAGCCTTAAATAATTTGATGATCTTATTTTGTTGATTATGAACCTGATTTGCATATTTTATAAAATTGTCATATATTTGCATAAGATTTACGGAAAAAATGGAAAGGCTTCGAAGAGAAAGCCTTTTTTCGTACTGGTAAATCAGGATAAAGAATATGGAGTTTAGAAAAAATATTGAAGCATTATTAAATGATTTCCTGGAAACAAGAAAAGATTTGTTTCTTATTGATTTAAAGATTTCTGCAGGTGATGATATTACGGTAATTCTTGACGGAGATAATGGTGTTTCTGTTCAGGATTGTCTGGATGCAAGCCGCGCCATCGAGTTTAATATGGATCGTGAAGAGCATGATTTCAGCCTTCAGGTAATGTCTGCCGGATTAAGCGAGCCACTTGCAATCCCAAGACAATTTCAGAAAAATATCGGAAGAGAAATTGAGGTTTTGCTTAATGATTCAACAAAAACCGAGGGCGAACTTGTAAAAGTAGACGAAGAGAAAATCACTCTCGTACTTCGTTACCGCAAACCGAAAGATATAGGTAAGGGGAAAGTGGATGTTGAGGAGGAAAAAGAAATTCCTTACTCCGAAATAAAAAAAGCATTGGTAGTAATTAAATTTTAAAAAGAAAAAAGATACATGGATAATATAGCGTTGATTGAATCATTTGGTGATTTTAAAGACGAAAAAGGGATCAGTAAGATTGATCTGATGGCGATCATTGAAGATTCTCTGAAAACTTTGTTGAGAAAAAGATATGATTCGGATGATCATTTTGATGTTATTGTAAACCCTGACAAAGGAGATTTTCAGATATTTTTAAATAAAACAATCGTTGAAGATGAAATGTCTGAAGATGATGATCTGGAAATTGAAATTACAGAAGCTAAAAAAATCGATCCGACTTTTGAGGTAGGTGAAGATTTTACAATGGAAATTCCGGTAGCTCAGTTGGGAAGAAGAAATATTTTGACGCTGAAACAGATTTTAGCAACAAAATTGCAGGAGCATAACAACGCTATGTTGTACGACCAGTTCAGAGACAGAATCGGGGAGATTGTAATTGGTGAAATTCACCATATCCGTCACAAGCATGTAATCTTATTGGATGACGAAGGAAATGAATTTATACTGCCAAAAGAAAATCAGATACCTTCAGATTTCTTCAAAAAAGGAGAAAACATCAGGGCAATTGTTGAAACAGTAGATTTTAAAGGTTCAAAACCTCAGATCATTGTTTCCAGAACGGCTCCGAAGTTCTTAGAAAAATTATTGGAGTTGGAAATTCCTGAAATTCAGGACGGAACCATCATCCTTAAAAAAGCAGTAAGAATTCCTGGTGAAAAAGCCAAAATCGCTGTGGATGCTTACGATGACAGAATTGATCCTGTAGGAGCTTGTGTCGGGGTAAAAGGTTCCAGAATTCATGGGGTTGTAAGAGAATTAAGAAACGAAAATATAGATGTGATCCAGTGGTCTAAAAACCCTGAGATTATGGTGAAGAGAGCTTTAGGTAATGTTACCATCAATAAAATTGACATCAATGAGGACGCAAACTATGCATTGGTTTATACTCCGGTTGAAGAGATTTCTAAAGTAATCGGAAAGCAGGGACAAAACATCAGACTGGCTTCGTGGCTTTCTGGATACGAAATTGATGTATACAGAGAATCAAGTGAAGATGATGATGTAGACTTGAAAGAGTTTAATGATGATATCGAACAGTGGATTTTGGATGAGTTTAAGAAAGTAGGTCTTACAACTGCAAAATCGGTGTTGGATAAGGAAACGGAAAGTCTTCTGAATATGGTAGACCTTGAAGAGGAAACCATCGAAGATGTAAAACGTATTTTGAGAGAGGAATTTGAAGATTAATATTTAGAAATAAATTTTAATAAACAGTAAAAAGAACACTTTAATTTTAAGAATTAAAAAAAACAGTAAATAATATAGATGCCAAAAATTAGATTAAATAAAGCGGTTAAGGAATTCAACATATCGATGTCCAGACTGGTAGAGTTTTTACAGTCTAAAGACTTCGTGGTTGAAAACAATCCTAACGCTCAATTAGAAGAAGCGGCATATTCTGCATTGGAAGCTGAGTTTGCCAAAGACGGTGAGCAGCGTAAAGCTTCCCATGAGGTGGTGATTTCTAAAGTTCCGGAAGAAAAACTGGAAATGGAAGAGAAAAAAGCCCCTGAAGTAATAAGAGCTAAAGCTAATACAAAACCAGAAACCAGAATTTTAGGTAAAATAGATCTTGAGCCTAAAAAATCTGAACCTGTTGCAGAAGAACCAGCTCCTGCACCTGCTCCGGTAGAAGAGAAGAAAGAAGAAGTGAAGGAGGTGAAAGAAGAGGTGAAGAAAGAAGAAGTTGCACCGGTTTCTGAAGTAAAAGCAACATCTGAAAAACAGGAATTCAAGGTTCTGGATAAAATTGATCTTTCGCAAATCGAAGGGAACAGAAACAGACCTGCAAAAAAAGATAAACCAAAAACAGAAGAGGTAAAAGCGGAGGTAAAACCGGCTGAACCGGTGAAAGAAACTCCGAAACCGGTTGAGAAACCTGCAGAAAAAGTAGAGGAAACCAAATCAGAAGCAGCACCTGCGTCTGAAGAATCTCAGGAACCTCAGAAAATAGAAACTGTTTATCAAAAGCTTGACGGACCTAAGATTGTCGGTGAAAAAATTGACTTAACTCAGTTTGCACCAAAGCCAGGTCCGGGAGCGAAAAAGAAAAGAAAGAGAATTGAGAAGCCGGGTGGCCCGAACCAAAATACAGGGAACAACCAACAGGGTGGAAGCAATCAGCAAGGAGGTCAAGGAAACCGTCCTCAGGGACAAGGAGGTCAGGGTAACCGTCCTCAGGGTCAGGGAGGTCAAGGCGGAAACCGTCCGGGTCAGGGTGGACAAGGCGGTGGAAACCGTTTCGGAAACAACAACCAAGGTAACCGTCCTCAAGGTCAGGGCGGACAAGGTGGAAACAGACCGGGCTTCAATAGAGGCGGACAAGGTGGAAACAGACCAGGACAGAGAACAATGCCTGTTGAACTGACTGACGAACAAGTTAAAAATCAAATTAAGGAGACTTTAGAAAAGCTTACCAATAAAGGAGGTAAATCTAAATCTTCCAAGCACAGAAAAGATAAGAGAAGTTTCCGTAGAGAGCAGGACGAGCGTCAGCAGGAAATTGATGCTGCAGACAGAACATTAAAGGTAACAGAGTTCATCACTGTTGGTGAATTGGCAAGTTTAATGAACGTTTCTCCAACCGAAGTAATCTCAGCTTGTTTCTCTTTAGGAGTAATGGTTACCATGAACCAGAGATTGGAAGCCGATACTTTATTATTGGTAGCTGATGAATTCGGATATAAAATCGAATTCTCTGATGCGGATCTTGAAGATACCGATGCGGAAGACGAAATCGATACTGAAGAAAGCTTATTGCCGAGAGCACCGATTGTTACCGTAATGGGGCACGTTGACCACGGTAAAACATCATTATTGGATTACATCAGAAAAACCAACGTTATCGCTGGTGAATCAGGAGGAATTACACAGCACATTGGAGCTTACAATGTGAAACTGGAAAACGGTCAGAGAATTACATTCTTAGATACGCCGGGTCACGAAGCCTTTACGGCGATGAGAGCGAGAGGTGCACAGGTTACCGATATTGCGATTATCGTAATCGCTGCCGATGACGATGTGATGCCACAGACGAAGGAAGCGATTTCTCACGCTCAGGCTGCAGGTGTACCGATGATTATTGCGATCAACAAGGTAGATAAACCGAATGCAAACCCTGATAACATCCGTCAGCAACTTTCCGGAATGAATATTTTGGTGGAAGAATGGGGTGGAAACGTTCAGGCTCAGGAGATTTCGGCAAAATTTGGTAATAATGTGGATGTATTGTTGGAGAAAGTTTTATTACAGGCAGAAATGCTTGAATTAAAAGCGAATCCGGATCGTGCTGCAAATGGAGTAGTAATTGAAGCATCTTTAGATAAAGGTAGAGGATACGTGGCAACCATGTTGGTGCAAACCGGAACTTTAAGAGTTGGAGACTATGTTGTAGCAGGTAAAAACCACGGTAAAGTAAAAGCTTTACTGGATGAAAGAGGGAAGAATCTTGCGGAAGCAGGTCCTTCAATCCCGGCAACGATCTTAGGTTTAGACGGAGCGCCTACAGCAGGTGATAAATTCCGTGTTTATGCTGACGAAAGTGAAGGTAAAGCGATTGCGAATAAGAGAGAGCAGTTACAGAGAGAATTATCAATCAGAACCAAGAAACATACGACCCTTGAAGAATTAGGTAGACGTATTGCTTTGGGTGAATTCAAGGAATTGAACATTATCCTTAAAGGGGACGTGGATGGTTCTGTGGAAGCACTTTCTGATCAGTTACAGAGATTATCAACAGAAGAGATCAGTGTGAAAATCCTTCACTCAGGTGTTGGGCAGATCACTGAATCTGATATCAACTTAGCGGCTGCATCTGATGCCATTATCATCGGATTCAACGTAAGAGCCGGAGCCAATGCGAAAGATCTTGCAGACCGTGAAGAAATTGAGATCAGAACATATTCTGTCATCTATAAAGCCATCGATGAGGTGAAAGAAGCGATGGAGGGAATGCTTTCTCCGGAAATTCAGGAGCAGGTTATCGGTAATGTTGAAATTAGAGAAGTATTTAAGATTTCTAAAGTCGGAACGATTGCAGGTTGTATGGTTCTTACCGGAAAAGTAACGAGAAATTCTAAAGTACGTTTGCTAAGAGACGGTATCGTGAAATTCGATGGTGAGCTTGAAAGCTTAAAGCGTTTCAAAGACGACGTAAAAGAAGTAACGAAAGGTTACGAATGTGGATTGAACCTTAAAGGTTACAATGATATCGAACAGGGCGACATTCTTGAAGTATACGAAGAGGTTGCTGTGAAGAAGAAATTGAAGTAATTTAATTTTGTAATATATTAAAACTGCCCGCATCTTTGATGCGGGCAGTTTTTGTTTCTAAGCTTTGAATTTGTGATAAAGTTTCCAAGAGATTAGCAGTTAGTTTGTCATTCCGTAGGAATCTCAGCAATGCTTTTTAGGTATAGTCTAGATTCCTACGGAAATCGAAGATTCGACAAAGTCAATGACAAACTCCTTGTTGATTTGTAGTCAGCTAATTAAAGCCCTAAACAGTTGGAGTTTCCGAATTGCCTGTCGACGCACCATCCGTTCTGTTCACCAGCAGCTTGTTATACTGATCCGTCAGTGCATTAAGCTGGTTGATAACGGTAGCATAGGGCGAAGGCGGAGTTTCCACCAAAAGATGAAGCGCATCGATCCTGTCTCTTAATGCATAATAGGCTGCATTCGTTTCTTCTCTTTTCAGCTTAATGGTTTCGGGACTGGCGTCGCCGTATTCCTGCGTTCTGGAAAGGTACTTTGTATTAAACTCATCATTAGCGTTTTTCAGTTCATTTACCCAGGGTGACAGATTAAAAGAAGAAATTGCATCGATCAGCTCGGGCTTATTTTCCCAGTCGCGGATGATGTTGTTGAGGGTGGCTGTTTCTGCCTGGTAATTAAGCCTGGAGATTCCGCTGCCATAGAGTTCCATATTGGATAACAGGAGCTGTGCTTTCTGCTGTTTGTCAGCTTCAAAATGGTAAGTTTGGCTGAGCAGGAAATAATAAATTCCGTTGATGGCATCATCTCTTCGCTCATCAAGTGTTAAAAGCTCCTGCGTTTTTTCACTGGCTAAAGCTTTCTTGTATAAGGCTTCCAATTCAGTTATTCTGTTGTTGAAAGCAGAAAGTTTTGCTTCGATCCCTAGCTGGGTAGGGTTATTCAGGTTAATGATCCCTGAGTAGTCTTTCACGTATTGCAGATATTCTGCATTTCGAAGTTTTGGGAGATCTATTGCATTCATAGATGTGTTTTTATTTAAAGGTTAATGTGTCTTGTTTTCCCCGAAAGTATGGCGCAGGGCTGCGTTATTTTTCCGGGGCTTCCGAAAACCCGTCGCAGGGGCGCAGCAGGTTTTCGGATGTTCCCGAAAGGCTGTTGCGAGGGTGCGGCAGCCTTTCGGGAAAGGAGTTTTATGATGTTCTGCCCTGCGACTGGCTTTTCCAGAACTCGACCTGTTCTTTCAGCTCTTTAATGCGCTCTTCGTATTGTTCTACCAATTTTTCGGGAAGTTGATTTTGATATATAAAACCATTATTCCCACCATGCGTATTATCATAGTTAAATGAAAGAGAATCACCACTCAAAAAATCAAGAACACTTACTTCCAGAGCTTTGGCAATATGTTCTACCTGCTGAAAATCGGGTTTGCTTTTGTCGTTTTCGAAATTGGAGTAGGTTTTCTGCGAAACATTCAGCACTTCGGCAAGATATTCCTGCGTAAAGTTTTTGTTGATTCTCGCTTTCTTCAGTTTGTCACCTAATGTCATGGCGCGTTGTATTTTTTTCAAAAGTACATAAAAATTTCTTTTAGTAACATACTACGGAAACCAGTAATTTTTTTCCGTTTATTCCCTGGATATTTGTCACATATTTGTAGCATCATAAAAAAGTGATATATTTAACCGTTAATTTTAAAAACAAAGATGAGAAAAAAACTAATGCTCAGGCTCTGCCTGGTTCTTGCAGTCGCCCTTACTGCCTATTCCTGTAGGACAGACCAGTTCCATGAAAAAGAAACATACAGCAACAGCTCAAAATTCCAGCTGACCTCGAAACGTATTTCGCTCAATGAAGCAAAGCACAAAGACCTGCTTCTTCCTGAGATCGAAAAAGCTGAATCTGCATTTCAATCTTTATCTAAAAAGAATGTAAATGGTAAAGTGGTAGATTATGGGAGCGGCGTCTCAATCGATACCGATGATGTGATCTACATAGAGAACGGTGCCAATTACCACACCTATACTTTTAATATTAAAAGGCAGAATGCTCCTGAAGATGCTCCATTAGAAAACCTCCTGCTTTCTCCACTTCCGGATGGCACGTATCAGGAGTTTCTGATAACTTATAATCTTACCGCTCAGGAAAGGGAAAAAATAAGAAACGGAGAACCTGTAAACACAAAAGGGAAAACCACGATTGCCGAACTGGCAAAAGGTACATTCAATTCTGGAGGTCAACTGGCAAAGATGAGCTGTAACTGGACTGAACAAACAATTTATGTAACGTGTAGTGACAATGTACATAATGCGTCTAATGTAGAACAATGGCATCAATGCAAAGCGGCTACACCGCCAGGTGTTTACACTATTGTAACCGGTGGCTGCATTACCGAGCAGCCTGAATATATAGATCCGGGAAACAGCGGTGGAGGTAGTTCAGATGGTGGCGGAGGACCTGGTGGCGATGGTTCTAATGAATGTACTACAGTCGCCAATAATCCTGGTGAAGTAGGTATTATCGATGAAAACGGCTGTAATGTTGGTGGAGTTACACAGCCGAATGATCCACCTGTGAAAGGTAATCCGTGCGAAAAAGTAAAAAATATTACGGATAATACAACAGGGCTAAAAAATAAAATCCAAACTTTAAATACCCCCGCGAACTTAGCATTGAATTATGAGAGAGGAGCAATTGTAGCCGATAACGCACAAGGAGAAAGTGTGGTTACATCTGTTGATGGAAACCCTGGAGAAACCTTGATTAATGTATTAACACCTCCTACTGGGGAACAGACAGCTTTTATCCATACTCATTTCGAGGGTTCTACGATGTTGCCTATATTTAGCTTTGAAGATTTGGGTGTTTTTGACGCGATTCATTTCCGAAGATTTACCAATAATAAACCTTTGGATAAATTGACTATCATGGTGATAAGTAAAGCAGGTGTATATGCGCTATTGGTTGATAATTCTACTCGTTTTTATAATGCAGGTGGAGAAATGATGACAAATAGAGATAATTTATATAAACAATATTATGGCAAACTTCCACAATTGGTTAATGTTACTTACAATGATATAATCAAACAAGTTGTCAGTGTTTTGCCTGAATTTGGTCTCAGCTTATACAAAGCAACAGATGATCAATTGAATGGCTGGAATAAAATGGTTTATGATCCAGCAACAGATACAGTTAATGAAATACCTTGCAATTAAAAATAAACAATATGAAACAAATTTTAGCCATATTATTATTAACGATGACTGTAAATTGTAAAGCGCAGTCACCAGTTTATACTTTAGGGAGTAATACTCCAACAAGAATACCTATTGATTCTTATATTAAAGACAGTGATAATCTATTAGATAAATTTGTTGGAACCTGGAAATATAATCAGAATGGAAAAATTTTCACAGTAAATTTACAAAAATCAGAAATGAAAAAGCTTGCAACTTATTATGTCGACGAGTTAAATGGTTTTTTTAAATACATAGATAATAATTCTACTATTGTAGATACAAGTAGTTATCCATTATCTAACTCTAAAATCACAGGAGCATGGATCTCGGTAGATAATCCTAACAAAGTCATATTACTTTTTAATGACCCTGAAAGACCTAAAATGTCATCAAGAGTAACATTAACTTATTCAAACATTAATGGAGTTGAAAAGTTACATTGGGATTTAAAATTGACAGGCTATGTTTCGTCACGTGATCCCAATATGAACCAAGCAACAGATTTCAGAGTTCCTACAAATGTGGAGCTAATAAAACAGTAAATATGAATAGGTTGTTTTGTAACAACCTATCCATTTAGAAAATGCAAATTATGAAAATTTTTTTAGTCATATTATTATTAACAATGATAGTAAACTGTAAAGCGCAGTCACCAGTTTATACATTAGGGCAAAGCCCTATCAATAAACCACAAAATTCTTATGTAAAGGATACTAATAATATCTTAAACAGGTTCGCAGGAACATGGGTTTATAGTCAAAATGGGAAAGTATTTACAATAATTTTACAGAAATCAGAAATGATTGATTTAAACGATTATTATGTTGATGAGCTGCAGGGAAACTTTAAATATTCAGTGAATAATAATATGATAGCAAATACAGATACATCAAATTTTTCTGGTAAAAATTCAACTATTTTTGGCTTTACACTATGGGAAGGGAACCCTAATAAAGTAACTTTGTTTTTTAGTGATCCTGAACGTCCAAAAATAGGTGCAAGGGTAACATTAACTTATTCAAACATAAATGGAATTGAAAAGCTACATTGGGATTTGAAATTGACAGGCTACGTTTCGTCACGTGATCCCAATATGAACCAAGCAACAGATTTCAGAGTTCCTACCAATGTGGAGTTAATAAAACAGTAAATATGAAGAGGTTGTTTTTATAAAAAACCTCTTCATTTAAAATACAAATTATGAAACAGTTTTTAGCCATATTATTATTAACAATGATAGTAAACTGTAAAGCACAGTCACCAGTTTACACTTTAGGGCAAAGTCCTATCAATAAACCACAAAACTCATATATAAAGGATACGAACAACATTCTAAACAAGTTCGCAGGAACATGGGTTTATAGTGAAAATGGGAAAATCTTTACAATAATTTTACAGAAAGTCGAAATGGTTTTTATAATAGATTACTATAAAGATTTATTAAAAGGAAAATATAAGTATACAAATAATGGAATTACTATTGTAGATACAAGTAATTTTCCTCTTTTAAATTCAAAACTAACAGGTGCTAGACTTTGGGAAGGAGATCTTAATAAAGTTACATTATTTTTTTATGATCCTGAGCGACCAAAAATGTCAAGTGAAGCTACATTAACCTATTCAAACGTTAATGGAATTGAGAAACTGCATTGGGACTTAAAATTGACAGGTTATATTTCTTCCCGTGATCTCAATATGAATCAGGCGACGGATTTTAGGGTTCCTACTAATGTGGAGTTGATAAAACAGTAATAATAGAAAAGCTCTGAAATGAGGTTTCTATTTATATTATGGGAAATCTACTGTTCAGGCTCTGCCTGGTTCTTATGGTCGCCCTTACTGCCTATTCCTGCAGGACAGACCAGTTCCATGAAAACGAAACTTTTAACAACAGCTCGAAGTTTCAGCTTACCTCGAAAAGAATTTCATTGGATGAAAGTAAGCACAAAAGCATACTTCTTCCTGAAATCGAAAAGGCAGAAGCTGACCTTAAGAATACCAAGGCCAATGTAAACGGAAGGTTGATCGATTACGGCAACGGAGTTTCTATAGATACCGATCAAGTGATCTATATCGAAAACGGTCCGAATTTTCATACCTATACTTTTAAAATCAAAAGAGAGAACGCTCCGGAAACTGCACCCCTGGAAAATCTTTTGCTTATGCCGACTGCAGACGGAAGCTATAAAGAATTCTTGGTAACCTACAATCTCACTGCTCAGGAAAGAGAGAAGGTAAGAAACGGAGCGCCGGTAAATACCAACGGGAAAACCACGATTACCGAACTGGCAAAAGGAACGTTTAATTCCGGTGGTCAGCTTGCCAAATCGACGATGGTATGTGGCTGGAGCAATAGTGTAAAATGGGCTCTTTGTTCAGAAGGAGTACATGGTGAATCTACTTATGGTTCCTGTCAATTTGTTGGTGATTTCGTAGACAATGCAGGTAATCCGGGTTTTCCACCTTATCCGTACCTTGTAAGCACCTACAGCTGTGTGGAACAGGTGGACGAAACATTTATGCCGACAGATCCCGGAAGTGGGGGAGGTGGGGGAGGCGGTCCCGCAGGAAATGGTCCGGATGAATGCACTACAGTCGCCAATAATCCTGGTGAAGTAGGTATCATCGATGAGAATGACTGTCATGTGGGTGGTGTTACACAGCCGAATGATCCAAGGCCAGGGCAGAAGTACCCTTGTGAACAATTGGAATCTTTAGGAGGAAAGCAGTATTTCAAAGATAGAATGGACCAACTTAAAAATAATGTGGATGATGGAACACAAGAGTTTGGTTTTGTATTGCATGAAAACAGCGGTACCCCTATTTCTTATTTGTTAATGGGTTCAAATCAAAATGACACCAATGCGATTGACTATGGAACATATTATCAAAGTTTATCGAATGACATGGCAAACTCATTGTATGGTAATGCTCATAATCACTTAAAATCAGATACAACACATATAGGTATTTTTGCTCCATTCGATTTGAATTCCATAGCTTTGTTTGGAACAATAGAAACTCTCCCCCAAAGTACTTACTACAGTCCTGTGCCTAAAAAAGCTGTAACGTATGTAATTACAGATATAGGATTGTTTGCTTTGAAGATTAAAGACATAAATAAACTCAAAGCGTTTGTAATAAATTACTCAGGATGGTCAAAAAATAAAAAAGAAGAATATATGAAAGATAAATTCGAAAATCAAGAAGAATATAATATTAGACATAATTCTACGCATGATGAACAGGTTACAGGGTTTTTAAGATTTATTAATGATCAAGATATTGGGGTGGAATTATATGAAGGGAGCAAAGACACTTATCAGAATTGGAGAAAACTTGAACTCGTAAATAACGGAAGCGGAAATTATAGCTTTAATGAGATACCATGTAAACTTTAAAAATGTAAAGTATGAAAACAATTATATATAAAATTTTATTATTTAATTTTAGCCTAACAACTTTCACAATGCTTAATTCACAAACAATAATTGTGAGAGGTCAAAATAATGGAGCTTTGTCTGAAAATTTTTTAAGCTCAGGACAATATTATTATAAAGATGTAAATAATTTTCTTAATGATTTTATTGGGACTTGGGAATATATAAAAGGAAGTGAGAAATTTCAAATTACCTTAGTTAAATCTACAAAATATCATATTATTTACAATGATGTGGGATTAAATTTTTTTGAAGACAGAATTAATATAAAATACAAAAAATCCCAAAATGGTAATCTTATTTTTGAATCACCATTTTTTGACGAACCTTCCTTCATTAGCGAAAACGGTCAAAAGTTACAAGGTTCATTTGTAGATTATGGAAGGGTAACCGTACCAGTCAATTGGCCTTCATTTTCTAATTTAGGAGTGCTGCATCAAGGAGGTGAGTATTATCGTCCAACATGTATTATAGAGAAAATGCCCAATATCCCAAACGAGCCGCAAAGAATAAAATTCAAACTGTATTTAGAAAACTTTACAGGCGGTATTGGTGATCCTTATAAAAACCCTTTATACAATGGTCAACCCACGTTAAGCATTCCTAATATGGTGGTGATGAAGAAAGTACCTTAAAGAATTTAAAAAATTACATAGTCTTTAGAAAAAGCTGAGTTTAAATTTTTATCTAAAAAGAATTTAAACGGAAGGTTGATCGATTACGGCAACGGAGTTTCTATAGATACCGATCAAGTGATCTATATCGAAAACGGTCCGAACTTTCATACCTATACTTTTAAAATCAAAAGAGAGAATGCTCCGGAAACTGCACCCCTGGAAAATCTTTTGCTTATGCCGACTGCAGACGGAAGCTATAAAGAATTCTTGGTAACCTACAATCTCACTGCTCAGGAAAGAGAGAAGGTAAGAAACGGAGCGCCGGTAAATACCAACGGGAAAACCACGATTACCGAACTGGCAAAGGGAACGTTTAATTCCGGTGGTCAGCTTGCCAAATCGACGATGGTATGTGGCTGGAATAATAGTGTAAAATGGGCTCTTTGTTCAGAAGGAGTACATGGTGAATCTACTTATGGTTCCTGTCAATTTGTTGGTGATTTCGTAGACAATGCAGGTAATCCGGGTTTTCCACCTTATCCGTACCTTGTAAGCACCTACAGCTGTGTGGAACAGGTGGACGAAACATTTATGCCGACAGATCCCGGAAGTGGCGGAGGTGGCGGCGGCGGTCCCGCAGGAAATGGTCCTGATGAATGCACTACAGTCGCCAATAATCCTGGTGAAGTAGGTATCATCGATGAAAACGGTTGTCATGTGAGTGGTGTTACACAGCCGAATGATTCTGGTGTCGAAGATAGTAGAACACCCTGTGAAGTTTTAAGAGACAACTCTGCAGATCCTGTATTTCAGGCGAAATTAGAAAGCCTTAAAAATCGAGTAGTGACGTATAATGATAAGCACGAAACGAGCATTACCGTAAAAAAGACTAAAAATATAAGTTAAGTGCAACTCCTACAAATATTGGTTTTGCCAACACCATGTCGGTAAAACTTGATCTCTCACCTTATGATATTGCACAAATGCATAATCATGTGAAAGATTATCTTCCCATATTTTCCTTTGCTGATATTGTCACGTATTACGAGGGTTATCAGTATCTTGTAGCATCAAGATATATATTTCTTATGTAACCAGCGAAAACGGAACAACGTATGCTATAAAAATAAATGATCCATCGTTTTTGGCTACTCTTTTTGCAGGACTTGATTTAGATACGGATCAAGGAAAATATGATGCGAAAGAGAAAATAAGAAAAATTTATGATGAATATGGTCAAATTAAGCCTGAAGCCTTTATGAAGGCGGGAGCAGAAAAACTGTTGATGAATGTATTGAGCGACCCAAGAATGGGGAGTGGAAATGGAATTCAAATTTATAGAAAAGACGGTGATGTCTGGGGCAAACTAAAATGGGATTCTGCAAAAAATGTAATTAAAGAAAACTGTACGTTTAACTAATAAAATAATAAAATGAAAAAGATAATTTTAATAATTATAATAATATCTTCGATATCATGTAAAAGTCAGAATAAAATTATAGATATAATTAATGTTTGTAACAGCCATCCATTTAATTCAATGAATGGAAGTTTATATAAAAAGGATATAAGTAACATTTATCAGCCATTTATAGGTACTTGGAAATGGACAGAAGGAAACAGGGAAATGACACTTGTCTTGATTAAACAAGCTAAGTTTCACTACAGTTCTGGTATTGATAATTTTTATGAAGATAGGTTGGTAGGCTATTATATTTATAAGGAAAACGGTATAGAAATAATAAACACCTCCAATGTTGACTTAATGAGTGATTATAGTTTTAAAATTGGTTTTGATATTCATTGTGATGATGATACAGGTATTTATACAGTAAATTTTAAAGATATTCCAAAAAATAAATATTATGAAGTAAAGTTGGAGAAGTTATCCTCTACCCAGATGAAATTTACTGGCAAGATGGGAGAAAACAGCATTATTAAAACGAAGACACCAACATTGGTTTATGGCGGATATAGTTTTCCATTGGAGATGGTTTTCACAAAGCAGTAACATAAGCGCCCTTTAACGAAGGGCGTTTTTTGTTGAATTATTACCGACAATTTGTTGGTGATTTCGTAGACAATGCAGGTAATCCTGGTTTTCCACCTTATCCGTACCTTGTGAGTACCTACAGCTGTGTGGAACAGGTGGACGAAACATTTATGCCGACAGATCCCGGAAGTGGCGGAGGTGGTGGCGGCGGTCCCGCAGGAAATGGTCCGGATGAATGCACCACAGTGGCCAATAATCCTGGTGAAGTAGGTATCATCGATGAAAACGGTTGTCATGTGGGTGGTGTTACACAGCCGAATGATACAAGACCAAAAAATCCTTGCACAAAAATAAAGGAACAACGGCAAGATGAAGAATTTTCTAAAAGAATAGATACTCTTAAAACAAAGATTTCATTAAAAAAAGAGACGGGATATATTCAAAAATTTGGAGGAGATTATGTGTATAAAGATAATGCAGGTGCTACAGATAATGCAAATACCTTGAGGTTGCCCGATGTTGAAACAAACACTTATATTAAAGGATTTATACATACGCATGTGAATGATTATGAATTTCTTAATGCAGAAGGATATGGAATAGGTAAGAAAGGTATTAAGATGTTTTCTCCTGCAGATATAGCATATTTTATGGATTTGGTAAAAAATGCTCAAACAAAAGGGCAACCGCTAAGTGATGTATATGCAGTAATGGTTTCCAGTGTAGGGAACTATCAGATTCGTTTTACAGGAAATGAGTATCAAATAAAAACTTTTACTGACGCCCAAAAAGAAGCATACAAAGATCCTTTTATTGACTTTATTTCTAAAAATAAAAAAATGAGTTTAGAATTGAAATTTCTTAAATTTATTGATGAAAATATGAACTTAAAAGGTATGACATTGTACAGGATGAACTCAGATGGCAGTTCAACTGAAATTAAACTAAACGATGATAAGACAGATACAATTGATACAAATTGTCCACAATAAATAACAAATTTTATGAAAAATACATTTTTAATTCTTATTATATTTTTATTCTTGTAAATCTCAGATTATTTCATTGGAACAAGCTGTAATCTATGAACAGCAAACAGGAAGTGTTCCTCAAAGTACAACCTACATAAAAGATGTCAATAATTCATTGAATAAATATATAGGGATATGGAAGGGGGATTTGAATGGAAAGACTTATGAATTTAGTTTTATTAAAAAGGAAAATGTAGGAGGATATGATGTCAATTGGGACTTTTTAGTGGGAAGATTGAAGGTGTCAGGTTCTAATGGAAATGTAACTTACAATACATTTAATGAACAAGATGATCTAAAGACTAAATTTAAAGGAATTAACTTTCAATCTGACCTGAAAGCTTATAAAATGTATTTTGTGGGCAATAGTGTAGGATGTGCGGAATATGGAGATGTCTATTTAAGGATACAACCTTCCACACCTTCACAAATGACTATTCTTATGCTTCCGGATAATGATATTGTTGTTGAAGGAAAATGTCCTGTAAATTTTCAACCTACGATTCCTTATGAACAACTCATTCATTTGGTAAAACAGTAATAAATTAAACCTCTGAAAGGAGGTTTAGTTTGTCTTAAGCTGTTCATTTGTAAGGTGATCTCCAAGAGGATATCTTTAAACGATAGCAGGCACAAAAGTGTCTTGGTTCCTGAACTTGAAAAGGCAGAAGCCACTTTTAAGAATTCTAAGACCAATGTCAACAGAAGAGTGATTGATTATGGAAACGGTGTTTCCATTGATACCGATCATGTGATCTACATAGAGAACGGTGCCAATTACCACACCTATACTTTTAATATTAAAAGGCAGAATGCTCCTGAAGATGCTCCATTAGAAAATCTTTTGCTTTCACCTCTTCCCGATGGCACTTATCAGGAGTTTCTGGTAACTTATAATCTTACCGCTCAGGAAAGGGAAAAAATAAGAAACGGAGAACCTGTAAACACAAAAGGGAAAACCACGATTGCCGAACTGGCAAAAGGTACATTCAATTCTGGAGGTCAACTGGCAAAGATGAGCTGTAACTGGACTGAACAAACAATTTATGTAACGTGTAGTGACAATGTACATAATGCGTCTAATGTAGAACAATGGCATCAATGCAAAGCGGCTACACCGCCAGGTGTTTACACTATTGTAACCGGTGGCTGCATTACCGAGCAACCGGAATATATAGACCCTGGAAACAGTGGAGGAGGCAGTTCAGATGGTGGCGGCGGACCTGGTGGCGATGGTTCTAATGAATGTACGACAGTCGCCAATAATCCCGGTGAAGTAGGTATCATCGATGAGAACGGTTGTCATGTGGGTGGTGTTACACAACCGAATGATTCTGATGATCCCGACGAAAGAACCCCTTGCGAAGTATTAAAAGAAAATTCGGAAACTCCTTACATACAGACGAAGCTCGATAGCCTTAAAGAACGTGTGGCTCTTACAACTACGGGTAGAGATCATCACGAAACCGGAATCACCATAGCTAAGAGAGGGGCTACACTAAGACATAAAGTTTTTAAGAAACCTAAGGAGACCGGTATTCCAGGAGTTGTTTCAGTAGAAATAGGGCTTCACCCCTGGGATATTCTTGCCGCACACAATCACTACGAAGGTACCTTCCCGGTACCGCAGTTTGGGGATATTCTTACGTTCTACAGCGGATACAAAATTTCTGCCCCTGCCAGAACAAATGCTTATACGAACTATGTCGTTAATTTTAATGGTATAGAATATGCGTTTAGGATGAATGATACTACAGCGTTAGATGCTTTGCTTGCGGGTCTTAATCAGGATACCGTTGATCCTCCAGCTACAACAGAACAAGATGATAAAGCAAATAACTTAATTTATGAAGTTTATAGAGCAAATGGCTTTAAAGAAGACAAAGATTATACAGAAGACGAAGCTTTAAAAATATTAATGAACGTGTTAAATGATTCAGACATAGGAAGTGGAGATGGCGTACATTTGTATCGAAGAGACAAAACAACCAAGCGTTGGGCAAAACTTAAATTAAACCCTGACGGGACAGTGGGACAAGATGATTGTCCGCTATAATAATTAACAGATAAAATCAAAAATATGAATAAAATAGTTTTAATATTAATATTAGTTTTTACTTTGTCTTGTAAAGCACAAACAAACATTATAGATATTACAGATCGATGCAATCATCTTCCATTAGATAGAAAAAATGGAAGTCTTTACTTAAAAGATGTTAACAATATATATGCTCCTTATGTTGGGACTTGGAAATGGTCATCTAGAAATAAGGAAATGACTTTAGTCCTAATTAAACAAACAAAATTTCATTATACACAACACAGTCACAATTATTATAAAGACCGTTTAGTTGGGTATTATATTTATAAAGAAAATGGAGTTGTTATAGCTGATACTTCAGGAGATAATCTACAAAATGATGTCGGAATAGCTGTTTCTTTTGATATTTCTTGCGATTCAACAATAGACACAGGTTTTTTTGTGGATAGAAACAAAGAAAAAAGAATTACCGTAAGTTTAGAAATGCTTTCACCCACACAAATGAAGTTTATAGGTAAGATACCACAACATAGCTCTTATGTAAATCCTAAAAAACCAAGAACTTTGTATTTGGGTTCTACTTTCCCGTTGAATATGGTTTTTACGAAGCAATAACAAAAACGCCCTTAACGTAGGGCGTTTTTGTTTAATTATTACCGACAATTTGTTGGTGATTTCGTAGACAATGCAGGTAATCCCGGTTTTCCACCTTATCCGTACCTTGTGAGTACCTACAGCTGTGTGGAACAGGTGGACGAAACATTTATGCCGACAGATCCCGGAAGTGGCGGAGGTGGCGGAGGCGGTCCCGCAGGAAATGGTCCGGATGAATGCACTACAGTCGCCAATAATCCTGGTGAAGTAGGTATCATCGATGAAAACGGTTGTCATGTTGGTGGAGCTACACAGCCGAATGATCCACCTGTGAAAGGTAAGCCCTGTGATAGAATTGTTGCAGAAAGTAGTAAAGCAAAAGAATAAGAAAGGTATTAAGATATTTTCTCCTGCAGATATAGCATATTTTATGGATTTGGTAAAAAATGCTCAATAAAAATTGGCCTTATACGAAGCGAAAAAAAACCAGAATTCATCTGGTTTTTATAAATTTTATTATGATTATTGTTGATTAATGAAAATAACTAATTTTTTTAAATCATCTTCTTTATCGAGTTTTATTTTATTTTCCTTAAAAAAAGAGGTTAATGTATCTTTTTTTTCTGGAATTAAATCAATAATCTGTTTTTGATTTTTTGGTTTTTTAATTGTCTTACCGTTATAGACTAAATAATAGGTAGTAACGGGAGAGCTAAATGATGCAGGTTGATCACTGCCATAAGGAGTTGAGGCTGGTTTAACGTCAATAAAATTAGTTTTCACCTTCTTATATAGTGACGACTTTCCATTTACTAATTCATAGTAATATCCTTCTGGTTCATTATCAAGACTCATTAGTACAAAAACCTGCTTAGGGGACGAAACTTCAAGTCTGGCAAATTTGTTTTCTTTTGGAAGTACCATTATGGCTGTGTCATTTTTAAATTCTATTTCATCTTTATAGGAATTGTATCTAATTGCAGTAATTTCATAGTTTTCTGCAATTTTAGCATTTTTAAAAGCCTTATCAGGATAAGCTGAGCCTGAAATCTCGTCGTATTTTAGTGTTTTACCCGAAGCCCCTGTAATGCGATTGTCAAATGCAGTTCCCGCTAATAAGTCATTTCTGGATAAAATCATTGTGTTTTGCGCAAATGCAGGTATACAAAATGCACTAGTTATTATAAGCAATATTTTTTTCATAACTTTCAATTTATATTCAAAAATACAAAAAACATATAGATAATTATTAAATGAGCAAATTATTCTTGTTTTTTTTAATATAAAGCTTTTATGTTAAAAAATTTGGTGGTTTAGGTTTTTTTTAACATTTTTGCAAGAATTTTATAAATACTGAGGTGATTTAGCTTTTTACTTATAAAGTTTAATTGATATTATATTAAACGAAGATAAAGAATAAAAAATGAAAAAGACATACTTTTTAATAATGTTCTTGCCTATCTTTATCTTTTCTCAAACTAATGAGGAGAGAAGGAAAATAGCAGAGAGTTCTAATAAAGCAGCAAATGCAACGCTTCGTCAGGAGTTGCAAAGTGATGAGAGTAAAAGAAAGAATAAAATACAAAATTACTTAATTCAAAATCCAACAGCAAAAAAGATCGTTAAAGACGATGCTTCTGGAAAAATCGAATTAACTGATATTCTTCCAGACGGAAGTCCTTTGTATAAGGCAACTACTAATGAAGGATCTGCAATTACAGCTAGAGCAACATCATTATATAATGGCGGAAGCTTAGGTTTGAATATCCAAGGACAGGGTATGATAGCCGGAGTATGGGATGGTGGTCCAGTTCGGGATACTCATCAAGAATTTATGGTAGATGGATTTACGAAAGTTTCGATTCTTGATTTTACGTCAACGATGTCTGATCATGGAACTCACGTAGCTGGAACGATTGCTGCTAAAGGTGTTATTCCTGCTGTGAGAGGTTTAGCGTTTAATTCTTCCATAAAGTCTTATGATTGGAACGATGATCTTACAGAAATGCAAAGTGAAGCTTCTACAGGTTTATTGGTTTCAAATCATTCATACGGACCAAGCTTAACTAATAATAGCCAGCTTTGGGTTTTAGGGGCTTATATTAGTGATGCTAGACAACTAGATGCATTATGCTATAATAATCCTTTCTATCTTCCAGTTTATGCCGCGGGTAATGATAGGTCTAAAACAGCTGTTCCTTACGGAACTCAGAACGCCTCAAAGTTTGGATACGATTTAATAGCTGGTGATGCTGTTGCTAAAAATGCGCTTACCGTAGCTGCTGTTAATCAAGTATTACAATACGTAAATGATGAAAGTGTAGTGATGTCGTCATTTAGTAACTATGGACCAACTGATGATGGAAGAATCAAGCCAGAAATTTCAGCGAAGGGAGTAAATGTACTATCAACTACCAGTAATACAGATACATCAATAGGTTATAAAGATGGGACTTCGATGGCTGCGCCGGCGGTTACGGGTGTTGTGACGCTATTGCAACAATATCATAATCAACTCTATAATAATTATATGAAAGCAGCTACAGTTAAGGGGTTGATTATGCATACTGCAGATGAAGCTGGTGGTGCGATTGGTCCGGATTATGGATTTGGATGGGGCTTAATAAATGCAGAAGCTGCAGCAAGATTGATTAGAGATAAAAACTTGTTGTCAAACAGAAGTGTAATTAGAGAATTAAATCTGAACAATGGATCTACATTTACAGAATCTGTTAATATGACTAGTAATAGACCTTTAAAAGTTTCTATTTCCTGGACTGATCCTGCTGCGCCAGTGGCATCTGTGAATAATGGTGTTATTGATCCTTCGACAAAATATTTGGTAAATGATTTAGATCTTAAGGTGGTTGCTGAAGACGGTACAGTATATTATCCTTGGAAATTACAAGGTTTGGCGAATGCATTTTCACCAGCTACTAATAACTCCACAAATGACGTTGATAATTTTGAAAGAGTAGATATTCCAAATGCTAATGGAGTATACACTATCTTAGTTACACATAAAGGTTCGTTGGTGGATTCAAATCAAAATTTCACGTTAATAGTAAATGGACAAAATCTTTCTATACTTAATACCAATGATGTAAAGCAAAAAGAAAATCTTATTCAAATTTATCCTAATCCTGTTAAAGATGTTTTGAATATTAGGAACAGTAACATTGAAGCTCATGTGGTAATTTTGGATACTACCGGCAGAATAGTGGTTAAAGATAATGTTAAAGATTCTAAAATAAATGTGCAAAATCTTGTTCCCGGAAATTATATGCTTATATATTCTGATAAACAAAATAGAGAAGTGAGCTTGAAGTTCATTAAAAATTAAGAAAATAATTATCTAAATAAAATCGTTTGCAGATGTTAAATATTTTTAACATATTTGCAATATTATAATATTAAAATTTGTTAATATGAATGTAAAATTAAAAGTATTAAGTGTTGGTGCACTATTCTTTTTAGGTTTTCAAAGTATGCAAGCGCAGGAAAGCGTGAAAGATACCATTAATAAACCTGTAAAAGAAAAAGAAATTGAAGAAGTTGTTGTTGTAGGTTATAAAACCACTACAAAAAGCTCGGCTGTAACTTCTACTGCAAAAATTGGCAGCGAATCACTTAATAATCGTCCTAGCTCGAACGTACTAAATGCAGCGCAAGGGCAGTTGGCTGGTGTTAATATTGCTACAGGTACAGGGCAACCCGGTGCTACACCGACAATTACTGTTAGAGGTAAAGGTTCTTTATTAGGTAATACCGAGCCTTTATATGTGATTGATGGTTTCCCTGGAACTAGTGAAAGTTTTAGAAATATAAATCCGAACGATATTGAAAGCATGGAAGTTCTTAAGGATGCTTCTGCACTTTCGCAATTTGGTAACAGAGGGTCTAATGGAGTTGTAGTAATTCGAACCAAGCGTGCAAGGTATAATCAAGGTGTTAACTTTGGATACAGCTCTCAATTTGGAGTATCTCAATTACAGAAGCACAGATATAATCTTGCTAATTCTAGAGAATTATTAACTCTTGAAAAAATGATTGGTAGAGGTCCTGGTGCAAGTATGACGGATGCCCAAATTGCAGATTATAATGTTGATACAGATTGGTTAGATTATTTCTTTCAGCCTTCTATTTTGCAATCGCATGACTTTTCAGTGTCTGCTGGATCTGAAAACTTAAATAATTATACTAGTATTGGATATTTAGATCAACAAGGGTTACTTGCAACTACTGGAATGAAAAGATTTTCATTAAGAAACAACTTAAATGGTAAATCTAAGAATAATAAATTCAATTTCTCAATTGGTACTGCATTATCATTAACTAGAAATACGCAAGCTTCGAATTTAAACACAGGAGGAGTGAATCAAAACCTTGTCTTGGGAGCAATGAAAGGAGCACCACATATTTCTCCGGACAAATATCAAGGAAGTCAGGATTTATTAGCTCTATATCAAGCCACTGGTAATTTTTTGTATACTCCGTTGTTTTTGATCGATAAGGAAAGAACTTATAGAGCGTCTACTGACGAAGTGAGAATAGATGTTACTACTGAAGCATCATATAAATTTTTGCCTACTTTAACGGGGCGTGTTCGTGCTAATGCTACGTTCAGGAATTTAAATGATAATGCATGGCAACATCCTATTTCCTTTAATTCATTTGCTCTTCAAAGCTCTTTAGAATTTAAAGGTCAGGAAGATATGGCAAATTCTAGAATATTCAGTTTCAATAATTTAGCGCAGTTAGAGTATAGCGAAACATTTGGGGATCATAAAATCGGAGTTCAGGGAGCATTTGAGTTCAATAATAATATGCTACAACAATCGTCTCAAAGACAGATCGGATTGAATCCAAGAACTTGGGTGCCAGGAACAGGAACAGGTTATATTACTAACACAGCTGCAGGTTATCTTCGTCCAATTAGTGTTGGTCAGGCTAGGCATAATCTGTTTTCTTATTTTGCTAATGCGGACTACGACTATGCTGGTAAATACGGTTTGGCAGCTAATATTCGTTATGATGGATCTAGCCGTTTTTCAGAAGATAATGTTTGGGGTACCTTTTGGTCTATTGGAGGTAGATGGAATATCAATAGAGAGAGTTTCATGGAAAATGTAACTTGGGTAAACGATTTGAAACTTAGAGGTTCATATGGAACTGTAGGAAATGAGCGTGTTTTGCCAGGCGTTTTTGAAGGCTTAAACCCTCAGAGATATCTTAATACTTTTTCAGTCACTTCTTCCCCTGCATATGGTACAGGTTTAGGTTATGGTATTAATCTAGGTTATCCTGATCTAAGGTGGGAAACTACGCGTACTTGGAATGTAGGTTTAGATTTTGAATTGTTGTCAAGAAGAATTAGAGGTCAATTTGACGTGTACGATAAGACATCAAAAAATATTTTCTATCCGTGGCCGCAAAGTCCTTTATTAGGTCAGACTTCTTTAAATAAAAATTCCGACATTGATTTAAAGAATTATGGTTATGAGTTAAACTTAGCTATTGATGTTATTAAAAATACTGAAGGAGTTAATTTAACGTTGCGTGGTAATGGTGCTTTAAATAAGGAGAAAGTATTTAATATTCCGGAAAATCCATTGATTCAAGGAGCGACTGTACAAACTTACTCAGCTAATGGAAGTATTTGGCAAGCTCCATATGTTTATCACTACTTGGGAGTAAATCCGAATAATGGTAATTTACTATTTGAAAGTGCTAACGGGAGTCCTACAGAGTCACCGACAGATGCCGATTTAAAGCCATTAAAATATAACTTTAGAAATCCGAGATATGTCGGAGGATTTGGTTTTGATTTTGATTATAAAGGTGTTTTTGTTAACACTACATTCAATTATGTTGCTGGTATTTACAGATATGACTATGATATGTCAGGATATTATAGTCCAGATGATGTAGGTCAGTTCAATGTCTCAAGAGATTTATTGAATGCGTGGACTCCAACAAATACAAATACTGATATTCCATCAAATACGGCTGCAAACAGAAATTTCGAAACTAGATCAGATCGTTTCTTAGTTGAGTCATCTTATTTGAGATTAAGAAATCTTCAGATTGGGTATCGTATTCCACAAAGTGTTTTAAATGGTACTTTTGTAAAAAGTATGACAATTATGGTGCAAGGTGAGAATCTATACACATGGTCAAAATGGAGAGGTTTTGATGCTGAAAGTACAAGAGCGGCAGATCAGTATGGGTATCCTACGCCAAAAATTTTCACATTAGGAATTGATGTTAAATTTTAATTAAAATTAATATAATACAATGAAAAATATTTTTAAAATTTCTATATTGTCATTAGGTGTTCTTTTAACAAGTTCATGTAATAGAGATTTATTAGACACATATTCTCCTGGGGTTATTTATGAAGAGGATGCTCTTTTAAGCAGTGCAGATCTGCAATTGCTACTTAACTCGGCACTTACTACTATGGGGAGTAGAACTGAATCAGAAGTCGTTTCAATTTTTACCGATGAGGTGGGAATTGGCTTTGCTAACGGTGGACAAGGGATAAACGATGATTATGTTTTTTTCTTAAATTCTGGATCTGATCTACCAACTGCTTTGTGGGCTAATACGTATGCAAGTATTTCTAGATTAAATAGAATTATTGATGCTTCAAATAAAATTGTACCTGCTAACACTGCAGATGCTAATGTAATTGCTAATATTAAAGCTCAAGCACTGACTTTAAGAGCCTATGGACATTTATTAATATTAGGATATTTTAGTACAGATCCAACTGATAATAATGCTTTAGCTGGACTTATCTCTAATAGAATAGATGTTTTTGATGTAAATGATTTCCCTAGAAATACCAATGGAGAATTCTATACATTTATTCATAAGGATTTAGATGATGCTATTGCTCTTTATCAGTCATCTGGTGTTGCAGCAAATCCAAATTATGGAAATATCAATTTTGCTAGAGGGCTTAAAGCGAGGTCTTATGCTTATAAAGGAGATTACATTAATGCAGAAATTTGGGCTGATCAGGTGATTAATACTGCAGGACTTATTTTAGCAAATAAAGCAACATATAGATCAATATTCTGGACTGATGCTGTAGCACCTGAAGTTATTTTTAGAATACAAAGAATTGTGCAGCAGAATAATCAAGATACAAATCTCCACAATGCTTGGTTTTCACTACAACCTACTGCTACTGGCGCACCTTCTTTTGAGGTAAGTAGAGCTTTACATAATAAGCTGAATCCAGGTAATTTAACTGCAAATACTTTAGGTACTACGGTTGCCGATGTAAGAGCAAATGTGATTATTGGCCCTGACTCTTCTATTGACCCTAATTACGCTTTTGCACCGGATTATAGAAATTCAGACAGATTAATAATCAATAAGCATGGAGGTCGTTTGAACACATCATCTGCATTTTGGGCTGATACAAGAGCAAATGCCAATAACAATTCGTTCAAAATCATGCGTCTATCAGAAATGTACATGATTAAAGCAGAAGCAAGAGCTCAGGCTAGTGATTTTGCAGGAGTAAGAACTGCAATTAAAACAGTAAGAGATGCTCGTTATGGTGCATCAGTAACTGTTACCACTCCAGCAAATGCAACTGCAGCTTGGAAAATGATTCTTGACGAAAGAAGATTAGAATTTGCTTTTGAAGGATATAGATTTATGGATATTAAGCGTTTAGGCGCAAAAGCTAATTCTGGTCTTGACAGAGATCCAGCTGATTATAGCTCTCTTACCTCAAACTATCCAGCTGCAAATCCTGTTAATCTACCGTTAACAAGTTACAAATGGACACTGCCTATTCCAAATGTTGAAGTTAATGTGAATTCGCTTATTGTACAAAACCCAGGTTATTAATTTTAAAATCTTCAAAAAATGAAAAATATATTTAAATTCGTCTATTTATTAGTTGCTCTATTTGCAATTAGTTCTTGTGAAGATGGCACAGAAAATTCGATGTATGAGGGGGAGCCAACATCATTTTTTCTCGATAAATTTGCTGTAGCTAAAGGACCAGGTGTCGGTTATAAAGATTTTGATATTAAAATCGGGACTATGAGTCCGTTAAGTTCTCCAGCAGAATTTTCAATTACTAGAATTAGTGGAGATGCTGTATTGGGAACTGATTATGAAATTCTTAACGGGGGTAAAGTACAAATTGCTGCAGGGAGCAATTTAGGTATTATCAAATTGAGAGTTTACGGAGCAAATTTGTCACAAACTGTTGCTAAAACATTAGTTTTTGATCTCATTTCTCCTTCAGTTAGAAAAGCTGATTACAATACTACAATAAGCTTATCTTTAATTTTTGGATGTGATTCTGCTTTAGAAGGTACATATCAGTATTCGACAGTTAATGCTTTTGCTCCAGGTCTACCTGATGTTCCAGGTCCATTAACGGGTACTGTAGTTTTTTCTAAAGTAGGTGATGGTCTTTATCAAATTTCTGATTCCAGTTTTGGTGCTTTTGCACAATTCTCTGGCTATCAACCAACTTCTACAGGTGTTAGAATTGAGGATCTTTGTGGTAAGCTCACATTCAAGACTGCTAATCAATACGGAGATACATTTGCGATTTCTAATATAGCAGTAGCTGGAAATAAATTAACCTTCAAATGGACAACTTCATATGGAGAATACGGTACAACTACTTTGACTAAATCAAATGGTAACTGGCCAGCTCTTTATTAAGAAATAAAAGGAAATAAAAAAACCGTCCCTAATAGACTGCACCCAAAAGTTTAGACAAAATTAAACAAAATTATTAAAGAAAAGAGTTCGGTACTGTACCGGGCTCTTTCCATTTAGATTTAATCGTATTCTGTCGTTGTTGTAATAAGTGATGTATTGTTTTATTTCTTTTTTCAACTCATTGATTGTTT